>JBOGLX010000047.1:0-36894 GCA_050745765.1 Occallatibacter sp. | reverse complement strand
GCAGGCGCCAGATCGTCGGCCAATCCAGTCGTGGCGCCGCTTACATATTTCGGCAGCGAAGTCGTTCCATCACGCTGCCCTGCATGCCGCGCTGGAACATGGCGACTTAAACCACAGGCTGCTAAGCACCCTTTCTGAAGGTGGGGGGGTGGGGGTGGCGCAAATCGCCCCATTTTTTCAGTGCATTGTGATTGTAAGCCACATGCAATGAGTTGCTTGCGAAATATGCCAGGTTATCAAGTAGTAAACAATAAATCCGATTTTAGGCAATTTTAGCCTCGCTTAAGGCTGTTAAAGGTTGCCTTAAGCCGTTTGAAGACAATTCCGCGGCCAGCGGCCCGAACGAAACTAAGCAGGACACAGGAACCCTGGTTTCGCTCTAGAATTCCGATAGCTGCTTTCTCCTCTTTGCCTGATCCGGATTGGCTTCGGTGCTGCGTCTACTGAGGACGCGGATAGATCCGGTAGGCGATGGGCGTGGCGCCAAAGAACGCTCCGCTGAGACGAGAGGTCTTGAGCAGTACCTCGAAGTATGGGAAGCGATCGGAGTGCAGAGTCTTGCGGAGTTTCTCCATCTGGTCCCCTGAGGTGAGGAACGAGGCGGCCGCGCCGGTGGCATCGGAATCGGTTCCCCCGAGGATGATGACGCTTCCTGTGTGGCTGGGATTGGGAACATAGGCGATGGTGGCGTAGCCGGTGGTGCTATTGGGCCCGAACGGCACGGTGTAGATGGCTTGTTCTCCCGGTTTGGGATGAATGTTTCGGACGATTTGCAGGCCGTGTGTGTAATCGTAGTCGGTAATAAAGTTCAATTCGCTGTCAAACAGGTAGTCCCAGGGAACGGACTTTCTGCCGCCAACGAATACCACATTGTCGCGGTTGATGTCGTCGGTCGTGAAGTCGCGCGTAAGGGTGAGGTAATCCGGATACGGCGGCGGAATCTCTCCGAGAACCAGTTGGGCGGCGCGAACCGCTCCAAATGTGACCAGATTATGGTTGAAGACCTGGTCGACATCCGCCTTGCGATCGGCACTCATCGTGGAATTCTGGAACCGGCGGATGAATTCGCGATTCTGATAGTCGTCCAGTGAAATGGGCGAGTGCGCGATGTCTTCAATCACGCTGGCCGAGTCGTCGGGCAGGACGACGTCGGTCTGTTTACGGGGACTAAGGAAGCCGGTCCAGAAAGCCTTAACGGCGGGCTGATTTTGCCATGGATGAATCGACTTTTGCATGGAGCGATTCTGCAGATAGAGCAGCGTGCAGGCGATGGCCAGCAGCAGACACAAAAAGGGCCAGGCAAAATGGACTGCGGAGCGGATACGGGTTTGCGCGAGCTGGGGCGCGCGCCGCTGCGATGAGATGGCCGGGGGGCGATCCTCGGCGAGGCCACGAGGGCGCTCTACTGGCGATGCCTCCGTTCGCCTGCGGAAGACGAGTTTGTAGCCGCCACGGGGGATCTCAAAGACCAGCGCCTCGCGAGCGCCGGTGGTGGCAAAGTACAGCTCGATTCGCTTCCTAAGTTCCGTGGCATTTACGCGTACGATATTGTCCTGGCTTCGGTCGTAGGATGTGGACCGGCCAAAGACGGCCGCGCCGATTTCCTGCTCGTGAATGTCGAGAGATCCGTCCTTCAGCGAGCGGTTTCCGACATAGAGCAAGAAATCCCGCAGCCGGACCGATCGGCTAAACTCTTCGCTGCCCGCAACCCTCTCAATGAGGACGCGGCGCTCCTCCAGGCTGGGCAGATCCTCTGTGCTGGCTGCTGCCGGGTTGTCAAAAACGTTTGCCATGGGCAAAACCACACTGCAATCCCCCCCACGTCTAATCTAATCTAATTCACAACCCTCGACCCGGCAACGCGCGCGCGCGCGTGCTCTGCACACGCGCTTCACAGGGGTTATTCCGGACCCCCGCGCGCCCTGTTCAGTTCTCAGATATGGTATTGATATTAAGGAGCTTAAATTAGTTTCTAGCGGTTAATTACAAGTTAAATCCCACTGTATCTTCCGGTAAATTAACTTGCCAAAGGTGAGACCGCTCCAAAACAATGCGGAGTCGTGATTCCAAAGCAAAAATAGTTTCGCGCAAGGAGCCCACGGCGGCTGAGCGTTTACGTGGCTCGGTTGCGGGGGCATAGCGGAGTGCATTCAAAGACGCGTTCAACGACCCTTCAACGACAAGGACTAAGGATTCGTTCAGACAAAATGTGACTTAACCTCGGGTCCGCGTATTGGGCTGCGTTGTTCTCGATGGCCCTGTTCGCGGAGTGACCCCTTCAGGAGGCAAGATGAAACTCAGGAAAATTGTTGACTTGGCATCGGTTCCAGAGAGGCCGGCTGTCAAGTGGGGCCTCTGTCTCGCAGCATGGATGGCGGCGGGGCTGCTGGTCTGCTCGCCGGCCCATGCACAGCGGTATCTGGGCGGATTGAGCGGCACCGTGGCCGATCAAACCGGCGCAATGGTTCCTGGCGCGCAAGTGCTCGCCGTGGAAGTCAGCACGCAATTCAAGACGACAGTTACCACCGGCGCCGACGGAGCGTTTTCCATTCCTTCGCTCTCTCCAGGCACTTATGCGGTGTCGGTAACGGCCAAAGGATTCAAGACGGATACGCGGGTCAACGTGGTTCTGACCGCTGGACAAGTCGTTCAGCTCGACTTCAAGCTGTCGCCGGGCGAGGTCAGCCAGTCGATCACGGTGGCCGCGGAGACGGCGTCGTTGATCGACACCACTTCGCCGACGGTTGCCACGACGATCGATCAGCAAGAGGTCGTTGACCTGCCCAACGAGGGCCGCAATCCCTATGTGCTGGCGACACTCACGCCCGGAGTGGTGGATACTGCCTCCGGCGGCTACTTCGAGGGCCATGCGAGCCAGTACACGAATCCATACAGCGGCGTCGCGGTTCAGATTACCGCGTTTGGCAACTCTGGGCACAACCGGCTAACGCTGGACGGAATCCCCAACGACGCGCCGGAACGCTTCTCGGGCGACACCTACACCAACTTTGTGCCTTCGCCGGAAGCCGTGCAGGAAGTCAAGGTTGAGGACGGAATGTGGGATGCGCAATTCGGCCACGGCAATGGCGTGGTGACCAACGTCGTTGTCAAGAGCGGCACCAACCACCTGCATGGCGCCGCCTACTACGTTTTTGAGAACACCTATCTCGACGCTAACACTTATGACCATAATGCCGCGCAGAAACCGCGCTCCAACAACCAGGTCAACCAGACCGGACTTGTGCTGGACGGGCCGGTGGTCCTGCCCAAGCTCTACAACGGGCGCAACAAGACCTTCTTCATGTTCTCGTTTGAGCGCTATGCCACGCACACTCCGCAAAACTTCAGTACGCGCGTGCCTACATCGGGGGAGCTCGGCGGCGACTTTTCCGGCCTCTGCCCCGGCGGCTTCAATTCGAGTGGCTTCTGCACCTCCTCGGGGGGCACTCAGCTTTTTGTCCCGAACTCGCCACTGGACGCCAATAACAACCGTACCGAGTACTTCATGAACAACAACCTAGTTGCATCGTCCTTTGGCACCGCCTCGTACACGTGCACCAGCGGCACGTGCACGGTCTCGGGCTTCGGCGCCCCGGTTGCCGGATCGTCGGCCATCAACGCCACCGGCGCGGCATTGGCGTCCTACTTCCCTGCGGCGAACGTCGCGGGATCCACGGCGGCCAGCTCGGCTTCTCAACCCAACTATGTCTCTACGCAGACCACCTATCCGGCCACCTATCCGTCGTTCATTGGCCGTTTCGACTTTGAACTCGGCCAGAACGACAAGCTGAGTGTGATCGGGTTCCGCTCCGGGCTGACGCAGAGCTATCCGATGGAAGGTTATACCAAGGGCATTGGGCCTTCCGGATACGGCTATTCCGTCTACCGCAACAACCGCGGCGGCAGCGTGGACGAGGTTCACCAGTTCTCATCGACCCTGGTGCTCGACTCGCGCTTCGGCCTGATCTACCACCCCTTCGGTCTCCTTTATCCGGGCAACTCGGGTTTCGATCTGACCAAGCTCTCGATGACCCAGGCCGGCTTGCCTTACAACACCTTCCCCGGCGAGACGTCGAGCGATAGCTATTCGGGTCTGGCGCCTGGCGCCGGCGGCCAGATCAGCACATCCGCTATCGGTTCGCTCGATGAGATCCTATCCAAGGCGCTGGGACGCCACTCCTTCCGTTTCGGATTCCAGGGCGACATCATGCGCTACGACGTGCAGAACCCAATGAGCGGATTTGGCAATGGCTCCGGTACTTCGGGCTTTGCCTTCGACCGCCGCTTCACCCAGTCGAACTCTGTTACCTACGGTGCCGGCTCGGCTCCGGCTACCAACGGCGTCGGTTCCGGCGATCCCATCGCTTCCATGCTCCTGGGGGACTTCTCCACAGACAACTACAACATTGCAATCTCCTACGCCACGCAGCAGATCTACATGGCGCCGTTTTTCCAGGACGACTGGCGCGTGACCAACAAGCTGACTCTGAATCTGGGCGCGCGCTACGATTACGAGTCACCGCTCACTGAGCGCTACAATCGGATGATTTCCGGCTTCTGCCTCACCTGCGTCAATCCGCTGCAGAACTCGGTTCCCGGTCTGGCGCTGAACGGCGGCCCCGAATTCGTGAGCCCGTCAAGCCGCTTCCCGTACCCGCACGACACGCACGACCTGGCGCCTCGCCTTGGCGCCGAATACCTGGTGCGGCCCAATACGGTGGTCCGGGCCGGCTTCGGCATCATCTTCTTCAACACCCTCGAGTCGCCATACTCCACCGGTTTCAGCCAGGCTACAAGCTCCAACAACTGGACCTCCTCGGCCCCGCTCAACTCGGCGACCAACCCCTTCCCGACCGGCGTCGTTTTGCCCACAGGGAACACGCTGGGCCTGGAGACGGGACTCGGCCAGGGCATCAACTTCAACGATCAAACCCACGTGCAACCGCGCAGCGCCGAGTACACGCTCAACATCCAGCAGCAGCTTCCTTTCAACATCGCGCTGCAAGCCGGCTATGTAGGCTCCCGGCCTACCCGGCTCGAGGTGAGCAAGAACATCAACGCTTTGCCCGCTATGTATTACAACCAGGGCGCGTCCGAGGTAGCTTATCTCACCACCAAGGTTGCCAATCCCATGGCGGGTCAGTTTGCCAGCACGTACGCCAGTAACGCGACCCTGAATGCCGCAACCATTGAGCAATACTTATTGCTGGTTCCTTTCCCGGAGTTTGGCTCGGTCACCGAACAGAATTCCTCGATCGGCAGCGCACCCTACAACTCCCTGCAGATCCAGGTCAGCCATCCCATGACGCACCACCTCGCGATCCAGGGCAACCTTACCTGGGATAAGCTGATGCTTCACAATGGATACCTTAACTCCGGCATCGATACCCACCTGGAATCGTACGAGGATAACAACTCTAATGTGCTGGCCAACATCTTCGGCACTTATGAGCTGCCCACCTTTACCAGGAGCTCCTACCTGGAGCGGCTGGCGCTCGGCGGCTGGAAGCTGAACGGTGTTCTGCGCATGGCCAACGGCAACCTGATCTCGGCCCCCGGCAACGTGAACATCATCGGACCGACAGGCGTTGCCAACCGCAGCTACAGCCACTTCATCAACACCTGCTACGAGAACGCCAGCGGCGTCCTCGTGGTGGGCACGGGGGCCTGCAGCAGTTCAACCGACACGCCCGCTTACGAGCAGCGCCTGTCCTACACCACCCAAACCAACGCCCCCTACATCGGTGTTCGCGAGCAGTTTCATCCGCTGATGGATGCCTCGATGTTCAAGACCTTCCCGATTCGCGAGGGGATGACCTTCGAGATTCGCGGAGAATTCTTCAACATCCTGAACTCGCCGATCTTCGGTGGGCCAAACACATCGGTCGGCAGCACCGCCTTCGGCGTAGTTTCGCTGACGCAGGCCAACGATCCGCGTTTCGGGCAGCTCACAGCGCGATTGAATTTCTAACCGCCGCCTCCTTTGCCGTGGACTTCCGGACGCCATCATGGGTTCGGAAGTGCGCATTTTTTCCAACTTTTCAGAGTTATCTCCCCAACGGAGACGTGTGCGCCTGCGGTTTCCTGGCCGCACAATTGTAAGATGGCGTCGCGCAAGGTGTATATCGGCATGATTTCGTGGCGGAAGCTAGCTTTATTACTGACTTTTTTGATGGCCGGCCCGTTCGCCGCGGTGCACGGCCAAACTCGCGTTCAACAAGATGCATTGCGCGCGGGATTTCTTGAGCCGCCGGCGGCAGCCAAACTCCGCTGTTACTGGTGGTGGCTGAACGGCAACGTCACCGAGGAGAGCATCACGCGCGATCTTGAGGGCATGAAGAGCCACGGCTATGCCGGCGCGATTCTGGTGGATGCGGACGGCTCAGGTCAAGGAGGCAACCGGGAAATGCCCGCCGGTCCGGCTATCGGCAGTCCGCAGTGGATGAAGCTGTACGTACATGCGCTGGCTGTGGCGCAGAAGCTTGGGCTTCAGATCAGCCTGAACATTACGAGCCGATGGGATGTGGGCATTATCGGCGGGCCGACGGTGACGCCGGAAGACGCCATAAAACTGCTGACGTATTCGCGGACGATTGTGGAAGGCGGCGCCGTGAAAACAGTGCAACTGCCCGCTCCGCGAATCGAAAACGGCTTTTACCGGCAGATTGCGGTTCTCGCTTATCCGCTACGGCATGGAGCGCCGCTGGCGGGAGAGCAGGGAAGCGAAAGAGCCGCCATCGAGGATCTTCGCTTCAAGACTGCATCGATGGAGACGGGCTTCTCGATGGCTCGTTCGTCCCGCGTATTGCGCAACGCGCCTTCGGTTTCAGGCGAGCAGGATGCGGCGGTGAGCCAGGTTGTGGACGTCAGCTCGCACGTGGGCGCAGACGGCGTGCTGCACTGGACTTTTCCGGCGGGTACGTGGGAGGTGCTGCGCATCGGTTATACCGACACGTGGAAGCATCTGACCGATGCCGCCGGAACTCCGCTTGGATTGCCTCTGGATGCGATGAACGCTCACGCATTCGACGATTATTGGCGACAGCATGTGATGCCGCTGCTGGTCGCGGCAAAGCCGTATATTGGCACCAGCCTGCGTTACCTGGTTACCGATAGCTGGGAGGCTGGAGGCGCCAACTGGACTGAGGGCTTCCGCGAGCAGTTCGAGCGCCGGCGCGGATACGATCCATTGCCCTATTTGCCCATTGTGACCGGACGTATTTTGACCAGCCGCGAGGTGAGCAATCGCTTCCTCTTCGATTTGCGGCGCACCGTCGCCGATCTGATTGCGGAGAACTACTACGATAGCTTCGCCGGGCACGCGGCAAAGATGGGGCTCGGAACCCATCCTGAAGCCGGCGGCCCGCACGGCGCGCCCATCGATGCGCTCAGGAACTTCCGCAGCGCCTCGTTCCCGCAGACTGAGTTCTGGGTCGTCTCCGGCACGCACCGCGTTACGGACCAGCAGCGCTTCTTCGTCAAAGAAGCTGCAAGCGCCGCGCACATTTACGGCAAGCCGTTTGTGGCCGCCGAAGGGCCCACGAGCATGGATCCCGATGCCTGGTCGGAATCGCCGGGCCGCGACGTGCAGCCGACCATCGATCACGCGTTCACCGAGGGCCTCAATCGCCTCTTCTGGCACGAGTTCACGTCGTCGCCGGCCAAATACGGCAAGCCGGGCCAGGAGTACTTCGCGGGCACGCATCTGAACCCCAACGTGACATGGTGGAACCAGGCCGGACCTTTCCTCCTGGCTCTCAACCGCGAGCAGTTCCTCATGCAGCAGGGCCGCTCCGTCGATGACCTGTTGTACTTCTACGGCGAACAGGTGCCGGGTCTTGTCCGCGTCAAAAACGACGATCCCGCGCAAGTTCTTCCCGGCTACGACTATGACGTGACCGACGAAGATGCGCTGCTGCATCGCATGCAGTTCTCTGGCGCCGACCTGCATACGCCCGAGGGCCTGCACTACCGCGCCTTGGCGCTGCCTGAGTCGCGGCATCTTTCTTATCCGGCGCTTGCGTGGGTGAAGGGCTTTGTCCAGCAGGGTGGGGTTGTTATTGGGCTGAAACCGGCAGGTCCGCTCGGCATCGTCCCCGCTCGGCAACAAGCGGAATACACGCAGCTCGCGGACAAAATGTGGAGCGGTTGTGCGCATGGCGCGGCCGAGTCGAATTTCGGCAAGGGGCGCATCTACTGCACCCAGGACGCGCGCGCAGCGCTGCAAGCCATAGGCGTCGCTCCCGATTTTTCCTATCGGCTGGATGGTGAAAATGCCAGCGTCCCGGAAGGCAGCGTATTCGACTATGTGCACCGCGAGACGGCTGACGCAGATATCTACTTCGTTCGCAACAGCCTCGATAGAAGCGTGAAAGCGACTCTGTCGTTTCGGGTGCGCAACCGGGCGCCCGAGCTATGGACGGCCGACGACGGCAGCACTGCGCCGGCGCTCGTTTACCGCCAGACAGGCGGCCGCACAGAAATCCCCCTGACATTTCCTGCGATGGGATCGGTTTTTCTGGTCTTTGAAAAGCCTTCGGCCGTGCACCTCACACAGATTCGCCGCGGCAGCGATGAAGTCTATCCTTCCATTCGCCAGGGCGATGGAACTTTTGCAGCCGGCGGGACGGGATTCGTTGCCCTGAACCCAGGCGCCTATCGGCTCACAGAGTCGAACGGTCTCAGCACAAGGGTCGTCGTCGCTCCGGACGACCCGCCGGGACTGGCATTCGGTTCCTGGACTCTCTCGTTTCCTCCGGGGTGGGGGGCGCCGAGTTCGGTTCCTTTAGCGCAATTTCGTTCCTGGACCCAGTGGATCGACCCGGGCATTCGCTACTTTTCCGGCACGGCCACTTATCACGCGGTTCTGCACGTTCCCGCGGGATTGATCCTGCCCGGCCGCCAGATCTGGCTGAATCTCGGAAAGGTCCGAGAGATCGCATCGGTTTCGGTCAATGGCAATTGCGCAGGAACGCTATGGCGAGCGCCTTTCCTGGTCCGCATCGATCGCCAGCTTCACACCGGCAATAATGAAGTTGCGATCCAGGTCACCAATCTTTGGCCAAATCGCATCATTGGCGATCTTCAGCCATCGGCCACGGTCCATTATACGCATACCAATACTCGCGCATACACGACGGATTCGCCGCTGCTGCCTTCTGGACTTCTTACGCCGGTGCGAGTAAAAGTTGGTGAGACTCAGCGGGTTGCTGAGGAGTAATAGGTAAACCGCCGGCTCGCGAAACTTCTTTGTATACGGCTGCCGGAAATGCCGGCGCCAGCTCTCTGAATTGCCGCCGGAGGAACAGCCCAAATATCGCCGATATCGAGTTGCAGTGGAACAATCCTGATTCGTTGACCAGGATGAGGTTACCAAAACTGCGTCGCCACCACCGCAGCGGCGCCGGTATCTCCCGCGATTACCTGGACTTTTAAGACAGCTTCAAAGTTCTTGTCGAGCTTTCCATCTGGTGCAAGTCGAGCGAGCGACTCAAGACTATCGGGTGAGACAATAAATTCGCCTGCTGCTTCTGAACCATTCGAGCCGATTCCTGCAACCACTACGACCGGACCACCAGTCGTAGGATCGTAGAACCGCCCAATAATCGCATAGTCCTCTGTCTCCTGGCGATATGGCATGTTAAAGGCGACGCTCCATTCACGACTATCCGGATGCTTCGCATCAACGATGTAATGTAAGCTTCCCGCCTGTTCGAAGTGGAAGCGCAGGGGCCTGAGCAAGCGCAGCGTCCACATGTTATTGTAAGCGGCTATCAATACAACCGGACGCAGACGTAAGTCTTGCAAATTATTCGATTCTGCTTCGTGAATACGAAACTGCTTGTGATGAGTTTGCAGAAATCCTACTACCTGAGAAATAGCCTGCACCGCCGAAAACGACATGCGGGCCTCGGGCCGAAGGATGTGTTGTTCAATTGTGGCGTTGGGGGGCTCCGGTGGCTCATCGTCAATGACGCGCGTTCGCCCGGCGCTGATAAGGACTGCATCGGGATGAGTTAGAAGCGAACCCCAAACCTCCGTGACGGGTGTTTTCACCTCCGTTCGAGAGGCTGCCGGGAGGAAAAAATAGCCCACCAGCCCCAGGACCGTCACTACGAGGGCGCCGAAGAGAAGGCCCGTTAAGAAACTGGATAGTAAGCGCCCCTGTCCTGCACGGTTACCGTATCTTGAGTGACGCTCGACAGGAATTTGCTGTTCGCTTGCTTCGGTCTGGGAGGAAATGGACTGAAGCGGCGCCTCGTCAATGCGTGAAGTTGGCTTCTCGCCTTCAGAAGCTTCACGCCGCGAGAATTGCGGCACGTAGCTCCCTACAGGCAGGGCAATTTCGACGCGGCCGTGGATGCCGCCCCGATAGAACTGCGCAATCCGACGACGAACCTCACCCGCACTGAACCGCACAACCGGATCGGCATTCGTGTCGTAATCCGCCGCTCGACGAAAGACTTCAACTCCGATCGTCCGTTCTTTGAGGGCCTCAGCCTCGCCAGATAACGTCTTCTCAACTACGTAGCGAAGGAGGGAGGGATAGCGTTGGCTATTTCGAAATGGGGGACTAGCCAAAATGCTCTCGAGTTCCTTCCTAATTTCGAGACGCTCGCCTTCGGAGGCCGGAACCCAGGGGGCATGATTGGAAATAAGGGTCATTTTGTGCACCTCAGTGCGAGCAGAGGCTTGCGCACACGATATTACAATGGCCTGGCCTATTGTTACAACAAAGAGATGGCCTTTAATAATCAGCAGCTTATATCGGCATTCGTATTACTACCGTATGCCACTTGTCTGCAGCCTCGACAAAGGAGCAAGGTGCGATGCATCCAATGGACCTCCTGAAATTTTGCTCTGAAGCACCGAAAGCAGACAGGAAATTAACGTTGTAGCGTTCTCCAGCCTCGCGGCATCGGGCGGAGCTGGAGTAAACTGGGCCAACCGCCCATGGGCGAACGCAAAACGGCTTCTGCAATGCGTGCGGTGGATTGAGTCCTCGGCATCGATCTGTGAGATTATGGGACTACCCGACAATGTGTAAACATTTACAGCTCAACGCGGACCGCAAGTCCAGAAGACGGCCCTGAATAGAAGGCGGAGCAGAACTGCGATTTCGAGAGCGGCTGCTCGCAAAATTCACAAGTAACCCCGATTAGGGAACACCGCTGCTCAAAACAGCGGAGAAAGATTTGGCCATGACACAACGAAAGAATCACGAAGTACGCAAAGCGCCGCTTGCGCTTGACAAGGAGGGCATGACGACGGCCAACCGGAGCGAATCGGTTGTTTTGCGGCGTGGAGCCAGGATTCTGGGTGCGCTCTCAATCTTTGCGCTGCTTGTGCTGCTGCCCGTCTGCATGCAGGCGCAAGTTCTCTACGGAACGCTCGTCGGCAACGTGACCGACCAGAACGGATCCGCGGTCGTGGGCGCAACCGTTGTAGCAACGGACACCGGTACAGGGGTGTCTAAAACTGTGTTGACGGACAGCAGCGGTATCTACCGCATTACATACCTAAACACCGGAACCTACAGGATTTCAATCTCCGCTCCGACTTTTGCCACGACTAAAGGGGTCGGAATCAAAGTCCAGGCCAACACCGAGCTGCGCTTCGACGCTCAACTTAACCCTGCCGTAGTGGGACAAACGGTTACGGTAACCTCCGCGCCGGCCGAACTCCAAACGGATACCGCTACCGTATCCTCCGAGTTGGAAACCGCGCAAGTGCAGAATCTGGTGACAACTGCGGGATACAACATGCGCGACTTCCAAAGCCTGTTCCAGGTTCTTCCCGGTTTCTCGCCGCCGAACGAAACCCACTCGGAAGCGGGCAATCCCGCCGATACCATGATCTTCAACACCAATGGCGTGTCGGGCAGCAACAACACCACCCGCGTTGATGGCGTCAGCGATATCTATGCTTGGTTGCCGGAGATCACCGCGTATACACCGTCGACCGAAGCCATCGCCACCGTCAATGTGGTGACCAACAGTATGAACGCCGAGCAGGGATTCGCCTCCGGCGCCGCGGTCAACGTGACAACGAAATCCGGAACCAACAAATTCCACGGCTCGGCTTGGGAATACAACATGATCAGCGCCCTGATGGCGAAGCCCTATTTCACGCCAAAGACCGTTGCGATTCCCAAGTATATCCTGAACCAGCCTGGAGCCAATCTAGGCGGCCCGATCTTGAGAAATAAGGCCTTCTTCTTCGGGAACTTCGAAACCACCCGGCGCTCGCAAGCGTCCAGTGGCAATCAGACGGTTCCATCCGCAAACATGCTCGCAGGCAACTTCGTAGGCGTCACCACCAACGGCACCACGCCCGTCGTCATCTATGATCCGGCAACGGGCAATCCAGACGGTACGGGGCGCACGCAAATCGAGTACAACGGTACTCCCAACGTCATTCCCCCAGGCGAAATCTCCTACGCCGCGAGCCAGGAAATCAAGCTGCTTGAGGCGAACAGCAATGCCGATTTGCCCAACATCCCAACCGCCAACTTGCTTTCTGCCAGCGGAATTGGCAATGACTTCTATGGCTCTGCTGACAGTGAGTACACCCGTAACAATATCGATACCCGCGTCGATTTCAACCTCACCTCCAAGAGCACGCTCTTCGGACGCTATGGTGTTCAGAAAACCAACATCTTTGCCCCCCAGACGCTGGGAGCGGCAGGCGGCAGCACCTTCGCCGTCAACGGCTCCAACCCTCAGCCGGGCAATGCGCCGAGCATAGTTCAATCGGTCGGTATCGGCGGCACCTATACCTTCCGCTCCAACCTGCTGCTGGATGCCAACGTTGGGTATCTGCGCCAGGGCATGTCCGCCAAAAACACCGACATCGGGAAAGATTGGGGACTGACCTACTTCAACATTCCAGGAACCAACGGAACCTGCAGCCTCTGCGGAGGCCAGCCCGCCTTCACCTTCAATACCATCTCGAGTATGGGAAATTCAGCCAACTCCAATCCCTTCGAGTTCCGTGACAACACCTACGTCTCCGCCGCTAACCTCAGTTGGATCAAAGGAAAGCACTCCACCCGCTACGGCATGGAGTTCGACCGCTTTGCCATTAACCACTTCCAGCCGCAGAACACCGTCGGCCCCCGCGGCGGATTCAGCTTCAACGGCGGCTTGACCTCACTCACCGGTGGAGCTTCTCCGGATGTCTTCAACTCCTGGGCGGACTTTCTGCTCGGTCTCCCGCAGGAAGTTCAAAAGGACACACAATATTTGAATCCCGCCGCCTCTCGCGAGAACGTCTGGGCCTTCTATGCTCAGGACCAGTGGCAGGCAACGGACAAACTCACGGTCAACTACGGCGTTCGCTACGAATATTATCCGATGATTACCCGCGACCATTCCGGCATGGATATCTTCAACCCTGCCAATGGAAATCTCTATGTAGAGGGCTCCGCGGGCGTTCCCGCGGCCGACGAAGTCCAGGTAGGCAAAGGCATGATCGTGCCACGCCTCGGCTTGGCCTACCGCATCGACTCCAAGACAGTAGCTCGCGCTGGCTTCGGATTGTCTACCAACCCTGACAGCTATCGCGACGTACTGACGACCTATCCGTCGGTAGTTTCGCAGACGATCGTGGGAAACACTGCGAATGTATCGCCGCTTATCAACGGAGTGGCCGTCACTACGGTGACCGGCATTCCGACTTTGACGCCTCCGACACTGAGCCCAAGCTCACCCGTAGTTGCTCTTGGCAGTCTCGGCACGCCCGCGGGCTCTCTTGGTGCAAACACGCTGCCGCTGAACTACCGGCGTGGATACTACGAAAGCTACAATGTGGCGTTGGAACGCGAATTCGGCGATACAACCACCTTGAACGTCACATACGTCGGCGAACAAGTCAGACGCGAAACTCAATACCTCAACATCAATGCAAACCAGGCGCCAGGCCAAACTGCCGCCCAGGAACCCATGAGAGCGCTGTACGGTATTACGGCTGGAATCACCCAGATAACACCCTTTGGCACTGGAAATTACAACGCCCTGCAGGCTCAGGCTAAGAAATCGTTCGCAAATGCCAGCTACCTCCAGGTGAACTATACATACTCCCGTTCGATCAACGACTACGGCGATCAGTCCGACGGCGAGGGGGGGCTGCCCATCGCGATGACATCCCAACCATATTGGCGTCTCAATCGGACTGTGGCCGGTTTTGACCGAACGCATAACCTTGAATTCTTTGGGAACTATATCGTTCCCTTCGGAAAGGGTCAGGCCTTTCTGCAGCACGGCCCCGCGGGATACATCCTGGGAGGCTGGTCTTTGAGCGGTTCCCTGAGTCGCGAAAGCGGTACACCCTTCACGGTATCGGGCAGCGGAAGCTCTCTTGGTCCCAGCACTTCAGGCAGTTCGCAATTTGCCGACGTAATCTCCAAATCGAATATGTATATGCACGGCCACAACCTTTCCAAGCCTTACTTCAATCCTCGGAACTTCGCGGATCCGTCTGTGGCAGAAATTGCTGCGACGGGATCGAGTTGCTCTTCCACAAACACCGCCGCGTGCCGCTTTGGAACGGCGGGGTTGCACTCGCTACGTGGACCAGGATTAACCAACCCAAGCATCAGCGTGGCTAGGACCTTCCCGATTACGGAACGGTTCGGCATGGAATTTCGTGCCGAGGCATTCAACTTCGCGAATACGCCTCAATTCAGCAATCCTAACTCGAGCGTGACCGGGGGCAATTTCGGGTACATCACGTCCACGGGAGGCAACTCCAACCGCGAATTGCGGTTTTCGGGCAGGTTAAACTTCTAAGATGCCTTTGGAACCTTCGGATGGCGGCCGGTGTCGTACGGCCGTCATCCGTGATCACTATCGGAAGTCTTTCCTATGGCACACGAGTCTTTAAGACGAGTCCCTTTTTGAGAGGGATTCGCTAGAAGTCTGCTTTCGAAGTCTTAAAAGGAGCTGAATGATAGGGGGTAACTCGGTTAGCGTCAACCGTAGACAGTTTCTTCAGGCCGGAATGTCGCTGAGCACACTTACCGCAGCAGGAGTGATCGCTCAAACGCCTTCTTCTTCACTTGGAGAGGATGATCGCCAGTATTGGGTTCAAGTGTTGACGAAAGTGTCCGATCCGGTCCTTCGCGCCCTAAGTCAAAGGAAACTGAAGCAGGAAATGCCGGTGGAGGCTCCGAAAGGCAATGTGGCAGAGCGCCGGCGATTTACATACCTGGAGGCAATGGGCCGGCTGCTTACAGGCATCGCGCCATGGCTGGAATCCGGCCCTCAAGGCGGTACCGAAGGCGCGCTGCGGAATAAATCTGCGGAATTGTCGCGCATGGCCATCGACTCAGGCACCGATCCCGCGTCTCCAGATTTTATGAACTTCAATAAGGGCCGCCAACCTGTTGTTGACACCGCATTTCTTGCCCTTGCCATTTTGCGCGCGCCGACCGAGCTGTGGCACAAATTGGATGCAAGGGTTCAGCGCAATGTTATCGCCGCCCTCCAGTCGTCACGCCAGATCCTTCCCGGTTACAACAATTGGCTGTTGTTTTCCGCAATGGTTGAAGCGGCACTGTCGTTTATGGGCGTTCGGTGGGACGAAATGCGGGTAGACTACGCGGTCCGCACTATGAACACCTGGTACAAAGGGGACGGCGTGTATGGAGATGGACCGGAGTTTCATTGGGACTACTACAACAGTTTCGTGATTCAGCCGATGCTGTTGAACATTCTCGATACAGTTTCGAAAGTTCGCTCCACCTGGGACTCGTTCAAACCGGCAGTTCTCGCCAGGGCACGACGATATGCCGCCATCCAGGAACGGCTCATTGGCCCTGACGGGGCATTTCCGCCTATCGGGCGATCGCTCTGCTATCGTTTTGGAGCCTTCCATTTGCTTGCGGAGATTAGCCTTCGCCACCAGTTGCCGGATGGTGTGTTCCCTGAGCAGGTGCGTTCCGCTCTTACAACCGTGATGCGTCGAATGATAGATGCACCTGGAACATTCGACCCTCAAGGCTGGTTACAAGCAGGTTTCTACGGGCATCAGCCCGAGATTGCCGAACCCTATATATCTACGGGAAGCCTTTACCTTTGCTCGGCGGCATGGCTTCCTCTAGGACTACTGGCATCAGATCCATTTTGGAATCATTCGGATTTGCCTTGGACTGCGAAGAAGATTTGGATGGGACAGGAGTCGAAGGCCGATCATGCAATTGGAGATAGTTATGGAAAGGTGCAGTCTCTGTGTCGCGTTGAATAAGCGCGCTCTCGATCTGATCGTGTGGTCCAAGGCCTCGATCCGCTCCGGGGCCCAGGAAGTGAGATTGGCCAGGGTGCGGGACTTCACTTTTCCGGCTTCGCGAAAGGACTCCCGCAGCAGGATGGCCGGGGGCGAAGAGCGGTTGGGGACGCGCGCAATCTAAATGCGTCTATGTTATACGTACCAGTCACATATAACAACATAACTATAGTATCTTACATGCCCGCATTAGTCGCCGCAACGCAAAGTTACTTCTTGACTTTCGAGCACTTAACCTATTTGAGCCGGGGAAGTTCCGCCTGAAGGCGTAGAGGGATTTCCGTACGGTTGAAATAGACGGCGAATTTTCTGAAGGCGCTCCCTTAAACGGAGCGTCTTCGGCGTTTTCGGCCCGCCTCTCTGTTTCGAACAACCTTCCAATCCACAAACAGCCCGCAGCACTATAGCGGCTTCACGGTTGCTGCATTTCGAAGCACGGCACCTGAGTGGCTTTTTCCTCTTCGGGATGGCGAAACCGGGGGGCGAGCGATCTTTGCTTGCTGGGGTGGAAGTAAGAGCCACCTTGTGCACCATTAGAGATGGCTAAAGTACCGTGAGACCGCTCTAATGCCGCCCATCGGACCGCCGATAAACGAGGAGGCAGCGCAAGTCACACCGGGGCGGGCGAATGGTTAGCATGTTAGTCAATCGGCATGACAAATACACACATGCCACGGACTCATTGCACGCTGGCTCTTCGCGTGGCGATTGGGGCCCCGTACGTTGCTGCATTCAAAGCCCTGAATCTGGCCTAGGGAGGGTTTCCCTGCCTGCCGTCCTGTGTGGTTGCCTATTGATGGGCGTCTCCGGTTGCTCGGGGACGGTCGGAATCATCCCGGCAAAAGTTTCACAATCGAGTTCGGCAACGTCGATTCTCAGCCTTGAGTCCAACGCCGTGTCCTTCGGCGACGTCGAAGTCAACACAGTGGCAACCCAAACTCTCACACTGACGTCTACCGGCACCGCTGCGGTGACGATCAATACGGCCACGCTGACTGGATCGGGTTTTGCATTAGAAGGCGGCACCTTTCCCTTGACATTGAACGCAGGCCAAAGCACCGCCTTGGTCCTGCAGTTCGATCCCGCTTCCGGCGAGGCCGTGACGGGCCAGTTGACCATCTCCAGTAATGCGCAGACCGGGGCGACGCAGGTCGTTGCCTTGAGCGGCGACGGGACCCTGCCGCAAGTGGACCTGGTCTGGGACGCCCCCGCCGACTTGAGCGACTCGATCTCTGCCTACGAGATCTTCAGAGCGCCCGCCGGGAGCTCCGACTTTCAACTCCTGAACTCGCAGGACGCCTCCGGAACGACCTACGCCGACAACACCGTGCAAAGTGGACAGGCGTACGACTACTTCGTGGAAAGCATGGACGATTCCGGCATCACAAGTGAGCCCTCCAACATTTTTACTGTCACCGTTCCCTGAAATAGAATGACCCTTGGGCCCGCGTCAATACCGATCGGCTCCGGCTCCTGCCCACCTTACCCTGTTCTTAGCCACTCGTGGCTGGACGAAACCGGCGCTCCGATCAAGATGCAATGGGAACCCTTGCGTCATGCGTCCATAAAGATCACGATGAACGTCTACGACTAGCCATGACAGACAGCAAACGTCACGCCTGGAGCCAATTGGTGAGCCTGGCATTTGGCGTGCCCAGTCTGACCGTCGAAGGATCTACAACCATCCAGCATTTTTGGAATCGTGAAGCCGTTTCCGAGTGGCGTCAAACGGGGTGTTGCCGGAAGGAGTAACCTAGAGCGGTTCCACAGCAGGTGTGGCCGTTTTCTGACGGTGGTGAAGCGCCTTTTCTGGAGGAAAAAGCCACTTAGCCTCCGTGTTCCGGGATACAGCAACTGTGGAACCGCTGTACCCGCAACTGATTGATACAATTGGTGGCGGAGGGCAGGATCGAACTGCCGACCTTGGGGTTATGAATCCCACGCTCTAACCATCTGAGCTACTCCGCCGGTGGGTGTTGTGAGTTACAACATCTTCGATGATACGGGCGGGCGGAGAGCAGGTCAAACGGGCGCGGCGCCCGGGAATGTACACTCGACTTCATGATTCCTGGACGAATCGCGGGAGTGATTCCGGCCCGACTCGGCTCGACGCGGCTGAGCCGCAAAGTGCTGCGCGAAATTGCCGGGAAACCCATGGTGGAGTGGGTGTGGCGCGCGGCATCGGACAGCGGTTTGATGGATCCGGTTGTGGTGGCAACCGATTCGGAGGAAGTGGCCGAGTCAGGCCGGGCGCGCGGGATTCCAGTCGTCATGACTTCGCCGGATTGCCCGAGCGGATCGGACCGCGTACGCGAAGCGGCGCGGCAGATAGACGCCGATATCTATGTGAACGTTCAGGGAGACGAACCGACGCTGACGGCGGAGTTTTTTGGGCCGCTGCTCAAGCTCTTTGAGCGGCCGGAGGTCGAGGTTTCTACACTGGCGGTGCGGTGCGCGGCGGAGGAGTTTGCGAATCCCAACGCGGTTAAGGTCGTGACGGCGCTGGACGGGCGCGCGCTTTATTTTTCGCGGGCCACGATTCCGTTCGACCGCGATGCGTCGGGATTTGCGGGGTACCGGAAACATTTGGGGATTTATGCGTATCGCAAGGCCGCGCTGGAGCGGTTTGCGGAGCTGTTGCCTTCGCCTCTCGAAAAACTGGAGCGGCTGGAGCAATTACGGCTGATCGAGAACGGGATCGACATTTATGTGGCTGCGGCGCCGAGGGATACGATTGGCGTAGATACAGAAGAGGATCTGAAGCGCGCGGAAGCGATGCTGCGGAAGATGGCGCGAAGCGAAGCACTATAACCGGCGCATCGTAATTGCAGCTGCTACTTTGCGCCGATCAGGCGGATGCGGGCGGTGAGGGCGCGGCCCTGGAATTCGCTGAAGGCGCCGTACTGAGGCGAGTCGATTACGTTGTTGACCACCGCCGGGTTGTTGCTGCTGGTGGCGTTTTCCATTACGCCGCGCAGACCCCAATACTGGCCGCGGAAGTGAAACTTCCATTCCACGCCGGGACTGAAGTCGACAAAGTTAGGAAAGCGCCGCGAGCCGGCCGCGCCGGCCACCTGGTCTGTATCGTCGACCGATGTGTAGGGGAAGCCGGTGTGCCACTCCATGGTGTAGACGAAGTCCCAGTGCTTGCGGAGTTTCGGCAGTTCGAGCGGCAGCCATCCCCAGGAGAGCACGCGGTTAGGCGTATCCCAGGCGAGCGGGCCGCTTTGCTGAGGGCCGAGCGGCGAGGGGGTGGGCAGATAGTCGAGTGCGGCGTTGGTACGCGCCGAAGAATGCGTGTAAGCGCCGAAGAGCGTGTAACCGTTAGTGAAGTAGCGGCGCGCCTGAATTTCGATGGAGTTATAGCGGCCCTGGCGGGAGTTAGTAAGGATATAGTCGCCAGAAAGCGCCTGTTGTCCGCTTTGATTTGCATAATTAAAGATATTGGTTGTGCGCTTCTGCATGAAGCTGGCGCCAGCATAAATCGACCCCGGGAGTCTCTGTTCGGCTGCCAGGCTCCAATTGATGGCGCGCGGCTCATTAAGCGAGTTATCGTTGGCGGTAAACTCGGTCTCCTGCGCAGGATCGGCAGGAGTTATGCCATCGGCCTGGTAGTAGGTGTCGTAACGGACGCCTGCCAAGGCGCGAGTTAGATATTCGAGTTGCGTATGGCCGTAATAAAGGCCGACTCCGGCGGAGAGTTTGGTGGTTGCTTCATGACCGGGAGGCGAGTAAACGGCGGCGATGCGCGGCGAAAACAGCGGACGGCGGACAATCTCGTCCCAGTCGAAACGCAGGCCGGGCTCGACGAGCAAACCTTCCTTCGTTTGCCATCGGTCCTGGAGGTATGCGCCGGTCTCGAAGTTATGTAGCGTGAATGGAGCTACCGGCGCAAAGATGCTCTGGCGGGCGAGGGTCCCGTCTTCGCGCAGATAGCTCACGGGCGCACGAGTTATATCTTCGTCGTAGCCGATGTGATCCAGGTCAATTCCCGCCTGCAGATCGTGCGTGCCTAACCAGCGGCGTGGAGGGAGATATAAAGCCGCGGTTGCTTCAGTGCGCTGGGAGCGGCCAGTCTCGTTTTCAAAGTAACTGCCCTGGGATAACTCGGGTGTAATTTGATAGGGAATGGTTCCGCGCGGCTCGTGGCCGTCGCGGAAGCGCATGTCGGCGGCGCCAACGTCGAGCAACGCGCCATTCTTGAAGCTCCATTGCTCGCGCACGTAGGGGAGCCAGGCAACGACGTCGCGATCGGTGGTACTGACGCGCGGCACGAGGGACGAAAGGCCTTCGTAGGGCGAATGATAGTCGTTGAAGAGCAGGCCCGCGGTGAGAATGCCGGCGGGCGTGAGATTGGCCTGAACCTTGATCAGGTTGCTGCCGCGGATGAGGGGGTTGGTGTCGGCGTTGGCAGGCAGTTCGGAGATGTAGTTATTGTCAAACTCGGTTTCGAGGCCGTCGAAAAACCATACGCGGCTGCGGATAATCGGTCCGGAAAATGTGAAACGCGGAACGAACTTATCGAAATGGATGCCGTTGAGGCTGCGCCAGGATGGGATGAAGTTGGTGGCGTTGAAGCGGAATTTGTTGTCGCCCATGCCGGTGTAAAAGGCAATGACGCCGCCGGTGGAGGGGCCGAATTGAACGGGGTAACGCGTGGATTCGGCGTCGATGGTGCGGACCGCGTCGGTGCTGACGCGCATATCGAGGGTGCCGTTCTCAGGCGAGCGGATGTCGAAGCCGTCGAGCAGGTAGAGCGTTTGCCAGATCTCGGAGCCGGCCACGTGTACCTGTTCCGCCGCGCCCTGCACGATGCCGGGATTGAAGGGAAGCAGGTAACGGATGTCGCGCGAGGTCTGATAGGGGATGTTGACGATCTCCGGCGTGTTCATGATGCTGGCGTTCGAGACCTGCTGGGTGTCGATGCCTGGAGGAGACGCAGTGACGTTGACCTGTTCTTTCACGATCTGCTCGTGGGCGAGCACGACGCGAACAGCGGGTCGGGTGGGATCGATTCCGCTTTCGGCGGCCTGATAGAAGCCGGGCTTCTGAGCCTCAATCCGATAAGGCGCATTGCCGGGAGGGACGAAGGCGCAATGGCCGGCGTAATCGGTCCAGAGATGAACGGGGGCAAGGCCCGGCTCGACGATCGTCACCTGCGTGCCGGCTACGGCGACGCCGGTTTCGTCCACGACGGTGATGACGACCGGCGCGTGCGCGGTCCGCGGCTGGCCGCCGGCAAGGGCTGTGCGGCTGAGAAGCAGGCTGGCGCAAAGAAGAAGAAGGCGGGCGGAGAAGGCGCTTTTCAAGCGGGCAAAGCGCGAAATTAGAAATGGTGGGGTCTCCATCCAGCGGTCCGTCCAGGGGCAAGTATATCGCCGTGTTCTCATGCATTCGCAGCAACGTGGCGAGGCCGGCTCTCGATGAGATGAACGTTGCGGCGCACGCGATCTTCCCGCGTCAGTTCCCGATCAATGCGAGCCCGGCGAAGATTGCTTTGGCATAGGGTACGGAACGAGTGTCGCCGGAGCCGTATCCGGCTCGACTAACCATGCTTTGCGGTGCGGGTAGTAGTGCAACAACTCCAGATTATCGGCGGCGCCCATATCTCTTGCCCATACGACTTTGGAATCTTCGATATCGGAAAGGTTGTAGACCCATTCGTCGATAGGTTCGTGGCCGGGGAGATAGCGGACCAAGACTAACTGCCGGCCTGGGAGACCATCGAGTTTTGTCTGCATTTGCGCGCGCTCGAGACCGAAATGTTCGGGTCCGATCCAACTGCCGCTCCAGCCGGAGGCGGGCCACTCGTTTACCTGGAGGTGAAGGGGCCCGGCGAAGCTCCTTATCCCGCCGAGCACGACGCAAAGCGCGATCGTGAGGCGCACCATTGTCTTTCCGACGGGGGCGCGATTCGGCGCCCAGGCATACAGATGGCGCGTGGCCTGAAGGCCGAGCGCGTAAAAGACCGCAGTGAAGACGGCGAGGTAGTGGGGGATGAGGAAGATCTCGATAGCCATGCCGGCCATGAGGACACACATGCACACAACGAGGAAGCGGACGCGGCGGTCGCGAAGGACGCGGCGGCACATGACGAGCGGTGGGATCAGTGCGAATCCGGCAAAGAAGAAGACGCCACGCACGATTTTGAGAAAGGTCATGGGGAGATAGCCGGACCAGCTATGAATCTCCTGGTAGGCTTTGAACTCGTTGTTGACATAAAACTGGCGCAGGGCATCGTCGCGGTAGTGGGGTTGGGGCCGCGGAGATTGCCAGATGTAGTAAGGCGCCATGGCGTACTCGGCGCGATCGACGGTGTAGGGGAGCGTGGTTGCTTTGCCGAAGGCGCGGAAGTCGTAATAACCGAGCCAGGCGACGGCGGCAACGACGATGGCCAGCGGCAGGGCGGCGCGGCGCACGAGCGTGGCGGAGCTGGGGCGGTTTTTGCCTTTCCAAATCCAGCGGCCCAGAGCTACGGCGACGGGAAGACAGAGGAGGACGCCTTCATAAGGGCGCGTGAGGCCGAGGATGGCGATGCCGACGGCCATCAGGACTCCGTATCTCATGCGGGCGGTTCGGGTAAGGCGCGGCAGTGCGCCGAGCACGAGGGCGCCGCCGAGGGCGGCCAACATGCCGCTGCCGCCGGCGATGGTGTCGATCCAGTAACTGAAGAGGCCGATGCGCACGACGGCGATCAGGGCGCCGAGCAAAGCCCAGGTGGGGGGCAGCCAGGCTTGCAGCATCCAGCAGAGAGCGGCGCAGAAGAGCGCATCGACCGCGAGGATGGCGAACCAGGGATTGCCGAAGAGCACCTGGCCGGCGGCCAGAACGAGCCCGTGCAGGGGAAAGTACATCGACTGGTAGGTGGGGTGGACGGTGAGCTGGATGCTCTCAAAGAAGGGCCACAGGGCCGGAGCCGGATTGGCGAGGCGGCCGTGGACGAAGGTGTCGGCGGCGAGGAGGAAACTGAAGTCGTCCGGGACGAAGGGTAGAGGAATGGGAAACAGCGGCAGCAAGGTGAGGCGCAGCAGCGGTGCGGAGAGGCCGGAGGCGATGACGGCGAGCTTGCGGCGGCGGGCCAGCCGCGTGAAGGCGCGTTCAATGTGCGCGAACCACGAGGAGCAGAGACGCGGCCATGCAAAGGAGGCGGCGACGGCGATCGTGGTGAGCCCGCCTTCGATGAGAATGAGCGAGGCGTCGTGCGGAGTTTCGGAAGGCAAAAGCATGGCGATTGAGTGGCAGCCGGTTGCCGCAAGAGCATGGAACATCGGAAACTGTTGGCAAATTGATCCCAGCATACACCGCGCGCGGCGGGAAGACTTGCCGGGTCTGCTCGGGAAGCTGTGCCCTGCTAACCGGCTCCTGATGCGGGCAGGAACTCAAGTTCGTCGCCGGGCTGGGTGCGCGTGGCGCGGACGACCCCGGCGGGGAGCTCGACGATGGAGTGCGCCGAAAGGCAGGCCGACAAGCGCCATGGACCAAGGGAGCTTCTTACCTTGCGCACGCGCTTCCGGCGGTCGAGATAGACGAGATCGACGGGAAAGCGCATGAAGAAGGTGTGGACGGATTCGCAGGGGACGATCCAAAGGCCTTCGCCGGGAGCGAGGCCGTCGCGGCCGAGCAGGCCCTTGTTGCGCGAGGCGGCGGTGGCGGCGGTTTCCATGCCCGTGGCGAGGATTGCGCCGCGGGTGCGATTGAGGACACGGAGCGGAACCGGTGCGGGGCGCGGCGAGCGGGGCGCCAGGAGTCTTCTCAGTGCGGCGATGGCGCTTTCAAGTGGATTCATCCGCTGGCCTCGGAATCTGCGGCGAGGATTATTGCGGCGGCGGGGCGGGCGCCGAAGTGGATGCGCCAGCGCCCGAACCCATGGACGAGCCGGCGCCAGAGCCTCCCGTTGCACTGGGAATTATGAGCGGAGTTTCCGGTCTCATGGCCTCGATCAGCTTCTCGACGGGCATGGTCGCCGGCGCAGGGGGCGGCGTATTGGCCGGCGTCTTTTTGTCTGGGGTGTGCATCGGAATTTTGGAATTGGGCGCCATGAACGGCGCCGGCATGTTGAGCTGCGGCAGTGGCGCGCCGGCCGGGATGGGCGAGACGATCTCCGGCGTCACAATAACGATCAGCTCCGTGTCATTTTTGGTGTGCAATGTGGACTGGAAGAACTTGCCCAGGATCGGAATGTCGCCGAGAAAGGGGATCTTCTCGAAGGTCTTGGTGATGCTCTTGTCGAGCAGGCCACCGATCATGAAGCTTTGGCCGTCCGCCAGCTCGACCTCGGTGTTCACCCTCCGCGTGGTGATGCCGGGGACTGCGAAGCCGGAGATCTGCACTTCGTCTGTGTAGTCGAGCGCGCTGACTTCGGGCGCCACTTGCAGGCGGATGGTCCCGCGCGGCGTGATGGTGGGGATAAAGCTGAGGCGGATGCCGTACTCCTTGAACTCAATGGTGACTGCGGCTGAGCCGGACGAAGTGCCCTGCACCACCGGGTAAGGAAACTCGCCGCCGGCGAGGAAACTGGCCTCCTTGCCATCGGCGGCGACGAGATTAGGCTCCGCCAGCACTTGAACAATGTTGTTCGATTCGAGTGCCTGAATTTCGGCGCCGGCGCCGAGGCCTGGAAAGAACGTCAGGAAATTCAGCTCGTTCGCGAACGTGGCCTCATACCCACCTGAGCAGATGCTCGATCCGCTGCAGCTCGTAGTCGAGACAATCGAGGGCGGCGAAAATTGGCCCGTGCTGATGCCGCCGACCGCGTTTCCCAGCCCCAGGTTAAAGAGGTTGATGCCCATCTGGCGCGCGCGGCTGCGGTCCACGCTGGCGAAACGGACTTTGAGCAGAATCTGCGGCGGGGATTTGGGCACGTCGACGTTGAGCATGTTGACGACTTTTCCGGCGGTCGCGGCGATCTCGACGGCGCGGGCGGAGCCGGTGAGGTCGCTGACCGTGCCGCGCAGAAAGATGTGATTGTTTTCCATGCTGACGCGGACGGGCTGACCGGGAAGCTCGAGGCGCAGCTCGCGGCGCACACCGTCGAGATTGTCCTGCGTAATGTCGTTGCTGGGATGGACGGTTACGTTGAAGAACTGGCGTGCGCCGGCGCTATCCCAGACGATGAGGCTGGTTTGTCCGGCGGCTTTGCCGTCAATCATGATCTCGGTGGGGGAGACGGCGGTGGCTTCGGCGATGTCGCCCAGGCCGACGGCTACGCGCACGATGGGATGGGCGCAATCGACGAGGACGGTTTTGCCGGCGGTGACGTAGAGGTCGTTGGTGGAGTCCTGAAATGTGGCGCCTGCGGGCCGGGAAACGGGCGTCGCGGCGGCCTGCGCAAAGGCGGCAGGACCGGTGAGGCCGCCTGCGCAGAGAATCAGGGCAGACACTGCGCCTGGCAGAAATCCGATTCGGGCGACGGCGACGATGGGTTTAATTCTCAATGAATGCCCCCGATGGAGCCGACCCGTTGCTCGGTCCGCTGCGAACCGTTGATGACCTCAATCGAATAGATCCCGGACGCCGGCTTGCGAACCCGCCTGCCGCGCGAATAATGCACCGGAGCAAGCTGCACGCCGAACAGGTTGCTCATGGCAGTGGTGGAAACCGTGTTGACTATTGTGTCGAGGGGATTGCGCAGCGCCAGTTGAATGCGGACCTGCTGGCTGCTGGCCAGGCTCAGAGCTTGCGCCTGGTCGGGCGTGACCATCAGATTGACGACCTGCACCTGCTGTGGCTTGCCGGAGGCGTCCCTTTGAATGTCGGTGCCCGCGCTCAGTACCTCGATGTTCTGCAGGATGGTTCTGGAGACGGTGCCCTCGCTGGGTCCGGCGCCGGGGGGAACGCCCGAGGCGATGACGTCAACCCTCATGCCGGGAGTGACGAATCCAGCCACGCCCACCACCTGGTCGACTTTGACGGCAATGGCCCTCATGCCGTCGGGAATGGTGGCGGCCAGTCCCCCGCCGGAGCCGGGAGCGGCGAGGCGGCTTTCGAGAATCGGCTCACCCTGGTAGATTTCGGAAATTGCGCCGCGGCCGATGGCTTCTTTGGGGTTGAGGATGGCGCCCTGGGGAACGGGGCCGCCAATGTCGATGGTGGTCACGTCGGAGGGGGTGAGAATGGCTCCCAGCTTGACGTTGGCGGTCGCGGCCACAATGCGCGTGGTCGTAGGCCGTTTTCCGGCGGAGATGCGCGACCCCACCATTTTGTACACGAGAAGGGCACACGCGCCGGCGATGACGAATGCGACAAACAGAACCGTGAGGAGCCTTCGATTCATATTTCAGCCTGGACGATTCCCGGTCTTGCCCCTTCAGTCTCGTTTATCGGCTGCGCGCGCAAGGGCAACAGACCACCAAAGCCCAATCGCTCGCCAAAGGTTCTCAACACAGAGGTGAGCAAAGGTGCGACATCGATTCAAGGCAGCTACAAGAGCGAATCCGGGTGTACGCGGCTGAGTTACATGGGACTAAGCCAAAAGTATGCCCGCAATCTGCCGAACGTGCTAGACAGTGCCGCCAGTAATAAGAAAAGCCAAATGAGACTGGAATGTGTCCTAACTTGAGACAGAAAAATCTCTCCGCACCGTCGGCGTCCGATAACCCAAGTGCGCCGCGCACCTTGCTGAAAGTTCCGGCGCAGCGAGGGAGGAGTGTATTCGCACATGCGATCTTCGCGCACGCTGACGATCTTCTCCGAGCAGAGAGACGAGGGCAGGAGCGGCACTTCGTTTGTGGTATCGATTCTGGTCCACGCAGCGGTGTTCGGGGTGGTTTCATACGGCCTGCTAAACTCTCCGCGGATTGTCCAGCCAAAAGCCGAGCACTATGTAGTGCGGCGCCTCGATCTGCGCACGCCGAAGGAGGAGATGCGGCAGGCGGCCGGGACCCAGATTCAGTATCCGGGGCCGGCTCGCGTGGCGCGCGCCCGTGCACCGGGAGGCCGGCCGGCAATCCATCCGCCGGTGCTCCGCGAGATGGCCAGGGCGGAACGCGGGCCGCAGACGCTGATCCAGCCCGATCTTCCCGCGCCGGTGGTGCTGAAGATTGTGGCGCCGGCGCCGACCGTGGAGATCTGGACGCCGGCGAAGGTTCCGGTAAAGACAATCGTAGCGCCGCTGCCGACGCCGCCGACGGCCGCCGACGTAACGCCCACGCTGGCGCCGCCTAACAATGAGGTGAACCTGGCGGACGTGGAACTTTCGTCGAGCAACTTTCCCACGCAGAAGCTAGATTTGTTTCCCAGCACCACTTCGCCGGTGATGGTCAAGGGTCCGGCGCAGGTGCAGATGGCGCCGGCGACCGCGACGCAGACCACCGAGACGCCGACGCCTGCCACGGTGGTGTCGCTCTCCGATCTGATCATGCCCAACGGGATGGTGATGCTGCCCGAGGTGAACGAGACAGACGCCAAAGCTCTGCCTGGTCCGATGACGCCGGGACAGACGAAGGACCTGACCATGGCGGGCAGCGGCAACCCGTCGAGCCCACCCCAGCGGGGCGGCGGAACGGGCGCGGGACAGGATGCGGGCGCAAAGGCAGGCGAGCAGGAAGCGCTGTCAGCCGCAGGCAAAACGACGGGCGCGGGCAGCGGCGCGGCCGAGGGAGCAGTGAATGGAACGGGCACGGCGAACGGACAGACGGCCGACAGCATTGCGCTACCCAGGGACGGCCAGTTCGGCTCGGTGATTGTGGGCGATTCGCTCGAGGACGAGTTTCCCGAGGTGGCCAATGTGTGGAGCGGGCGAATTGCTTACACCGTGTATCTGCACGTGGGCCTGGCGAAGAGCTGGATTCTTCAGTACTCGCTGCCTGCGGCGGCGGAAGCAGCGGCGGCGGGCGAGGCCGCGCAGCTTGAGCCGCCGTGGCCCTACAACATCGTG
Source organism: Occallatibacter sp. (assembly GCA_050745765.1). Classification (GTDB taxonomy): domain Bacteria; phylum Acidobacteriota; class Terriglobia; order Terriglobales; family Acidobacteriaceae; genus Telmatobacter. The sequence goes on along the minus strand of JBOGLX010000047.1, from coordinate 8,735 downwards.
CGCCCCAACCTGGCGTCCGGCTCCATCGACGCGGACGCATTGTTGGTGCATGGGTTTGTGAATCAATCGGGACGGTTCGAGTCGCTGGCCGTGGCTTTTCCGCCGGACTTTAGGCAGGCGCAGTTTGTGCTGGACTCGCTGCGGCAGTGGCAGTTCAGACCGGCCACCGAAAACGGGCAGGCGGCGAAGGTGGAAGTGCTGCTGATCGTCCCGTCGGAGATGGATTCGGGAATGCTGAGGCGACCGCGCGCGACGCCGAGGCGGCTGGTGCGGCTGGTGCGGGCTTTGGGACTGATTGCGCCGAAGATGAAAAACGGTGAAGCACGTTAAAGGCGGCCTCGCAGGTTCGTTTCATGCCTCGGTATCCCAACAGCAGGTCCTTCGAATCCCATCGCTCCGCTGCGCCCGCTCAGGATGACAGCCGTGCTTCTTGATTTGCATTTAGAGCAAAACTAGCATCGCTGTGCCCCGTAACCGCAGTGGCGGAACCAGGCGGCTGCGTTTTCGGGAGTAATGGTTTTGAGGGCCTCGGTGATGGCTTTGTCCAAGGCTTCGGCGGTGCGCGCTTTGGCCGAGCGTAGGAACTGTTTGAACTTCGACCAGGCCTTCTCGATGGGATTCAGGTCAGGGGAATAGGGCGGCAGATACATGATCTGCGCACCACGGGCCTCGATCAGCTCGCGGATGCCTGCTACTTTGTGCGCACTCAGATTGTCCAGCACCAGCACGTCGCCGGGTTCAAGCTGGGCGCACAGCACTTGTTCCACATAGGCGCGGAAGACATCGCCGTCGGTGGCCGAAGGGACAGTCATCACCGCTTCCATGCCGTGCAGACTCATGGTCCCGAGCGTGGTCAATACCTGCCAGCGGCCGTCGGGAGTGGCCTCGGTAACACGCTCGCCTCGCGGCGCTCGCCCCCATAGCCGGGTCATCTGCGTGGTCACTCCGCTTTCGTCGAGAAACTTCAGCTTCTCCGGCGGAACTGCGGCCACCGTGGCGAGGAACTCTTCACGTCGTTTGCGGTTGGTCTCGGTGTCCCGCTCGCTGGCGTGAAGGGTTTTTTTTACGCCGCAAACCCATCTGCCGCAGCAGCTGCCCGACACGGCTCTTGGAAACCTGAACGCCGGTCCCGGCCAGCCGCTCGCACAGTTCCGCCTCAGTCAGGTCCGGTTGTTCCCGCACCCAGTTGCGCACATTCTCCTGCACCTCGGCAGTAATCCGACTGACAGGACCACGGCGCCGTTGTGGGGGGCGACGTTTTTCGCCACTGCGCAACTGTTGCTTACGGATCTTCTTGCTGTATCCCCAACTGACCCGAAACTGGCCCGCCAGGGCGCGAAGATTCCCCGCTCCCGCCTCATAGGCTTCCAGAAGCTTGCCGCGCAAATCGTCCGAGTAGGGCTGTGCCATCCCGTATTCGCAGAAGTCGCCACCACAAACTTAAACACACCCGCTGCTGTTGGGATATAGCAACTCTGGTTCCGCTCTAGAGCTAACCAAGGGCGTCGCCCTTGAAATAACACACAGCAGCCTTAAGGAACATCTGCTCAAGCAAGGCTTTGTAACATGGCATGACTTTAGTCGTGCCGCAAACGCAACAAAATAAAGGACGGGCTTCAGTGTCCGCGTGAGAACTCCACAAGGTACTTATAATTCACATGCAGGTTGGGCGACAAGTAAGTATGTCGCGATTCAAGATGTATAGCCCGGATCAGGCGTATTTGCTGCCGCCGAGCGTGCGAGACGAGTTGGGCGCCGATCACCTTTGCTTTTTTATTCGCGGAGTGATTGAGCGATTGGACATGAGCGTGTTTGAACAGAGCTACAGCGCCGTAGGCGGAGAGCTTTACGCGCCCCAGTTGATGCTGGGGGTGTGGCTTTACGCCTACGCGCTGGGCATCGCCAGCGCACGGCTGGTGGAGCGGCGGCTGGTGGAGGACCTGGCATTCCGCTTTCTGGCCGCCGGTGAGCGGGTGGACAACTGGGCGCTGAGCGCGTTTCGCCGCCGCCATGGCCGGGCGCTGAACGACGCGTTCACGCAAGTACTGGAGTGGGCCCGGTCGCAGGGCATCGGCAAGCTGGGCCGGGTGGCGATCGACTCGACGCGCGTTCAGGCCAACGCCAGCCGCGACCGCGTGGACTCGGAACAGGCGCTGCGCCATGCGTGGCGGCGCGATTCGGCTCCCAACACCACGCCCTTTCCTCTCGTGCGAGTAACTTCCATAAAGATAAATCCCTGGAACCGGATAGCGATTCCAGGGATTTTGCTTCAATAGTGTTTCTGCGCATCCACTTGCCGATTACTTGCCGATTATTATTACGCGTCGCTGCTTATGCGCCGCCGTTGGCGCCCATGCCCATGCCCTGCCCGGCGCCTTCACGCCGCGCCGCGACGGCGATGGCCAACTCGCTGCCTTCCTTGAATTTCATGTCGTTTCTCTTCATGGTGACAAAGACTCCGGAGTTATTGGCAGCAATCTTGCTGTGCAGATCCACGCCCTTGATCACGCCGACCTGATCCACCTGCAAGGTTTGGGGCGTCCAGTAATTAGGTGTGTGCCCCATCTCTCCATAGGAAGACTGACCTTCCGGAGCATAAACCCCGACGATGGTGGCCTTGATGGGGACGGACTTTCCGTCCTTCAAGTTAGCCTGGGTAAAGCGCAGCGCAAAGGTGGAGGTTTGCCCGTCGCTGTTCATTTTGTCGGTCACAACCTTGCCGACAAGTACCGTGCCGCGGGGAAGCGTGGGGCCATTCTTCAAATGAATTGTGTCGCGGAGCTGGGCTTTGAACTGCTGGCCCGCTTGCAAATTGCGCGCATCGAGCGTTTTTACCAGATCGGCCCGCGCGGGCACCATGCGCTGGGCCTCTTGACTTCCCGCATGCGAGGACATTGTCGCCGCGGAAGAATGCGCACCGGCGCTGCTGCGCGCCTGCGCAAGGTTGGGACCCAGAACAATCAGACAAGCTGCAATCGAAGCAGACACGAGGGCTTGGCGATTCATGTTGCACATCTCCTGTAACTCAAATTCCTGTAACTCCGCTTTCATCCTCGATCCGAAGCCAGGTCAGTCACTCATTTAGACGCAGCGCATAGGTCCACGGTTACTAATTTTTCCCGGGCGAAAGTTTCGAGTTATGGACGCAAATAACTCGGGAAAGGTTGCTTGAATCTCTAAAATGCCTTGAAGTTATATGTGGCTTAGCAAGTTATGAGCGAATTGAGCGCGCGCCGGTATTTTCCCACGGCGTGGTTCGCATACACTCCACCATTTGACTTTATGGACGCCGCAAACGTTCGCGGCGCTCGCGGTGCGTTTGAGCGTACTGAAGAACTGAGCATTCTTCGACTGTGAAAGTTTGCTTGCGCGCGGCGCGGCTGAGATGCGGGCGGGTGTGGGTTAGTTGGGCCGGCCGCCCGCGCCGGGGCGCCGCCGGAAGCGCTCGTCGACAGGCTGGCGGCCTTTGAAGCCGGCATCCTCGGTGTGCCAATGCTCGATGGAAGTCTCCCCCATCCGCCAGCAGAGCAGCACCACCTGGTCGTCAAGACGGAAAGGAAAGTCCAGAAGCCCGGCATCGAGATCCTTCACCTGCACCCCGATGGCGTCGATCTCCGCAACGCTCTCGCGGACGCGCTGCAGATGGGTTTCCAATTCCGCGCGCTGTCCCGCCACCTTGCCCGTGTCGATGCGCATCCCCCCCGAGAGATAGATGCGCCGGGCAAGATCGGTCAGGCCCGACTCCACCGTCTCGGCAGACCGCTTGCCGTCGATGGCGCGCTTCAGCAACGAATCGAGAACGGGAATCAGGGACTGCGCTTCATCGAGGGTAAAAGTCTTCATGGGAATCGCCTGCTTCTAGAATACGAAAAAAGCAGGGAACAGGGAAACAGGGAATAGGGAATAGGGAGTAGGGAGTGGGGAGTAGGGTAGGGAGGAGGGATCAGGGTTGGGTAAACAGTCGCTGGCGAGAAATCGGCGCCGCCTCGGCCTCTACAGAACAGGAGCCAACTACGAGCACCCGCTGGCAGCACGGCTCGCTGTTCCCTATTCCCTATTCCCTGTTCCCTTACAATGTCTCACGGAAGGCGGAGATCCTATGACAGGTTTAGAGGGCCGGATTGCTCTGGTGACGGGAGCCTCGCAGGGGATCGGGCGGGCCTGCGCGGTGGAACTGGCGCGCGCGGGGGCGACCGTTGCGCTGGCGGCGCGCAACCAGACAAAGCTGGCCGAGGCGGTCGAGGAGATTGAAGCAGCCGGCGGGCGGGCGGCGGCGTTTGCGCTCGATGTGGCCAGCGCGGAGTCGATCGAAAACGGCGCCAAAGCCGTCCTCGAACGCTTCGGCAAAGTGGAAGTCCTTGTGAACAACGCCGGCATCGCGCGCGACGGCTTGATGCTGCGCATGAAACGCGCCGATTGGGACGATGTGCTCGGGACCAACCTCACGGGCGCATTTCTGTTGACGCAGGCGCTGCTCGGGCCGATGCTCAAAAACCGCTGGGGAAGGATCGTCAACCTGTCCAGCGTGGTGGGCCGCTGCGGGCAGGCGGGCCAGGCCAATTATGCGGCGTCCAAGGCCGGACTGATCGGCCTGACCCGGGCGATGGCGCGCGAGTTTGCCTCGCGCGGAATCACCGTGAACGCCGTCGCGCCAGGCTACATTGAGACGCCCATGACCGCCGTGCTCAACGAAAAGCAGCGGGCGGCGATGCTCGAGCAGATTCCGCTGGGCCGCGCCGGCACGGATGTGGAAATCGCGCAGGCCGTGGCGTTTCTCGCTTCCGCCGCGGCCGCTTACATCACCGGCCACGTGCTGGATGTGAACGGCGGGATGTTTATGGGGTAATGCAGCGCGGTAATCCTGCGAGGGATTACCGACGGATTGTTGCTTTCTTCAAGTTCTGCCCGCTCGCCGCCGATGACTCCATTGGGACGGGTGGCATGGCGACTCACGTGGCTCCATCGGGCGAGGCGGCGGGTACGTTGGCCGAATTTGCGGATGAGCTCCGCTACTTTGCGCGGCAGCCGATCCTCGATTTGCGCGGCCGGGTACATGGGTACGAGCTGCTTTTCAGAAACGGCCCGCACGCCGCCTTCAGCGGGGACGGCGACTTGGCCACGCGGACCATGCTCGACAATTCGGTCATCTTTGGGATCGAGCGGCTGACGGGCGGACTGCCGGCGTTCGTAAACTGCACGCGCGAGTCGCTGGTCGACGAGCTGGTGCACGTGCTGCCGGCGGGGATGACGGTGCTTGAGCTGCTCGAGGATCTCGAGCCGACCGAAAGCCTGATCGCCGCCTGCCGCAAACTGAAGGCCGCCGGCTTCCGGCTGGCGCTGGACGACTTTAGTTGGCGGCCCGGAATCGAGCCCCTCCTGGAACTGGCCGATTACGTCAAAGTGGATTTTATCCAGACCGCGCCGCCTGAGCGCAAGGCGCTGCTCGAGCGGTTGAGCCGCTACACCATGGCGCTGGTGGCCGAGAAGGTGGAAACCCAGGAGGAGTACGAACAGGCGCGCGCCGAAGGCTTCACGCTCATCCAGGGATACTACTTCTGCCGCCCGGTGCTCCTCAAGGGGCAGAGGGTCCCGGCCAACCGGCTTTCGCACATTCAGATCCTGCGCCACCTGCGCAACGATCCCCTGGACCTGCGCCAGTTGAGCGAGCTGGTCAAGCGCGACCCCTCGCTTACCTACCGGCTCCTGCGGCTGGTGAACTCGCCGATGTCCGCCCTCCGGCAGGAGGTGCGCTCAATCGAGGCCGCGCTGCTGGCTGTGGGTGACGAAGTCTTCCGCCGCATTGCCACGCTGGCCATCGCCACCGAAATGAACACCGGCCAGCCCCCGGCCCTGCTGCGCCTCGCCTTCGTGCGCGGTCGGTTCTGCGAACAGGCCGCGGACCTGTGCGCCCTGGACCCCACCGAGCAGTATCTGCTGGGACTGCTCAGCCTGCTTTCGGCCATGCTCCTTGTGCCCATGAAAGATCTCACCCCCTCGCTGCCCTTCCGGGAAGAGATCCGACGCGCTCTCGAAGGCGCGCCCGTTCCCGAGGCAAAGCTGCTGGAATGGCTTCTGCACCACGAAATGGCCGATTGGGAAGGCTGCGATGCGGTAGGCAGCGCCTGCGGCCTCGACCCCAGGGCCGCCATGGGCCGATACGCCGACGCTGTCGTCTGGGCCGAAGACGCCTTGCACTTCGCCGAATAAGCGCCCTCCCAGTTCGCTCCCATGAAACCTGGCGCCTGAATGCTGCCCCCGATTCCCGCGCTGTGCTAATATCCCCGCAAGCATTAGACAGTCCACTTGCGAGGAACCCCGCATGGAACCTGCCCTTCGCCCCATGAGCCTCGGCGAAATCCTGGACCGCACCGCGCAGCTTTACCGCGAAAACTTTGTGCTGTTTGCCGGAATCTTCGTCGCCTACTCCAGTGTGGCGCTGCTCCTGGGCCTGCTGATGGTCGCCTTCAATCAACTGGTGCGCGCCGAACACGCCGTCACCTTGTTCGGATTGAAGCTGACGGCCCTCGGCCTTGAGTCGCTCATCCTGGCCATGGTGGCGGGCGCCGCCGTGGCGGCCACCAGCCGCGCCGTGGCCTGGGTCCACCTGGGCGAGAAGGCCACCATTCGCGGCGCCTACTCGAGCATTCTGCCCAGGATCGGCCGCTACCTCTGGCTGATGACCATCACCTTCTGCGTGGTCTATCTGCCCATGATGCTGATCTACTTCGGTTATCTTGGCGCGGTGCTTCATTTCGGAAGAGGAATAAGAGCCAATGTCCACGCGGCGGCCGGGCACACGGCGGTCAATCCGCACATGGCGATCGTGCTCGTCGTGGTCTCGGTGATCTTCTTCCTGCTGATCGTTCCGGCGCTTGTTTACGCCGTCCTGATGGGTTTGCGCTACGCGCTTTCGCTGCCCGCCTGCGTGCTCGAAGACTTGAAAGCCTGGCCGGCAATCAAACGGGGCATTGCCCTCAGCCAGGGCGCGCGCGGGCGGATCTTTGTGCTCGGACTGCTCATCTTCGCCATCAAGTTCGTGGTCGTTATGACTTCGCAGGCCTTTATCGTCGTTGCGGCCTTCCGCCATCGCGGCCAGGTCGGCGCCGGACTGCAGGCCATCTCCGCGGTCATCGGCTTCTTTACCAACACCTTCCTGGGCCCCATCTACGCCACCGGCATCACGCTCTTTTACTACGACCAGCGCATTCGCAAGGAAGGTTACGACATCGAGTGGATGATGGCCGCGGCCGGGCTCACGCCGCCTGCGCCCGCGGCCGCTCCGTCCGACCCGCCCCAGGCTGGCGAGCTCCCCCAGCCGTCGGAACCAACCAGGCCGGAATTTGGAGAGAACCTGTGAACGGATCAGCTCTTGCTCCGCCCTTAGGACCGGCGCCCTCCGGCCCCATGACCTTCAGCGAGATACTTGACCGCACCTTCCATCTTCTGCGCGGGAATCTGCTCCTCCTGCTCGGCATTGCGGCGGTTCCATGCGGAGCGTTCCTCGCGATCTACGCCCTCCTGACAGGGGCGCTCGCGCTCGCCGGAGTCTTCGCCAATCCCGCTGCGGCCACCAATCCTGCGTTGGTCTTAAGAGTCGTCATTCCGGCCGTTTTGCTCATCTCCATACCGGCCTTGGCGGTCTTCGCTCTATACCTCGCGGCGGCCTGTTACGCGGCTGCGCAGGCTGACACTGGCGTCAAAGTTACCATCCGCGGGGCATACGGCCTCGCCTGGCGGCGCGCAGGCCGCCACACCGGACTTCTGTTGCTGATCTATCTCCGCGCCTTTCTTCCCACCATTGCCATCATCCTGCCGATGCTCGCGCTGCCGGGCCTCCCAATCCTGCGCGCGGCCAATCCGGCCGTGTTCTTCCTCATGCCGCTCGGCATGTTGCTTTACTTCGCTGCTTACGTCTATGGCATCGTCGTCGTCCTGCGCCTCTCCCTGGCGTTTCCCGCCTGCGTGGTTGAAGGCATCGGCGCCCGCAAGGCAATGGAACGAAGCACTCTGCTCACCAAGGGAGCCAAAGGCCGAATCTTCCTGATTCTCCTCGTAATCCATCTCATCTGCTACGTATTTCTGATCGCCTTTTATCTGGTGGCCATGATTCTCTTCGCGGCCGGCGTGTTCCTCGCCCCCGCCCTCCATTCGCACCTCGCCGCGCCCTGGATCTACCTTGGCGCGGCCCTCTCCGGCGCCTGTATCGTAATCGTCTTGTTTCTCTGGATCGCACTCACCTGGGCCGGTTTAACAACCTCGCTCGCCCTCCTCTACAACGACCAGCGCGTGCGCAGGGAGGGATACGACATCGAGCGGATGATGCACCGCGCCGGCCTCGTTGCGCCCGCGCCGGTCGAGCCTGAAGCGCAGCGTGGATGCCCGCCATTCCGCGGGCCTCGGCGGCTCCGCAACCTGAACCTCCTCGTGCCGAGGAGACCGTCTGAACGCCGCGCAGAGTATACTGGCGCGTGCCGGGAAGGACCGCACCGTTTTGTGCCGCAATCTTCCCCGCGCGGAGGACTTATGCCAACTAAACGTGTAACTCTGCTGTCTTTGCTTGCTCTCTGTGCCGCCTTGTCTGTAACTGCGCGGGATAATCCCGCCAATGTAAACGTTACCTCGCCGGACGGGCAGATAACTCTGACCCTGTTCGCCGCCGGCACGGCTAACTCCGCCGCGCCGAAGGCAAATCACCTGCTCTATACAGTCGATTTTCACGACAAGCAGCTCATCGC
>JBOGLX010000046.1:0-53829 GCA_050745765.1 Occallatibacter sp. | reverse complement strand
GCATAATTCTATGCAAAAACGAGGGCAATTATTTTGAGGGGTTTCAAAAATTCTGTACCCATCAGTCGTGGCATCCCACCCATGCGACAGAAAAGAGTCGCATGGATGGGGCACAAAGCTTCGGGTTCGGCGATCTGCTCCTGCGCCGGCTCACGCGCCCTCGTCTACGTGCCGGCTCACGCGCTACCCCGCCTACGCGGCGGCTCTCGGCGCCGGTTTCGATCCCCACAGGCCGAACCAGGCAATGTAGAGGTAGCAGGCCATGGGCAGAAGGAACGACCCCTGAATGCCGACCTTGTCAGCCAGGGCGCCAATCAGGTAGGGAATAATGGCTCCGCCGACGATGGCTGTCATGATCAGGCCCGAACCTTTGCTGGTCAACGGCCCCAGGCCCACGATGCCCAGCCCAAAGACATTGGGGAACTGAACGGAGTTGAAGAAGCCGCAGAGTACCAGGCTCCAGATGGCCACCGGCCCGTGAGTGAGCATGGAGACGATGAGCAGAACGGCGCCCGAGACGGCGAAGACGGCCACCAGGCGGCCTGCTTCAACTTTGGTCAGGATCCAGGAGCCGAGCAGACGGCCGACCATGGCGCCGAACCAGTAAAGCGAGACCATGAAGGACGCGGTGGAGAGCGAGCTCATCCCCTGCGATTTGAAGTAGTTGGGGGCGATCGAGGCGAGGCCGACCTCGACGCCGACGTAGAGAAAGATGCCGACCGCGCTGAGCACCGTGTGCCGGTAGCTCCAGATGCTGCGCGTGAGCACCGGGTCGCCTTCCTTGCCGGGGCGGAACTCCTGAGTCTGGGTGATGTGGGGCAGATGCACGAAGGCTACGGCCAGGCCCAGGATCAACAGCCCGGCGGCGATGAGCAGATAAGGCCCGCGCACGGTGGCGGCAATGGCCGCCGGCGACTTCGACGTGGTTCCAGCCAGAATGAACGCCCCGCCGACGATGGGCGCGATGGCTGCGCCGATGGAGTTGAAGGCCTGCGCCAGGGTGAGCCGCACGGGGGCGCTGTGCTCGGGGCCGAGGATGGCGACGTAGGGGTTGGCCGAGGTTTGGAGGGCCGTGACGCCGGCGCCGACGATGAAAACGGCCGTCAAAAACAGCGGAAAGTTGACCAGCTTGGCCGCGGGGATGAACAGCAGGCAGCCGGCCACCTGGATGAACAGCGAGACCACCATGGTGCGCTTGTAGCCGATACACTCGATGAGCTTGGACGAGGGGGCGGAGAAGACGAAGTAGGCGAGGAAAAACGCGGACTCGGCGAGCATGGCCCACGCGTAATCGAGGTGGAAGATGGAGCGCAGGTGAGGCACCAGCGCCATGTTCAGCGTGGTGATGAAGCCGAAGATGAAAAACAGCGTGGTGACGATAATGAAGGGCGCCAGATAGCCGGGCGAGGTGAGCGCCGACTGGCCTTTTGCTTGCGTGGTCATAGCCTTACTTTCTGCCTGCCCGTAGCCGGCGCGGGAACATGGCTCTCTTGCTGCCGTCCTCAACACTATACGGGAAAACGGTTGTCTGCCGGGGTAGGGAGCTGGCCGCCGGATGAGTGGAGATGGATTTTCTCGTCGCGCCCCTCAAGTACATCGACCGAGTAGTTCTGTAATCTCCCAGGTCTCAAAAGCGAGACCTGGGGCACCCAGCGGAATGGCGGCCTGATTGCCGGTACGCAACGCTAACCGTAAATGAGTGATTACGATTATGTTTATGCGCGATCGAGCGGCTGCAAGCGGCTTGAGATCTCCGATATTTCCTGTGCTAAAATGACTTTCACCGGACAGGCGATGATCAGCGTCGAAGTCGAGTACGGAACAACGGCAGAGTTGAGCGCGGGGGCGATTCGGGCACAGCTTGAGCTGCTGATTCGCGACGACACCTTCCGGTCCAGCAAGCGATCCGTAGCTTTTTTGAAGTACGTGGTGGAGCAGACCCTGAATGGCCAGGCCGATCAGATCAAGGAGCGGTCGATCGGGATCGAGGTGTTCGCAAGGGATCCCTCCTATGACACCAACGTGGATCACATTGTGCGCACCGCCGCGGCCGAGCTGCGCAAAAAGCTGGCAACTTATTACGTAGACGAGATACACCGTTCGGAGCTGAGAATCGGGTTTATCCCAGGCTCCTACATTCCAAGATTCACCCCTCACAGCCAGGCTAACCACGTTGTAACCGAGTTGGGAAACGATGAATCCCTGCCGGGCTTAGCCGTGGGAACGCACGGTGCTCCGGTTCATTCTGGCCCGGCGCAGGCAGGCCCGGTGCAGCCAGGCCCGGTGCAGGCAGGCCCGGCTCGGCTGTCCGGAATCGAAGACGCTCCGGCTACGGCCGGCCGGCGCCGCATCCTTTGGCTTTCGATGTGGGTCCTGGCAGCCGTGGCGGGCGCGGCAACGCTCGGCGGGTACAGCCTGCTGCGCAGGCCCACCGCGCAGGATCTTTTTTGGAAGCCGGTTCTGGATACGCCCGGCCCCGTTCTGGTGGCCGTGGGCGACCACCCCAATGGTCCGCCAACCATTCCGCAAGACATTCCCAAGGGAAATCTTCCCACCCCCATTCCCAGTTCCGACGCCTCTCAAACCGTGCCCTTTGCCGACACCGTCACGGTGGCCCGCGTAGTGGGCGTGCTGGCGGCCAGACATAAGGACGTCCTCATCCGCAGATCGAGCGCGATCTCTTTCTCCGATCTCCGCGAGGGGCCGGTGGTTCTGATTGGGGCCTTTAACAACGAATGGAGCCTGCGCCTGAACCGCCTGTTGCGCTACAGCCTGGCAATGGACGCGGCGAGACACCTGATCTATATACGCGACTCGAGAAATCCCTCGTCGCGGGCCTGGAGCTGGGGCACGGACCTGCCGCGCAATCCTCTAACCGGAGCAAACAGCCCCAATGTGGAGGATTACGCCCTGGTTTCCCGCATCCGGGACTCGGAGACCGGCAACGCGGTGGTGGTGATTGGAGGTCTTTATACCTATGGCACGGAAGCCGCCGGGGAGCTGCTCACCAGCCCGGATCTTATGCAGGGAATTGCGCGGCAGGCGCACCTGACGCGAACGCCCCAGAACCTGCAGATCGTGCTTGGAACCACGGTGACCGACGGCATTCCAGGCCCGCCGAAGGTGCTGGCGGTCTCGGCGACAAATTAGGCGCATCTCTCCAGGCGCAGCGCAGCCATGCCTCTCGCGCCGGAGCGGTTCTCCAATTTGACCGGCATATTCGCTAAATGAATATCAAGCCTGTTCCGGCGAGGGACGCGGCGGGAGCGAAATTAACCGATGCGAGGCGACCGAAACGCCGCAGGGGCTAGAGCCCGCCTTTATTTTTCAGCGGTTTGCGGCACGACTGAAGTCGTGCCCTGTTACAAAGCCACATCGCGTTCTGCGCATTTCAACCCGTGCCGGTGCTGACGTGATATTCATCATTCGCTAAAGCTCAGAGGGTTCTTCACCAGAAAGAAGCCGCCCCAAACCGGGTTGGAAAGGCCGCGCGGGCTTTGGAGAACCGGCTTAAGCGACTGAAAAGCAAAGAGAATTCACCTGTCTGCGACAGTCAGGGACGGTCCCTGTCTATTCAACTGCCAATTCATTCCAATACAAACGCTTCGGTTCAGAATCGGCCTGCCGGCCGCATTTCTACGCTGGCAACAGAGCCGGGACGGCAGGGCTGAAAACGGCGAAGCTTCAGGAGGCTCAACATGAAATCTCTTCTCAGGCTGATGGGCAGCTTTACGGCGATCTGCATCCTGTGCGCCGGCGCCTCAGGCGCATTGTTCGCGCAGGGGAATGGCAGCATCAGCGGCACCGTGGCGGACACCACCGGGGCTATGGTCGCGGGCGCCGAAATCACCCTGACCCAGATAACCACGGGCCTGGTGCTGAAAACGACGGCGGGCGCGGATGGGACCTACGTCTTCCCAACTCTGGCTCCCTCGGTCTACAACGTGTCCGCTCGCGCATCCGGCTTTGCGGCGTTCACGGAGAAGGGGGTGCAGGTGCGCGCGGATAACGCCGTGACGGTGAACATTGCGCTGCGGCCCGGCAACGCCACCGAAACCGTGACGGTGAACGCCCAGCCCGCCCAGGTGGACGTGACAACGGGAACCCTGCAGCAGGTGATTGGCACAACGCAGGTGAACGACCTGCCGCTGAACGGGCGCAACGCGGCGCAGCTCACCGAAGAGGTAGCCGGCATCACGCTGGCGCCGCCGGCACAGGCAGACCAGGGGAATACCAAGACCTTCCCGGCGGTCATTGCCATCTCGGCCAACGGCACGTTTGTGGGGCAGACCAACTACATGCTCGACGGCGGCAACAACGTGGACGAGTACACCAACGTCAACGAGCCCTTCCCCATGCCCGACGCGGTGCAGGAGTTCAGCATCGAGACCAACAATTACAGCGCGCAGTACGGCCAGAACGCGGGCGGCGTTGTCAATATCGTCACCAAGAGCGGGACTATCAAGTACCACGGCGACCTGTTCGACTACGTCCGCAATGCCGATCTGAACGCGGCCAACTACTTCAGCTACAGCGCAGCGACCCACAGCAAGCTCCCGGACCAGCTCAAACGCAACCAGTTTGGCGGCACGGTGGGCGGGCCGCTGGAGATTCCGCACGTCTTCCACAGCGGCAAATCGTTCTTCTTCTTCGGCTATCAGAAGACCATCGATCACGAGGCCGCAGCCACTTCTTCCAACATTCTGCCGACGATTAACCAGGCGGGCGCGAACTCGTCGGGAGCATCGCCGGGAACAAACAACCTGGTGTTCACCGATTGCGTCTCCGACCCGTTGATGCCGTCGGCGATTCTTCCCGCCACGCAGACCGGCGGATGCAGCGCCGGCACGTCGAATGTCTGGAGCAGCGCCGCCCTCAGCCCGGTGACGCAGAGCTTTCTGAAGTATGTTCCGGCGCTGACCTCGAGTGGCTCCGTTCTGTTCCAGCAGCCGAACCTTTACGGCTACGCCGAGATTACGGCGCGCGCGGACCAGGAGCTGACGCCCAAGGATAAGTTGACGCTGCGCTACTTCTCCGACGAATACCTTCTCGAGGGCGTGGAAAACACGCAGAATATCCTCAGCCTGGCCGACGGGGCCTCGAATCACTACTACAACTCGCTGCTCTCCGAGACGCACACATTCAGCGATCGCATCGTGAACAACTTCATCCTCAGCTATCAGCTCGATAGAGACTCCCGCGGCCCCACTTCGAGCACCCTCGACGCGGCCGACCTGGGCGTCAACGTCTGGCAGCCGGCCTATAAGCAGATCAATCAAATCGAGGTGTCACCGGGTTATTTCAACATCAGCGTCAATCCGCAGGCATTTTTCAGCCGGGCCAACTACACGCTGACCGACGACATTCATTTCGTGGTGGGCAGGCATAACATTGACGCCGGCTACCACGGCGAAGTGTCGAAGATCGATATCACTAACGATTACGAGCAACCGGGACAGTTCTTCTTCAATTCCAATGTCACCGGCGACGGCATGGCCAGCTTCCTGTTTGGGTATCTCTACCAGTTTAACCAGGCGTCGGGCCAGTATTTCAATCCCCGCGGCAAGTTCCAGGGCGCATACGTACAGGACAGTTGGAAGGCAACTCCCAAGCTGACCGTGGACTACGGCATGCGCTATGAGCCGTTTATGCCGTGGCACGAAATCATCGGCCGCATGGGCAGTTTCTTCCCCACGCTGTGGGCGTCGGGCACGCACTCCGCTGTGTTTCCCCTGGCGCCGGCGGGGATGCAGTTTGCCGGCGATAAGGGATTCAATCCCAACGGCGTGGCCTCCGCCTACGATCACTTCATGCCGCGGCTGGGCTTCGCCTACGACCTCTTCGGCAACGGCAAGACTGCGATCCGCGGCGGAGCAGGCATGTTCTACGACAGCCGCATCAACAGCACCTTGTTCAATATTTACTCGAACTCGGTGCCATTCGTTGCGTCCGTGTCTCTATTTTCGAGTCCGGCCACATCTACCAGTCCCGCCGTAAACATGACCTTCGCCAATCCATACGGGACCGCTGGAGTTGCCAATCCTTTTCCGGCGCCGCAGCCTCCGCCTAACACTTTTCCGATCTCGGCATCGAACAACTGGCTGACGTACGATCCGTACAAGGGCTTCCAGGATCCGCTCGACTACGCCTGGAACCTGGCGGTGCAGCAGAAGCTGAGCACCAGCCTCTCCCTGCAACTCGCCTATGTAGCCACCCACGGCAGCCATGAGTGGCAGGATCTTGAACTGAATCCCGAGGTGAACGGAACGCGCGTCTTCGATCAGCCCGGCTGCGCGGCCACCAACAGTTGCTACCCCGATTACATTACGGCGGCCAACACCGGGGGCGACACCAGCTTCAACTCGATGCAGGTTTCCGTCGAACAGCGCATGCGCTATGGCCTGAACCTGCTCTTCAACTACACCTGGTCGAATGCGCTCAACGACATGCCTTGGAACCAGGCGGCGACCTCGATCGGCGGCGGCAACTCATTCGTTTATCCGATTACGGTCCCGAACTTCAAGGCGCTCGATTACGGACCGGCGGATTTCAATCATCGCAACGTCACCGCGATGTCTTACGTGTACACGATCCCAAAATTTTTGAATGACGCGCCGGGCGCGGCGCGCTACATTCTCAACGGCTGGGGAACGAGCGGAATCTTTCAGTACCGCAGCGGCGACCCGTTGACCGTCTGGTCGAGTGCATCGAACAACTCCGGCTCCGGCCAGAACCGCGACCGCGCCGTTTACAACGGAAACGGCGCCTACGGCGGCGCGGCTTGCACGACGAGCGTGAATTGCAGAAATTGGCTGAATCCAGCCAGCTTTTCGGTTAATCCCGCCGGCACTTTCGGAAACGTCGTAAAAGGCTCCTTTGTGGGCCCGCACTATGTGGACTGGGACGGCAGCCTGACGCGCAAGTTCCCGGTCAGCGAGCGGACCTACTTCCGCTTCGAGGCCGACTACTTCAACCTGCTCAACCACACTAACCTTGGCGATCCCGGCACGACGTTGGGCTCGTCGTTCGGCAAGATTACCAGCACCAGCCCACAGAATTGGTCCGGCACGGCGCCGCAGAACGATCCGCGCATCGCGCAGTTGTCGCTGAAGCTGATCTTCTGAGCAATGGAGCGGCGCGGCAGCGCTGCCGCGCCGCTCCAGGGCGCAAGACTCTTTCCTGCGCTGTACCGCTTCGCCGCAACCAATCTGCGTCGGCCCAGGCCGATAGGTCGAGCGAAGTATTGCTGGAGTCGAATACCGTGAGTTGCGAAGGTAATACATGACACTTGCGGCAAGATGGAAGCCGGGCGCCTGCCTATCGCTCGCCCTGGCTGCGGCAGCTTTGCTTTTTCTCGCGGCGGGCACGGCGCGGCCGCAAGCCCGGCAATCGCACACGGACATTTCCTATCGCAACCCCATCCTCTTTGCCGATTACTCCGATCCCGACGTAATCCGCGACGGAGACAAGTTCTATCTCATTGCTTCCACGTTTCACTTTGTTCCCGGCATTCCCATCCTCGAGTCCACCGATCTTGTCCATTGGACGATACTGGGCCACGTGGTCAAGCGCCTCGATATGGACCCGCGCTACAGCATGATCGGCGGCAATCGCTATGGATTGGGAATATGGGCGCCGTCGATCCGGAAGCACGACGGCTTGTTCTATGTCTACTTCCCGACGCCGAGCGAGGGTATCTTTGTCAGCACCGCGCCCAGAATTACCGGCCCATGGAGCGCCCCGCGCGTGGTGATTGCCGGAGCCGGTCTTGAAGATCCGTGTCCTTTTTGGGACGGCGACGGCAAGGCTTACCTGATTCACTCGAAGACCGGAGCAGGCCCGCTTATTCTGCACCGCATGTCGCCGGACGGAATGCGCGTGCTCGACAATGGAAAAACGATTGTCGACGATCCCAGGCACTTACCTGTCCTTGAAGGTCCAAAGTTATACAAGCGCGACGGATACTATTACATCTTCGCGCCGTTCGGCGGCGTCAACACTGGCGCGCAGGCTGTCCTGCGCTCGCGTAACCTGTATGGGCCTTATGAGCACCGCGTCGTCCTCGCTCAAGGCGATACGAAGATTAATGGGCCGCATCAGGGCGCTTATGTAGAAACACCCGATGGCGAGGGGTGGTTTATTCATTTTCAATTCGATGGCGCGCATGGGCGGATCGTGCATCTCGAGCCAGTGCGATGGAAGGACGATTGGCCGATTATAGGCAGCGACCCCGGCAGCGCGATTGAGGGACAGCCCGTAGTCGCGGGAACGATTACCATCCCATCCGAGCGGGCTCATGGGCAACGGCCGCAAACGTCGGACGAGTTCAGCGGCGCGCAACTCGGCCCCCAATGGGAATGGAATCATAACCCCGACGATGCGCACTGGTCTTTACGCGCGCGGCCTGGCTATCTACGGCTTCTTCCCATGCGCGCCCAGGACCTGCTGAGCGCGCGCAACACGCTCACCCAGTGCATGCAGAATAATTCGTTCGAGTTCACCGTGCGCCTCGATCCGGCCGGGATGAAGAGCGGCGTGCATGCGGGCCTGGCAATGTTCGAGAAGTCCGCCAGCGGTCTTGAGGTCGTGGAAACGGGAGATCGGCGGCAGCTCGACTATTTTTACCTTGAAGATCGCATTGAGGATCGCGTCGAGGATCGCGTTGAGGATCGCGTTGAGGATCGCATTGAGGGACCCATGCTTACAAAGGCTTCCCTTCAACTGCGCGTGCGCGTGGACGGCGACCAGGCGCGTTATTCATTCAGCCTTGACGATGGGCATTCATTCCAATCCCTGGGCGCGGTCACGCCGATCCACTTCAGTTGGTGGAAGGGATCGCGCCCTTCTCTGTTCGCCTATACCACCCAGGCCACCGATCCCGGAACGGTCGACTTCGACTGGGTCCACTATCGGCCGCTCGGCGTCAATCCCTGGTAAGCCTGCATCGGCGTTGTTCGGCAACCCGAGGCCCGGCCGAACCTACGGCCATGCAGGGTTTCAGATCCCCGCGTACCACGCATAGCCGCCCTCCGGCGCCGCGGAGCGGGGAAAAGCCAGACGCAATTCAGGGGTACATTTCAGGGATACTTATCCAATCTTCACGCCCGATGGAGCGGCACTCCGCGTTTTCTATTCCCTATTCCCTATTCCCTATTCCCGGTTCCCTTCGTCTGCTCCGTCTCCACCCGGAACCGTTTGAAGCCGTAATCGCGCTCCTTGAACCGCTGCCGGACTCCCTTCACCAGCATCAGCCGCGCCTGCATCGTTCCTTCGCCGCCCGTCGGCAGCCACAACTCGTCGTTCGCCGCCGCGCGCTCGTCGCCCGCCGCCGAAGGCATGTCTTTGCCAGTCGCCGAAGGCATGTCTTTGCCGGCATTCACCGGCGCCTGCTGAAACTCGAAGCTCGATCCCTTCTGAATCGTCGCCAGCAGCCCCCCGCCGATGCGGAAGTTGTCCTCGAAGCTCACCTCGAGCTGCGCCACCTGGCGGTCTGCTTCGTCAATCCAGATCGTGCCTTTCAGTTTCTTTGAGGCGTCTTCGGCCAGCCCATGCGTTTTGGCGTTTTTGCGCCCCGCAAAATCGAACACAATCGTCGGCCGTCCGCGAAACATCGCCCTGCGCGGGTTGCTCACGTCCATGATCTCCAGCAGACGGCTCACGCCGATCGACGGCCCCGCCAGCGGCTGTCCAGGCGGCGTCTTCTCGGCCTTCTCCACCAGCTTGGTCACGCGCTCGTTCTCTTTATCCAGTTCGTGCCCGGTCAGCGGTTTGCCGTCCTTTTTCACCGTGCGCGCGATCAGGTGCCCGTTCACAAAGAAATTGTCATCCTCCTCCGTCTCCGTTTTCTTCACATTGCCCGCCGCATCCACGTCCTCCGTGATTTCAAGCGACGTATAGGTATAGTTCTCGCGCACTTTATCCAGTTGCTTCTGGTGCTCCTGCACCTCTTGCATGAGTTGCCGCACATCGGGCAGCGGCGCGCTGGCTGCCTGCTGCGCCCGCGCCGCCGCCGGCAGCCCCAGGCTGCCCGCCGTCAAAACCGCCGCCATGAAACAAGTCAACCGGCTCTCAGCCATCGAGACTCGCTCCTTTCACATATTTCTAATGGACCGCGCTCCTGCCCGCCGTTATACTTGCCCGGAATGCTTGGTCCGGACGATGTGCCCGGACGATGTGCCCGCATAAAGTTTTTGACCCGCCGCGGCCTGTGCCGTCGCGCATGTTTCCAGCCGCCGCCTCAAGGAGAATCGCCCATGTTCTCGCTGCTCGTGCAATGGCTGCTCTACGCAATTGCCCTGCTTGTGGTTTCGCGCCTCGTCCCCGGATTTGAAGTCCGCGGCCTTGGCCCCGCCTTGATCGCCTCGCTGGTCATCGGTTTCCTCAACGCCACCCTGGGAATCGTCCTCAAAATCGTCACCTTCCCCCTCAGCATCCTCACCCTCGGAATCTTCCTCCTGGTCATTAATGGCCTGATGATCATGCTGGCCTCGGCCATCGTCAAGGGATTCAACGTGCGCGGCTTCATTCCGGCCTTCTGGAGCGCCGTCGTCCTCGCCCTGCTCGGCATCCTCATCCGCGCCGTAACCAAAAGCGCCTGAAAGCTCCTCAACTCCGCACGCGCCTTTTACCGTTCGCAGTTCTACAAATCCGGGTGCCCCAGGTCCCGCTTTTGGGACCTGGGAGTGGGCTCAAGCGTCACCGCTTCGGCTCTCCGCGATCGACCTCGCGCCAAAGCGCCGCCAACGCCTCAACCGGCAGCGACTCCGCCCGCGCCCGTCCATCGATCCCCGCTTGTTCCATCGCCGCGCCCACCCGCGCCGCCGCCATTCCCGCCGCGCGCAGATTATTCGCGAGCGTTTTCCGCTTCTGCGCAAACACCCCGCGCACAAAGCGCAGAAATCCCGCCTCCTCCACGCCAAGTTCCTCGAATCGCGGCGCAAACCGCCAGCGGAACACCGTCGAGTGCACCTCAGGCGGCGGCGAAAACGCTGCGGGCGGCAGCGTAAACAGCCGCTCCACCGGCCCATACATCTGCGCCGTCACCGAAAGCACCCCATAATCGCGCGAGCCCGGCACGGCCGCCACGCGATCGGCCACCTCCCGCTGCGCCATCAGCACCGTCATCTCCAGCGCCGCATGGCTTTCGGCCAGCTTCAGCAGAATCGGCGAAGTAATGTAGTAGGGCAGGTTTCCCACCACGCGCAACCGCTCGCCCTCCGGCGCAAATTCCGCTTGCGTCTTCGCGAAATCGAACTTGAGCACATCCTGTTCGACAACCGTTACGCGCTGCGCGGCAAACCGCGCCCGCAGCCGCGCCGCAAGCTCGCGGTCGAGCTCGACGGCCAGCACCTGCTTGGCACGCGCCGCAAGCAGACCCGTGATCGCCCCGCGTCCCGGCCCAATCTCTACCACCGTGCGCGCGGAAATATCGCCCAGCGCCGCCGCTATGCGCTCCACCGCATGCGCATCGACGAGAAAATTCTGTCCAAGTTTGGGCTTCGCGGGCATTGACGGCTCCGATGCCTGCTTCGATGGTAGCCGAGTTCGGCAGCATCGGCCCGCCGCGCCGTTGCGCCCGCCGCTCCCGTTTTGCTACACTGAATTTGCACATGGCCAGCGCTACCCAAAGCCGCTCCTGTTGTCGCCCCTCGAACAACTTCGATGGGTGTCCCTTCTAGTCTCTAATCCTCACGCAATTCGATTCAGAAGACGCACCCGTTGCTGATCGGCCGGGTCTGTGTCTGCATTCCGGCCTCAGCTCTCACCAGGCAAGCCATGAGGTCCCGATGCCGTTCGCTGAAACCGAGCCGCTCACGCAATCGCCGCAATCCCAGCCGCGCACGCCGCCGCGCCTGAGCCATCTGCGCCTGCCTGAAGCCGAAAACATTCACATCCCGCGCGAAGCCGCCTCCGAGGACGAGCAGCTCCATCTCGACGCCGGCAAACCCATAAGGGCCGACTCCGCCGTCCATCGACTGCTCTCGAGCACGGAGATTTTCATTCGATCTGAAAAGGCAGGTTTCAAATGAGCATCGCAGCCATTGCCACCGACGTCGAAACCAAAATCAATCGCGTCCGTGCCGTGCTCGCGGACGAAATCACAGGCGCTGGCGATGTGTGCCTCACCTGCAGCTTTCAGGCCGAAGGCGTGCTCCTCGCAAAGCTCGCCATCGAGATCGATCCGCGCATCCCCATACTCTTTCTCGACACCGGCTACCACTTCGCCGAAACCTACGCCTATCGCGACCGCATCGCCCGCGAGTGGCGAATGAATCTGATCAACCTTCTGCCCGAAAAAACCGTCGCCGCGCAGGAAGCGGAACACGGTCTCCTCTACCTCTCCGCGCCGGACCAGTGCTGCAAGCTGCGCAAGGTCGAGCCGCTCTTCAAAGCCGTCGCCCAGTACCGCGTCTGGCTCACCGGCCTGCGCCGCGAGCAGGCGCGCAGCCGCGCCGCGCTCGAAGAGTCGGCGGTCTTCGCGCTGCCCGGCGGAAAGCAGGTGCTCAAGCTCGCGCCCCTCGCCGAATGGAACACGCGCGACGTCTGGCAGGCCTGCGAGCAACTCGCCATTCCGCTGCTCCCGCTCTACGCGCGCGGCTACACCTCCATCGGCTGCGAGCCCTGCACGTCGCTCCCACTCGACCCCAACGATCCGCGCTCCGGCCGCTGGGGCGGCCATAAAGTCGAGTGCGGCATTCACATCCAACCGGCGCCATCGAACTAAAGCGGTTCCACAGTTGCCGCACCCAAAGTCCCGTGCCCCATCCATGCGACTTTTTTCTATCGCATGGGTGGGAAGCCACGAAAGAGGGTACAGCTTCTCTGCAGTCGCTAAAGGAGGTTGCAGGTTTGGTGCGAAAGGAGGGACTCGAACCCTCATGGGTTACCCCGCCAGATCCTAAGTCTGGTGCGTCTGCCAATTCCGCCACTCTCGCAACAGGGCGTTCCGGCGCAGGCCGTCGCGCCCATGACCAAGCCCAAGTGTAGCCGACTCCAGACCGCGCGGCCATCGCGGCTCTCGCTCCTGCGCGTCTGCCCATCCACCACTTGGCCAATCTTCAACAATTGTTCAACGGATTGATCGTTTTCGTATATTATGATCAAGATTGCGGCAGAATCCGCCCTGAAATTTGACGAATGAGGCAGCGAACATGCCCGTCTTCGAACACGAAATGCTGCGCGAAATCTACGAGCAGCCGGGCGCCCTCGAGCGGACGCTGGCGCTCTACCTAGACGGCCACAGCCTCAAGCCGGAAGTGGCTGCAGAGTTAGCCGCCTGGCCCAACTCAAACGGCGAAATCCTCATCGCCGCCAGCGGTTCCAGCCGCCACAGCGGCCTCTACGGCGAAATCCTGCTCGAAGACCTCTGCGGACTGGCTGTCGACGTCGAGTACGCGAGCGAGTACAGCGTCCGCGGCGGCAACGGCGACTTGCGCCATCCCAGCGTCCTCGTACTTTCGCAGTCCGGCGAAACCTCCGACACGCTGGCCGCATTGGAAGAGGCGCGCCGCCGCGGCGAAAAGACGCTGGCCATCACCAACGCCGCCGACTCCACCATGGCCAACCTCGCCGATGTGTCGATGCCCCTCGCCGCAGGCGTCGAAAAAGCCATCCCCGCCACCAAAAGCTTCACCTGCCAGTTAGCCGTGCTCTATCTGCTCGCGCTCTACGAAGGCGCGCGCCTGGGCCGCATGGATCGGGCCGCTCTCGCCGCGCGCATCGCCGAACTCGAAGCCGTGCCCGCGAGCCTCGAAGCGCAGCTCGACGCCTGGCGCGGCCTCGCTTCCGCGCTGGCCGCACGCTACAGATCCGCATCCACATTTCTCTATCTCGGCCGCGGCATCCACTACGCCATCGCCCGCGAAGGCGCCCTCAAACTCAAGGAAGCTTCCTACGTACACGCCGAAGGCTACCCGGCCGGCGAGCTAAAGCACGGCCCCAACGCGCTGGTCAGCGAGCGCGTCCCGCTGGTGGTGCTCGCCACAGTCGATCGCGCGCTTGCGGCCTCGGTGCTGCGCTACGAAAAAACCGTTCAGTTGCTGCGCGAGATGAAGGCGCAGGGCGCGCGCGTCATCGCCCTCGCCAACGCCGGCGACCATGAAGTGGCCGCGCTGGCCACGGACTGCATCCCCATCGAGCCGGCGACCGAGTACCTGCTCCCCATCCTCGAAGTCGTCCCTTTGCAGCTTTTCGCCTACTTCATGGCCATCGAGCACGGCGTGGACGTGGACCGGCCGAGAAACCTGTCGAAAGCCGTCGTCGAAAACGCAGACCCATTTTCATTGCCAGTCCGCTCAGTTCAGTAGCATCGCTGATCGGTCACCGGTCAGGATTTCAATGTGCTTTTGGCGCGCTTCGATTCCGCCGCTTCAAATGAAGCGTCTTTATCCTTTCGTATTTTGCCTGGAGTTCGTCGAGTTCAACGTCGCTTAAATTCTCGATGTCGATCATCTGATTTCCGGCTTTATCCACCGCATGGATCAGCTCATTGAGCTTGAGATTGATGGCTCTCGCGTCGCGGTTCTGTGTGTTTTGAATGAGAAAAACCATCAGAAACGTCACAATGGTCGTTCCTGTGTTGATGACCAGTTGCCATGTGTCCGAAAAGTGAAAAAAGGGCCCCGACGCCGCCCATATCACGATGATGGCGCCCGCGCCCGCGAACGCCCACTTCGACCCGAGCCATCCCGATGCAGAGGCGGCAAACTGGCCAAACCAATCATTTGTCGTGCGCGCCTGACTCTCTGTCGCTTCTTTTTTCATTCCGCAATTCTCCGTGTCCGGCTCATCGTGATTCAGGCCTTCGATGGGCTGTCGCCTGAATGACTATGAACGGCGGTAGGGATGATCCTACGCTACCGGGCAGGCCAAACGCCGCGCCCTGTCACCAACCATTGATGAGACCATTTCTGGCGGCATTTCATTTTAGGCAGCACGATTTCAATGCGCGCCTGCTCTTTCGAAGTGCGCCTCGATCTCCTCCAGCGTCTTGCCCTTGGTCTCCGGCAAAAACAGCGCCGCCACCAGGAAGTACACCACCGTGAACCCGGCGAAGAGGAAGAAGATCGACGCGTATCCGTGCTTGCTCACGAAGGGAAGGAAAATTCCCGCCAGGGTGGTCGAAACCAACTGATTGATCACCAGCGCGATGCTCATGCCGTTCGAGCGGATGCGCGTGGGCATCAATTCCGAGAGCGCCAGCCACACCACCACGCCCGGCCCCAGCGCATAAAACGCAACAAACAGGTAGAGCCCGAGAGCGACAAGCCATCCATGGCCCGCGTCCGGAATCCGCCCGATCACCGCCTTGTCGATCCTGAGCGGAGCCGTGCGCGCGGCCTTCAGATTACCGAAAGGATTGTTGAAGAACGCTTCGACGGCCGTCGAAGGCACGCAGTCGGAGCGCCTGATGCGGATAGGCGCGGCGGCCGCATCGTCGGAGCGCACGTAACTGGTGGCCGCCGTGAAGTCGCCATAGGAATAGATGATGGCCAGCGACGCCCGCCCGCTGTCAATCTGGCTGCCCGTATAGCCTTCGGCCGCCAGCAGCTTTGCCGCCATGGCGCGGTCGAAGCGCACCGTTAGTTGCTGGCCCGAACGTTGGCCGGATTGTCGGTCGGAATGTTGGCCGGAATGTTGACTGGGGCCCACCATGGCCTGCACCGGCCCACGGCAATCCACCGTGAACCGCTCCGTGCGCAAGAACAAAAGTCCAACCGCGATCAAGGCCACCGCGGCTCCGCCCGTACCCAGCACAATCAGGAACCGCCGGCCCTTGCGATCCACCAGCATCATGCCCACCGTGGTGAGCAGAAAATTGACCACCGTGAAAATGACGTAGCCCCAGTGCGCGGCAAGGTCGCTGAGGCCGCTCTGCAGCAGAATCCCCGCGTTGTAACCGATGACCGAATTGATCCCCGTAGCCGTGTTCAAAAACAGAATCACGCAGGCCAGCAAAAACGGAATCACGTACTTGCGCCGCAGCAGGGAATCCTTCATCCGCCTGCCGCCTTGTTTGCCTGCCGCAGCCGCGGCGCGCGCCGTGGCTTCCATCTCTTCGATCTCGATGGCAGCCTGTTGCGGAGTCCGCGAATGCAGCAGCGCGGCGAGCGCAGCCTCCTTTTTGCCGCGCCGGAACAGCCACCGCGGCGACTCCGTCACGAACAAACTGCCGAGAACAAAAAGCACCACCGGAGGCAGCGAAACCCAGAAGATTCGCCGCCACGCATCGTCCTCGAAGGCGAGCAGCGCGGCTGCGCTCGCGCTCTTGGCCACCTGCGCCACGCGGTAGCTGTAATACATGCCCACGGCCGCGGCGGCCACGATGCCCAGCGTCAGCATCCATTGAAAGATGGCCGTGCCCTTGCCGCGGCTCGATGCCGTCAGGCACTCGGCCAGATAGAGCGGCACCACCACGCCCACCAATCCCGCGCTGATGCCTTGCAGCAGGCGGCCGAAAAGCAGCGCATCGTAGCCCTGCGAGAGCGCAATGATGGGAATGCTTAACACAAACGCGAGGCCGCTCAGGATCATGAGCCGCTTGCGCCCCAGGCCGTCGGCCAGCACGCCCGCAAAAAGCGTCGAAATCACGCTGCCCAATAGCACCGCGGCTACAATCGCCGAAAGCTGCGACGCCATCAGGCCGGAGGTGGCTGCCAGATACGGATACGCCCCGCCGATGATGCCCACGTCGATGCCGTAGAGCAGGCCCCCCAGCCCCGCAACCAGAAGCAGAAACGCGTTGTACCTGCGGTTGGCGGGCGATCCGCTTTGCGCGGGCGCCCCGGCGGAGTTGTTGGCGAAGTTCATCGTGGCCAGTCCTTTCCATCCATCCGTTGCAGCCGTCGATGCAACGAAACAGCGTCCTTGAGCGCCAGTCGCCGATTTTAGGTCGCATCCCTCGCGAATCCCTAGTCTACAATGAGCATATCGAAATGAAATGCTCAATTTTTTGAGCTGAAAGTGGTACGAATGTCGAGCGTCAACCTTGCCTCTGCTTTCCCGCTGGCGCGCGCTTTTGCTTGTCCGGCTGCTCTGCTCCTCTGCTGCTCGACGTTCGCCGCCGCCCAGGCGCAGATTCACTTGCTGCCCGCGCCCCGCGAGGCCCATTTTGCCCAGACCACCCCACTGGCCGCAAAAATCCTGGTCGAAGTCCCCGGCCACAACTCCGAAGACGAATTCGCCGCCGATGACCTCAAAGACGCCGTCAAAAACCTCGCGCCCGACGGCGACCGTCACGGCGACTACCGCGTCCTGCTGCTGCGCACCGATTCCCGCCAGGCAAAAGATCTCCTCACCCGCCGCTCGCTGGTTTTTAGCGCGCCCATGCAGGCCGAGGGCTACGTGCTCGTCATCGGGCCCCGCGAAGCCGGCATTGTCGCCGCCTCCGCCGCCGGCATCTTTTACGGCGTGCAGACCTTCAAGCAGTTGCTGCCCCTACCGGGCGAGCCGCGAGTGCTGCCCACGGGCACGGTCCGGGACTGGCCCGCCATGCGCTACCGCGGCATCGACGACGACCTCTCCCGCGGCCCCTTCCCCACGCTCGCCTTTCAAGAGCACCAGATTCGCGTCTTCGCTGCCTTCAAAATCAACATCTACTCGCCTTATTTCGAGAACACGCTTCTTTATCCTGGCCAGCCGCTGGCCGCGCCGCCCGGCGGAGCCCTAACCCCCGCACAGGCCAAAAAACTGGTCGAGTTCGCCGCGAATTACCACGTGACCATCGTGCCCGAGCAGGAGGCCTTCGGCCATCTTCACCACGTGCTCGAGTACGACATCTACCAGGACGTGGCTGAAACCCCGCACGGCTTCGTTCTAGCCCCCGGCCAACCCGGCACCATCCCCCTCATCAAGGACTGGTTCGGCGAGATCGCCAAAGAATTCCCTTCGCCCTTCATCCACATCGGCGCCGACGAGACCTTCGACCTGGGGATTGGCCGCACCCGCGCAGCGGTCAAGAAAGAGGGCTACGGCCCGGTCTACGTGCAATTCCTCACCAGGATTCACCACGCGCTCGCGCCGCTCCATCGCCGCCTGCTCTTCTGGGGCGACATCGGCGACGCCAACCCCGCGGCCGTCCCCGGCCTGCCCAAAGACATGATCGCCGTTCCCTGGAATTACGGCCCTCACGCCGACTTCGCCAAGCTCATCGAGCCTTTTGCCAAAGCCGGCATGGAAACCTGGGTCGCCCCAGGCGACGGCAACTGGAACGAAGTCTACCCCATCGAACAGAACGCGTTCCTCAACATTCAGGGCTTCATCGGCGCCGGCCAGAAGCTGGGCTCCACGGGCGCCCTGACGACGGTCTGGAACGACGACGGCGAGGGCCTCTTCAACCTGGATTGGTACGGCGTGCTCTTTGGAGCCGTGGCCGCGTGGCAGCCCGGCCAGAGTTCCATCCCCGACTATCGTCAAGCCTATGGCGCCGTCTTTTTTCACGACGCCAGCGGCAAAATCGACGCAGCCGAGGACGAGCTGATGGCCGCCGAGGCCGCGCTGGCTACCGCCAAGACCGGCCTGAACAGCGACCAGCTCTTCTGGCTCGACCCCTGGAGCGCCGAGGGCCAGGCCGTTTCCGTAAAGATCCTGCCGGTGGCCAAAGAACTGCGCATCCACGCCGAGCGGGCCATTGTGCTGCTCGACCAGGCGCGTCTCGATCAGGCGCGTGAAGGCGGCGCCGCGCTCCTCGAGCCCGAGGCGCTCGACGCCATGGACCTGGGCGCCCGGCGCCTCGACTTCATCGGCATGAAATTCGAGATGGACCAGGAGATTGAATCCATGTACGCGCAGGCGGTCGCCCGGCAGCACGACAAGGCGCAGCGATCGCACACCGGCGACATGCTCAACGAGATCAGCAGCATGAACGGCCGCTGCCAGGACCTGCGCGACGCCTTCTCCGCCATCAAGGCCGAGTACAGCCACGTGTGGCTCAGTGAAAATCGCCCCTACTGGCTCGGCAACGTCACTGTCCGCTACGACCTTGCCATTGAACGCTGGCAGCGCCGCGGCGACCGGTTCGAGACCGCGATTCGCGGCTGGCAGAGCGGCAAGGATCTGCCCCCGGACTCGGTGCTTGGCCTGCCTGCCGCTCCCGCTGTGGGCAGCGCGAGCCAATGAGTATCGTCCCGCCAAGCCGGCGGTTCTCCCGAATTGAATCGCGTGACCTTTGGAGACTCGGCGCGGAAACTATTCGATACGTTGCCGTAATTTTCCGCCCGCCGTGCGCCGCCCGGATGCAAACTGGAGCTATGATCGATCCGGTTTCCCGGCGCACGCTGCCCTCGGTGCTGCTGATCGACGATGACCAGGTCAGCCGCGAAGTGGCGGCCACGGTGCTCACCATGGGCGGCTTCGCCGTCCACACCGCCGAGAGCGGGGACGCGTCGCTCGCCATGTTCGCCTCCGCGGATTTCCGCCCCGAGGTCATCGTGGTAGACGCCCAGATGCCCGGCCTCAGCGGCGCTGCCCTCATCGCCGCGCTGCGCAGCCGCTCCGCGGCTACGGTCATCGCCATCAGCGGCAGCAACACGCCCGCCGAGATCTCGGCCGCGGCCGACGGCTTCCTGCTCAAGCCCTTCGACGCCGGCGCCCTCAAAGACGCTCTCGAGAAGCGCCAGCCCAGGCCCGCTGCGGAGACGTCCGGCGATCCCGTCCTCAGCCCCCAAACCCTGGCCCAGTTCCGCAACCTCATGCCTGAATCGGCCATCCGCGAAATCTACACCGCCGTGGTTGCCGACCTGGGCAAACGCGTTGAGACGCTCCAGGCCGCCATCGCCGCCGGCGAAACCGCTGAAATCTCCCGCATCGGCCACGCCATCAAGGGCGGCTGCGCCATGGCCGGCGCCCTCCAGGCCGCGCATCTGGGCGCTGCGCTCGAGGCGCTCCCGCCCCATCCCCCCTCGCTCGAGTCCAGGAGTAACCACCTGAATAACAGCGCCCGCCTGCTCGCCGATCTACGCGTCGCCGCCCGCAGCCTGGAGCGTATGCTGGATGAAGAGCTACCCGCCTGAATCAGATCCCAGCCCGTGGAGGCTTGACGTCCAAGTGGAACGACCGATTCGAATTGTCCTGGCGGACGACCACCCCGTAGTCCGCATCGGCGTGCGCAACATGCTCACCGAAAAAGACGGCTTTGAGGTGGTCGGCGACGCCTCCGACGGCAACGAAGCCATCACCCAGACCCTCGAACTCCAGCCCGACATTCTGCTGCTCGACGTGCAGATGCCGCGCATGCCCGGCCTTGAGGCCATGCGCGCCATCATGAACGGCACGGCCACCGTCAAAATTCTGCTCCTCACCTCGACCATCACCACGCAGCAGATTATCGAGGCCTTGCAGATCGGCGCCCGCGGCATCGTGCTCAAGGACGCCCTGGCCAGCCATCTCCAGACCGCCATCCGCACCGTGGCCACAGGCGACTACTGGATCGGCGGCAAGCGCGTCGTCAACCTGGTCTCCGCGCTCCACGACCTGATGCAGAAGGCCGCCGTCCCCCAGCGCAAAACCTACGGCCTGACCCCGCGCGAGTTTGAGGTCGTTGGCTGCATTGTCGAGGGCTGCAGCAACCGCGACATCGCCAAGCAATTCACCCTGAGCGAAGAGACGGTCAAGCGCCATCTCTCGAATATTTTCGACAAAACCGGCGTCTCGACACGCCTGGAGCTCGCGCTCTTTGCCATCGCGCATCAGTTGGTCGCGCCGAAGACGTAAACAGCCCTGCGCGGCTCAAAAAAAACCGGCGCAAGACCGACAATTAACTTGGAGGCTATCATCCAGCTGATTTTTTCTTCTGGCGCCTTCGAACGGACTCCGCAATAGTGTGAATTTCTGCGAGTGCTCGGGCGCGCTTCCGGGCCGGCATGAGATCGAGCCGGGCGCTCATCTCCCGTACCACGTCCGTACGCAGATTTTCGTAGTTGTCTAAAACCTGAACTCGCAAGCGCATATTAGCCACGTTTTGGTTCTTCCATACAAATTGTGTAAGGTGATCCTTACTGCGCCTGAGCCGCGGGCGCACTCTGCGCGGCAGGCTGCGGAGGCGCCGCCGGCTTGGGCTTGGGCGCGTCCTGCTTCTTGGTCGGCGCCAGAATCGCATGAAGGATGGTTCCTTCCATGCGCGGCATAAACTCGACCACGCCGGCGTCGCCGATGTCTTGAATCAAGCGGTTGATGATCTTGTAGCCCAGATCGCGATGCGCCATCTGCCGCCCGCGGAAGCGCAGGCTGGCCTTGACCTTGTCGCCCTCGACCAGAAACCGCACCGCCTGGTTCTTCTTGGTCTGGTAGTCGTGCTCGTCCACGGTCACCGAGAACTTCACTTCCTTGACCGTGATCACCTTCTGCTTCTTGCGCGCCGCCCGCTCGCTCTTTTCCTTTTCGTAGAGGTAGCGGCCGTAGTCCTGAATGCGGCACACCGGGGGAGCTGCATTGGGCGAGACTTCCACCAGATCCAGCCCGCGGTCGCGGGCCATGCGCAGCGCCTCGTACGGCGGCAGAATGCCTAATTGTTCCCCGTTTTCGTCAATGACGCGGATTTCGCGCGCGCGGATGCGCTCGTTGATGCGGATAAAGGACTTGGCCGATCGTTTATCGAGTGCGATGGTTCTCCTCCAAGATTCGTTTCACCCCCCGCAGCCAGGCTCTCATGGGCCCCAGCGAGCGCGTGAACGCACACTGAGTATAGCATTGGCTCGGTTTTGCATGGGCAGGCCGTTTCTGCCTGCATTGAGCCCCTGAATCAAACTGCGGCTTGAATCAAACTGCGGCTCCCTGCTACCCACGAGCCAGACGACGGGAAAAGAGGGATTGGATTGTGATATTGTATAGAAAGGTAGATGAATAGGAGGATCGGTTCCATGGCGCTTAGTATCAAATCTGCCGAGGCCGACGAACTGGCGCGAAAGCTCGCCGCTAAGACCGGCGAATCCATGACGGTCGCCGTTACGGTGGCATTGCGCGAACGGCTTGTGCGCGAGGAGCGCAAACGCGGCAATCCGGATCGACTTGCGGCCGATCTAATGGAAATTGGACGCTATACCGCATCGCTCCCCGTCTTCGATTCCAGAACCAGCGATGAAATTCTGGGCTATGACGAAAATGGGCTTCCATCGTGATCGTCGACACTTCCGCCATCCTGTCGATCCTGTTTCAGGAGCCCGACGCGCAGCGATTCTCGAATGCCATAGCGGCCAGCTTGTCCCTCCTGCCTGCATCCTGCTTTGTTGAGGCCTCAATCACCCTCCTCGCACGGAACAAGGACGACGGCCTGCGAGGACTGGACCTGCTGGTTGCCCGATCGCAAATGAAGATCGCACCCTTCACCGAGAATCAGTCCCGCCTTGCGCGCGAAGCCTTTCGCCGGTTCGGCAAGGGCCGCCATCCGGCGCAGTTGAACTTTGGCGATTGCATGACCTACGCCGCGGCGAAAGACACGGGCGAGGAGCTGCTTTTCAAGGGGACGGATTTCGGTTTGACGGACATCAGTCCGGCGCAGTACTGAACGCTTCGGCGTCGGCGGTACATTCCAGCGCCCCCTCGGCGTTGAGCCCATTCACCCGCACCCGCACAAGTTCGTTCGCCGGCAGCCGCCCCTGCAGCTCCACGGGAAGAAAATTCTCCGTCAGCGCCGCCGTCCGCCCTTGCTCCGCAAGCGCCGCCGGCGTGTGCAGCGCGATCGCTTCCAACTCCCGGCCCACAAACTGCTCGCGATGCGCGCGGCTCTTCTCGCCGGCAAGCGCCCGCAACGCGCCCATCCGCTCTTCCACGGCCTCAGACGCAACCGGCGCGTCTTTGTGCAGCGCCCATCCCGGCGTTCCTGGCCGCGGCGAAAATGGAAACAGGTGCAGATAGCCAAACGGCAGCGCCCGCACCACGGCCAGCGTCTCCTCGAACTCGCCGTCCGTCTCGCCCGGGAAGCCCACCATCACGTCCGCCCCCACGGTCAGCTCCGGCCCCGCGGCTTGCACCAGCGCTTCAATCTTTTCCGCGTAGTGCCACGGCCGATAGCGCCGGTGCATCCGCCTGAGCACCGCATCCGAGCCCGATTGCAGAGGCAGATGCGCATGACGCGCCAGCCTTCGCCTTCCAAACTCGCGCATGAGCCCGATCAGTTCCGCATCCCAATCCATCGGCTCAATCGAACTCAGCCGCAGGCGCGGCAACTGCGTGCGCTCCAGAATCTCCCGCACCAGCCCACCGAGCGTCAACCGTCCGCCGGACCCCGCGGCGGAACTCCGTGCCCCATCCATTCGCGTCTTTTGCGAATGGGTGGGATTGGCGCAAAGCCCCAGCGTCCCAATCTCCGCGAAATTGGGTGCCCCATCCATTCGCGTCTTTTGCGAATGGGTGGGAATCACCGATGCGTCCGTCAAGTCCCGTCCCCACCTCCCCAGGTTGATCCCCGAGAGCACCAGTTCCTTGCCTCCAGCCGCAACAAACCCCTCCACCTGCCGCATGACGTTTGCAGGGGGCAAGCTCCGCGACGGCCCCCGTGTCTGGGGGATTACGCAAAACGTACAGCGGTTCCCGCACCCCTCCTGAATCTTCAGGTTGGGCCTCGTCTGCGCTCCCGGCGCAAGCCCGGCGCCCTCGATAAACGAGTGAGCGAACCGGTCGTCCACCCAGATCTGGGCGCCGGAAGCTCTGGAAAGAGGCTGTATGAGTTGCGGGAAAATACTCTCAGGGGCTAAACAGGCTGCGGAAAAACTCTCAGTTCGAGGCGAAATCCCCGAATAACGTCCCTCAGCGGCTAAAGCCGGCGTTGATTTTGCTCCACTTACGGCAGGACTAAAGTCGTGCCCTTTCAAAGCCAAGAGTTTTTCCGCAACCTGTAAAGCCCGCGCAGGTGTTGCGCCGCTTTCGGCACGACTGAAGTCATGCCCTGTTACAGGGCCGGTCTCTTCGCCTGGTCTGCTGTTGCGGGACATAAGCGACTCGACTGAAACCAGCCCTGGACCCAATGGAGAACTGGCTTGCACTTCGTCAGAAACCAGCCCAAGCACAATCTCCGGCGTTAGCGCCTTGTGGCTGTTGCCCACAACCGCAGCCACGCCCGCCATCCCCGCCAGTTCCTCCGGCGCGCGCTGCGCGTAGCAGCCGGTCACCACGATCCGCGCCTCCGGGTTGCGCCGATGCGCGCGGCGAATGAACGCTCGCGCGGCCCGGTCCGCCTCCGCCGTCACGCTGCAAGTATTCACCACCACCACATCGGCTTCCGCGCACACCCGTTCGCCGTGCCCAGCCGCGCGCAGCCGTCCGCTCAGCGCCTCGCCGTCCGCGCGCGCCGCCCTGCAGCCGAAATTCTCCACGTGAAATCCGGGCACAGATTCAGTTTAGCCGCCCATCGGCTTACCTGACTGTTTAGGTGCGACTTACTTGCCGCCACCCGCCGACGTGTCAACTTGCGATTCCGCGCAGCGGAGCGAACTCGCCGCTTTTGTCTGAGACCGGCTGCGCTACCGGATTCTTCCCCGCCGCCAGCCTGAAATCGCTTCGCCAACTCGCCCCGAATGTATGATGACCACGTGAGCGCCGCCATCGAACTCGTCCTCGAGACCGATCCCGCCCTGACCGCCATTCTCGAAGAACTGACGGGCCGCGAGCCCATCTTCCACCGCCCCGAGTTCGGCACAACCCGCGCCGATTTCGAGCGCATAACCACCGAGGACTTCTGGGAAATCGGCGCCTCCGGCCGCCGTTACAGCCGCGAATTCGTGCTCGACGAGCTCGAAAAACGCCACTCCCAGCCCTACGCCGACGTTTGGGAGACGAGCGGCTTCCATTGCCGCCAACTCGCGCCCGATCTTTACCTGCTTACTTACACGCTCCTTCAGGACGGCGCCCGCAAGACTCGCCGCACCACCCTCTGGCAGCGCAAGCCCGGCGGCTGGAAGATCGCCTTTCATCAGGGGACCATTGTCCAGGACGCCAATCCGGTCTGACCACATGATGGGAACCTCGATTCTGCGCCCGCTATACTTAAAGCGAGGCCGCGAAAAAGAGACGCGTGCCTTCGCACCCTCCCTCCCACGTTTCGCCATCGACAGACGCATGGATTACGCCGCAACCGCCAAACTCCCAACCCCCTCCGCTGCATCCAAAGGCGGAACGCGGCACATCGCCGGATTCGTCTACTTCACCTTCATCTGCTACGTCTCCATCGGCCTGCCGCTGGCCGTGCTGCCGCCCTACGTGCATCTGCGCATGGGTTTGAGCGCAGTGCTTGCCGGCCTCGTGGTCAGCATCCAATACGTGGCCACGCTGGTCAGCCGTCCCTGGGCCGGCCGCATCAGCGACCGCGTCGGCGCCAAGGTCGCCGTGCTCTGGGGCATGGGCGCCTGCACTGCCAGCGGCGCCACGCTCATCGCCGCCGCCGCCCTCCACGCCACGCCCTGGCTCAGCTTCACCGTTCTCATCCTGAGCCGCCTCATCCTGGGCACGGGCGAAAGCCTCGGGTCCACGGGCTCGACACTGTGGGGCATCACCAGCGCAGGCCCCGAAAACATGGCCAAGGTCATCGGCCTCAACGGCATCAGCACCTATGGCGGCATGGCGTTAGGCGCGCCGGTCGGCGTAGTGCTCGCCCAGCAGTGGGGCCTGCCCGCCATCGGCATAGTCACCATGCTCATCGCCGGCGTCAGCCTGCTGCTGGCCTTCCGCAAAGACCCCGTCCCGGTGACCGAAGGCGCCGAGCAGCTTCCCTTCAGCCGCGTCCTCGGCCGCGTCTCCCCGCACGGCATGGGTCTGGCCCTCGGCGGCGTCAGCTACAGCGTCCTCGCCACCTTCGTCACCCTCTACTACGCCAGCCGCCACTGGAACGGCGCCGCCCTCTGCCTCACCGCCTTCGGGCTGGCCTTCATCGCCGCGCGCGCCCTGCTCATCCACACTGTCGGCCGCTATGGCGGTTTTCCCGTGGCCATGGCGTCGCTCCTGGTTGAAGCCGCGGGGATGATTCTGCTCTGGCGGGCGTCTGCGCCCTGGATGGCCCTCACCGGCGCGGCCGTGGGCGGATTCGGCCTCTCGCTCATCTTTCCAGCCCTCGGCGTAGAAGCCGTCAAGCGCGTCCCCGAGTCGAGTCGCGGCACGGCGCTCGGCGTTTATACGGCGTTTGCCGACGTTTCCTTCTTCCTCACCGGTCCGATTGCGGGCGCGATCATCGGTTTCTACGGCTACCCAAGCGCGTTTCTCTTCGCACTGATCAGCGTGCTCGCCGGACTGGGGATCGTAATAGTCATACGGCAAATTCAGAAAGAAAGCGACTAAGATTTGCCCCCGGTGGTAGGATCGTCTTTCGCAGACAGTCGTTTAGAGGGTATTTCCAGTGGGTACTGGACGCCGCCCGCGAAACAGTATGGAAGGTGCTTTTGACGCCTGGGGAGGGCAAAGCGAGCTTAGCAGAGGCACGCGTGCGGACGAAACCCACAAGTCTTGCCGGGCCGGCTCACGCCACCGCTGGCGCCTTCAAAAACTCCAGCGCGCGGATCAGGTAAGCCTTCAGTTCTTTTCGCGGCACCACGGCGTCGAGAAAGCCCTTTTCCAGCAGAAACTCGGCTCGCTGAAACCCCTCCGGCAGCTTTTGCCGGATGGTCTGCTCGATCACCCGCGGCCCGGCAAAGCCGATCAGCGCGCCCGGCTCGGCGATGTTCAGATCGCCCAGCATGGCGAAGCTCGCCGTCACCCCGCCGGTCGTCGGATCGGTCAGCACGCAGATATACGGCACGCGCGCATCGTCCAGTTGCGCCAGCGCCGTCGAGATCTTCGCCATCTGCATCAGGCTCACCACGCCTTCCATCATGCGCGCCCCGCCAGAGGCCGCCACCACGATCAGCGGCATGCGCCCCACGCGCGCCCGGTCCACGGCGCGCGCGATCGTCTCGCCCACCACCGCTCCCATCGACCCGCCGATAAAGGCGTACTCCATCGCGCTCAGCACCACCGCGTGCGGCCCCAGCCTGCCCACGGCGTTTACGATCGCGTCGTTCAGCCCCGTCTGTTCCTGCGCCTTGCGCAGCCGCTGTTTGTAAGGCTTGATGTCCGAGAAGTTCAACGGATCGGTCGAACGCAGCCCCGCGTCCACCAGCTCGTAGCCTGGTTCGAGCAGCATCTCGATGCGCTGCCGCGCCCCGGCTTTGAAGTGATGCCCGCACTTGGGGCAAACGTTCAGGTTCACTTCAAGGTCGGCCTTCCAGATGGTCTGCCGGCAGCCCAGGCACTTGACCCACAGGCCCTCGGTGCGCACCCTCTTTTCGCCGTCGTCCGAGCCATTCTCGGGACCGGGCTCGTAATCCCCGTCTTCTCGCTTGAACCACGACATGCCGAACCCAATTGTAAATGGCTGCGCCGCGCTGCCCTCTTTCGGCAGTGGGTTGGCCTATCCCCGACTTGAAGGGTACGGGCTTCAGCCCGTACATAAACTGCTGAAAGATCCGCGGGGCTTCACAGGTTGCGGAAAAAGTCTTGGCTTTGAAAGGGCACGACTTTAGTCGTGCCGTAAGTGGAGCAAAGTCAATGCTGGCTTTAGCCGCTGAGGGACGTTTTCGGGAATTTCGCCTCGAATTGAGAGTTTTTCCGCACCCTGTTCAGACCCTGAGGGACGGTTGTTTTCAAACTGACCCAGCACGGAGCCGCCCGCTTTGTCTCGCTTACTCAGCCCTGCGCAGCCGCCGCCGTGCGCAGATAAGCATCGTCCCCGGCGATCCAGTCCTCGCGCGGCGGGTTGAAGATGTCCAGCGCCACCGAGTCCTCGAGCGCAACAACCTCGTGCGGCACGTGCGGCGGAATGCAAAGAATCTCGCCGGCGCTCACCGTCACCTCCTTGCTCTCGATGCGGAAAACCAGTGCTCCTTCCACAACGTGGCTGATCTGCTCGTGCCGGTGTTCGTGCATGGGTACGTGGCTGCCTTTCTTAAGCGTCAGCCGCGCCAGCATGATGTTCGCACCCACCACATACTGCCGCGCCGCCAGCGGATTCAACTGCTCCGGCTCAATGTCGTTCCAGCGATGATGCGTGCTCTCCGCCATGCTCTCCTCCGCTCTCCGCGCGCCTATTTGCATTATGCAACCTTTTGGTTGCCGATCTTCAAATGCCGGTCCGCGTGCGCCAGTCCTCATGCGCCGGTCTGGGGCGCGCCGGGCTGGGCGTCAATATTCAACCCCGCGCTGCGCCAGGATCCCTTTCTGGTAAGCGTGCTTCACCTCGCGCATCTCCGTCACCGTATCGGCCAGCTCCACCAGCAGCGGATGCGCGTTCCGTCCCGTCAGAATCACGTGAACCATCTCTGGCCGCGCGCGCAGCGCCTCGGCCACCGCCGCCGCGTCCAGCATCCCGTAGCCGATCGCGTAATTGATCTCGTCCAGCACCACCATATCCCACTCGCCGGAGTAGATCGCGGCGCGCGCTTCCTCCCACGCCGCTTCCACCAGGCGCACGTCCTCGGGGTCGGTCTCCGCGCCGCCCACCTTCACAAACCCGCGCCCCATCTGCCGGATCGCAAAATTGCCCTCAAAGCTCTTCCCCAAAGCTTCCACGGCATCGAGCTCGCCGTAATGCCACGAGCCCTTGAGAAACTGGAGCACCAGCACGCGCATGCCGTTGCCCACCGCGCGCATAGCCGTGCCCAGGGCAGCAGTGGTCTTGCCCTTGCCGGGGCCCGTGTTGATCAGCAGCAATCCACGTCGTGTCTCAGTCATTTCAGTTCATAGTTCGTAGTTCACAGTTCTCAGCAGGAACCAGACGGGCTTATGCAAGATCTCCGAGTTCGCCGCTGCTCTTCGTAGGAACGTCAACACAAGATACTGGCCATTCGCGAATTCAAATCCAACATCGGCCGCATACGGTAACTGCGAACTGCGAACTATGAACTGCGAACTGCCTTTTCAGTGGCCCCTGTGATACGGATGACCCGAAAGAATTGTAAACGCGCGATAGACCTGCTCGGCCACAACCACCCGCGCCAGCTCGTGCGGCAGCGTCATCGGTCCCAGCGAAAGCAGTAAATCCGCCCGTTTCCGGCCCGTATCGGACCATCCATCCGCCGGACCCACTGCGAACACAATGAGCTGCCTTCCCTCGTCGCGCCGCGCGCCCAGCCACGCGGCAAATTCTTTCGACGAAAACTGCCTGCCGCGCTCGTCCAGCAAGACCACGAGGGGAACCATCCGGCCGCGCACTTTCTCAACCGCCTGCCATAAGGCGTCCTCGGAGCGGAACAGCGGCGCCTCGACCCCGGCCTGCGCGCCCGGCCCCGAAAGCAGCCCGGCGATTCTATCCAGGTAGAGCCCCGCGAGCTCTTCATAAGCGCCTCGCGCCCGGCTGCCGATGCTGGCCATCCACAACCTCAAGACCCGCTCCTGCCTCTCAACGATCGCCGTTCAATCAAATGGCGTGCTCCCACGGCTGGCCCACGCCCGCATGTCCTTCCAAGTATCCGGAACCGGACTATGGAAAAGCGTATTCTCCGTATGTTAATCCATAAAAAATGCATTAGGAGCCACCCTCGGCGGCAGTTGCACGGCGGTCATTTCATCTCCTTAACTATCCCCTATCTTACTCAATCTTTTTCTGTTACTGTAAGCGGTCAGTCGATTGCCGCAAAAAGCCATATCCACTTGTGCGGCGAATGGACCACGAATTGCCTCATTTTCAGACAATCGGGCTCACCACCCGCAAGAGTCGAAACATACCCTCAGCCGTTTTACGCGGTCGCCTGCGCAAAAGGCGCACGCACGAATCGATATCGTGGAGGATTTCATGCGAATTTCCCGGTTAACTGCTGCCTTGCTGGCGTCGGTAAGCGTTTTCGTCCTTGCCCTGGTGTTCTCTACCGCCTCGCAAGCCCAGGATGTCGCGTCCATTACTGGCGTGGTCACCGACGCTACCGGCGCCGTAGTCCCCGGCGCCAGCGTCACCTTGGAGAATACGACGACGGGCACAACCTTCAAGACGGCCACCAATGCCCACGGATCCTACACCATCCCCAACGTGCCTCCCGGTCCGGGCTACAAGATCACCATCTCCTCCACAGGGTTCAGCCCTGTCGTCATCACCGGGATGTACCTGAACGTGACAGCCACGCGCACGCAAAACGCGACGCTGCGCGTGGGGAACACATCGCAGACGGTCGAAGTTTCGGCGGCGACCGAGAATGAAACTCTCGACACCACCGACGCTACCGTCGGCAACAACTTCGAAGTCGCGATGCTCAACGATCTGCCGGTCGAGAATCGAGATAGTCCGTCGGCGCTGTTCTACCAGCAACCCGGCGTGACTCTCAGCGGAGCAGTCACCGGCGCACGAACCGACCAGAGCAACGTCACCCTCGACGGCCTCGACGTCAATGACAATGAAACCGGCAATTTCGGAGCCATCGTAGCCAACGCGCCCGTGGATTCTGTGCAGGAGTTTCGCGGGGTCACGGCCGATCCGTTGTCGAGCGGCGGCGAGGGCGGCGGCGGCGAGTACACGCTCGTTACCAAGAGCGGCACCAACAGGTTTCACGGGGCCGTAGTCGAGTACCATCGCGACACCGACACGGAGGCCAATAGCTGGTTCAACAACGACTCTGGGGTGCCCAGGCCGCAGCTGATCCGCAACCAGTTCGGCACCGATGTCGGCGGGCCTATCAAGCGCAACAAGGCGTTTTTCTTCTTCGATTGGAATAGCCGCCGCGATACGCTCTCGAATATCGAGGAGCGCACCGTGCCCATGGCCTCGCTCCGCAACGGCGAGGTTTCGTACCTAAACAATGCGGGCAGCGTCTCTACCTTGTCGTCGTCGCAGGTCGCGGCGCTCGATCCCCAGGGCGTCGGCTTCGATCCCGATCTGCTCAAGGTCATCACCAGCCGCTATCCGGCGCCCAACGATCTCTCGGGCGACTACGGAGACAGCGTCGAGGGACACCTCCTCAACGCCGCCGGCTACCGTTTTAACGCTCCCTTTCCCTACACCGAGAACGATTATGTCAGCAGGATCGACTACACGCTGACCTCTACGCAGAAGCTATGGGGCAAGGTCGCATTTGCGCGCACCAACTCCACCCAGAGCGCCATTCAATTTCCCGGCGACCCGGAGACTCACCCGTTTCTTGACAAGAGCTACGATTGGGTCGTGGGGCACACCTGGGCCCTCGGCGCCAACAAATCCAACCAGGTCCTCTACGGCGAGACCTATGAGGATTACAGCTTCCCCGACACCTACAATGAGACCGGTGTGAACCAGTTCTCTTTCGGCGGTATTCCATCCGGCGGCACGTTCTTGACCGCGCCTTACAGCAGCGCCAGCAACGCGCAGTCCCGCACTTACCCCATTCCCGTGCTCCGCGACGACTTCAGTTGGAACAAGGGCCGCCACGCTTACCAATTCGGCGGCTCGTTCAAGTACATCAGTCCCGACAACAACACCATCCTCGACTACTACAGTCCAACCGTCGGTTTGGGCGGACACTTGTCGAGTCTCTCGCCGTCGCTCCGGCCGCCCGACCTGTCGAGTGCAGCCGCCGCAGTGGCCGCCTACGACGCCGAATTCACCTTTGCGCTGGGCCGGTATCAGTCCATCGGCGCCACTTACAACTACAATGCCAGCGGCAATATCGTTCCCCAGGGCACCGGCTCCAAGGAGGACTACCGCTTCTACGAGACAGAGCTCTACTTCGGCGATACCTGGAAGGTGCTACCCAACCTCGCCATATCTTACGGGTTGCGCTGGCAGAACTACAGCGTTCCCTACGAGGTGCACGGAATCGAGTCCCTGCCCAACCTCGATTTCGATCAGTTGTTCGGCGCGCGCATTGCGCAGAGCCAGGCTGGAGCCTACGGGCCGGGCACGGACTGCAACAGCACCCTGGGCGCAGGCGTTCCATGCGTCAGCTACATCCTTGCAGGCAAGGCCAACCACGCGCCCGGCTACTATGGCCCGCAGTACGTTGACTTCGCGCCCCGGCTGGGCTTTGCGTGGAGTCCGCCCTCTGACAGCAAAACCATCTTCCGCGGCGGCGCCGGCATCGTCTACGATCATACCGTCGTCAGCTCCGTTCAGTACCAGGCCACCCAATACTCCTATCTCTTCCAGGCAAGCGCCAACACGCCCTTCGGCATCGCCGGCGATCCCGTCGACTCCCTCAAGACCGATCCGCGCTTCACCGGCTTCACCACCCCGCCGCCGCCGCCGGCCGCGCCGGCAGCCATCAAATCGCCTTACACGCCCTTCGTCAGCGGCGGCGGCGTGCCCTTTGGCCTCGCCAACGGCCAGGCATTCAACGAGGGCGTCGACAGCCGCCTCAAGACCCCTTATTCGATCGTGCTCGATTTCGGATTCCAGCATCAGTTCCCGGCGGGCCTCATCCTCAAGATCGACTACGTCGGTCGCCTGGGCCGGCGTTTGCTGGGACAGGTGGACGCCAATCAACTGATCGATTTCCCCGATTCCACCAAGCAATCCAGCCAATCCATGTCGCAGGCTTTTGCCGCTCTCGCCACGCAGGTGCGCTCCAATCCAAATTATTACCTGAATACAAATCCAAACGCGGTCACCCCCCAGCCGTGGTTTGAAGACATGCTGGGAGCCAACGCGAACGGGCTGACACCGGGCGATTTTGGCGTGCCAACCTGGACCTCGGTCATCTCCAATTACATCGGCACGCTTGCCTATCGCGGCGATTTCGCCGACACCATGCAGGAGCTCTCCGGGGCAGGAATCCTGCCCGACAACGTCGGCATGGGCTCTCAGTTCTCCGAGTTCACCTATTACACCAACCAGGGCTTCTCCGGTTACAACGGCATGTTGGTCACCCTGCACAAGAACGCCGGCCACGGCCTGCAGTTTGACATTAACTACACCTGGGCGCATTCCATCGACAACGTCTCGGTGATCGCCAACGCTCCGGCCATCGGCGGCTACGGCTTCATCTGCGACGAGCTGCGCCCCAGGGAGTGCCGCGGCAACTCCGACTTCGACGTGGCCAACTACCTGAATGGCAACTTTATCTACGAGCTTCCCTTTGGCCGCGGAAGAACCTTCGCCTCCACCGCGCCGTTCTGGCTCAATGAGGCGGTCGGCGGCTGGGAAATCAGCGGTCTTCCCACCTGGCACACCGGCGAGGCCTACTTTGCGGCCTCCAATGCGTTCGTAGCCGGTTACGCCAACGACGCGCCCGCCATCCTGACCGGGTCAATCGGCGACTTGAATATGGCCATGCACAAGGACCCCAGCGGCACCCTCTGGGCCTATAAGTCCGACGATGCCCCGGCCACCGCCGACTACACCGGCCCAGTCGGCTTCCAAATCGGCTCCCGCAACAACCTGCGCGGCCCAGGCTACTTCGACGTCGATCTGGGCCTCGGCAAAACCTTCCCGATCTACGGAGACCGGGTGGCCTTGAAGTTCCGCTGCGATGCCTTCAACGCTCTCAACCATCCCAGCTTCGACACGCCGAGCAACGACATCACGGAAAGCTCCGGCGCGTTTGGCGTCATCTCCGGCACCGCGAGCACCGCCCGCGTGCTTCAAGGCGCGCTGCGGCTGGAGTTCTAGTCGAACATTTTTGGAATTTTGCCGAGGAAGTTCGCCGGCGGAGGCATTGCACGGGGGCACGACCTCAGTCCTGTCCCCATGCGCCGGCGGGCCGCCCAAGGAAATAAAAACCAGTCATGGCCAGCGCCTTTTTTACAGGCAAACCGATTCCCGCGCGCGGATAAAAGTGTCCCAAAAGCAGGCAAATCTGCCGGTATTTGGAATAATTCTCATAAATTCTACATATTTTCATATTCTCCCCGAGCTAATCCTCCTCGGCTCTTATCGCAACCCTTTTATCTTCAATGCAATAGCGAATTTTTATGCGAGGCTCCGAAATGGAAGCACTCTTGCTCTAACCCTTACCGAGTGGTCCATTTTCTTTTTTTAGAAATGTTATAGCGGCGCCAGGGTCTGGCAACTGTGCCTCGGCGCCACCTTATCTCTTTAGTTTTTGTGTTTTCTGTTTCCGGTCACCATTTTGCGAATCGGATTAAGCCCGGCCGAGACGCTCGAAGCAAGAAAATGCGGATCGCGACGTCTCCTCTGAGACTTACGGTCCCGAACTACCTCTTGGAGGAGTCCCCAATGAAATTCTTTAATCTCAAGTCTGCGGCCCTCGCCTTCGCCGTGGCGTTGGGCCTGTGTTGTACCATCGCAGCCGTC
This sequence comes from Occallatibacter sp., assembly GCA_050745765.1. Taxonomy (GTDB): domain Bacteria; phylum Acidobacteriota; class Terriglobia; order Terriglobales; family Acidobacteriaceae; genus Telmatobacter. The sequence continues at coordinate 19,661 of JBOGLX010000046.1, read as the reverse complement.
CAGCAAACCGCGTTCTGTCAGGAAACCACCGGCGGCATGCAAGGCACGGTCAAGGATCCCTCGGGGGCCGTGATTCCCGGCGCGACCGTGAGCGTCACCACGGCCACGCTGGTCGGCACCAAGCAGACCGTCTCCGACAGCGCCGGCTACTACCGCTTCGCCAACCTCCCGCCCGGCACCTATACGATTACCGCTGAGGCCAAGGGCTTTGAGACTCTCAAGCGCACCGGCATCGTCCTCGAGGTTGGTCACCTGCCTACGATCGATCTTCCGATGAAGATCGGAGGCGGCTCGAGTATTGTTGAAGTTACGACGGAAGGCCCCATCATTGACGAGACCACGACCACTACCCTGACAAATATTCCGCAACAGGCGCTTGCCAACCTGCCGCACGGCACATCCTACCAGTCGGTGATCCAGTTTTCGCCCGGGGCTCGCCAGGAGCCCTTGATGGGCAATAGCGGGATGGGCAACGGCTCCGGCGGCACCTCGCCGGGCAACGGCAGCAACGGCGGAGCGTTCGGCTTCTCGATCGATGGCGGCTCGGATTCAGAGAACTCCTACCTGGTGGAAGGCCAGGAGACAGCCGACATCATCGGTGGTTACTCCCACACCGACGTTCCCATGGACTTCATTCAAGAAGTGCAGATGAAGACCTCAGGCGTCGATGCTCAATACGGCGGCGCCTTGGGCGGCGTGGTCAACGTGATCCTGGACAAGGGAACCGATAGGTGGCACGGATCCATCTTCACCACCTTCCAGGACGAGGCGATGAGCGGCTCGCCGAGACCGACTTTGCGCTACGACCCAACATCGGGCGGCACTCCGACCAGTTGGGGGACGATCGACCCCGCAGAGCAGATCTACCAGCCGATCCGGCCGCACACCAGCGACTTCTTCCCCGGAATCACGGCGGGTGGTCCCCTTATCGGTCTCCTTCCCGGCCTATTCAAGACGCCGGATTCCGTCTACAGCAATCTTTCCAAGCGCATCTTCTTCTTCGGCGGCTTTAACCCCGAGTTCAGTCCTTTCGAGAGGACCTTGAACTACGGCACGGCCGCGGAAGGCGGAGCCGGTCTGGGTAAGGTCCCATTCAGCCAGAACACTCATACCGACTACGCCTACGCCCGCATCGATGCCGAGGTGACCCAGAAGATTCGCGTCTTCGCTTCGTGGCTGTCCCAGGATCAGAAGCAGTGGGGCGAGTCGCTGCCCGACTCCGACTCGGTTCAGGGCTATGACAACGTCACCACGGGATGCTCCGGAACCGGTAGCTCGCTCAGTTGCAACGGCAACTTTATCGATCCTTCGACCTATTCACACACCTTCGGCTTCGGGTCTCCGAACACAACGACGAACGTTGGCGCGGATATCACGCTGACCAACAGCCTCGTATCCACTACCCGATATGGCTATTTCTTTCAGAACTACCACGACATCGGCTACCCGACTAGCGGTGACTTCTACGAATGGGATGCCGACGGAACTACCGCCACGGACACGAACGGAACGCCGATCGCTACGTCCGCGCCCGCTCTGGCCGAGAACGAAAACTATGTATCGGGAGCGGTCAACCAGAATTTCACCGCCTTCAACGCCAGCAGGGCCACCCAGTTCGATGAAGGCATCGCCTGGTACCACGGTGGCAGGCACAACACCCACAACCTGATGTTTGGCTACCAGCTGCACCGCAACTTCAACACCATCGACCAGGGTTACAGCGAGCCGGATGTCCAGATCTACCCAGGTGGCACCGATCCGTACACTCCCAGCGACCCCGCTGTGGGCGTCCCCAATTGCGCGGCCGTAGAGGCCCAAACCCACTCTTCGAAATGTGTCGGCACCTACGGCAACGTCGCAGTCAACGATTACGGAACGAGCGGACATGCAAGTGCCCTGAACCATGGTTTCTATGTTATGGACGCGTGGACTATGGGTGGCGGCCTGACCGTCAACGCCGGCCTGCGCCTTGAGCACGAGTACCTGCCCGCCGAAAACCAGCCGGCTACGCAGAAGTTCACCAAGCCCATCGACTTTGGCTGGGGATCGAAGATCGCTCCCCGTGTCGGCGTAGCGTGGGATGTCTTCCGGAACGGCAAGATGAAGATATTCGGCAGCTACGGCAAATACTACGACCAGATGAAGCTGAACCTGGCCATCGGCTCCTACGGTGGCGAGATCTGGGAGCAGTGCTGGTTTGCGCTGATGGAGCCGACGTATGCCAATATCGATCCCGCCTTTAACAGCGCCGGACAGTATTGCATCGGCAGCGGAACTAACGCAACCGTAAACTGGGCAAGTGGCTCGACCCCGTCAGGCTTGACGTTCCTGGAAAGCCTGAACATGCGCGCCAACCCCACCACCTGTTCCACATGTACTGAGACTGAAGAGGGCACGGCCCCCGGCCTCAAGCCCTACGCGCAGCACGACAGCAGCTTCGGCGTGGATTATCTGGTCCGTCCGAACCTCGCTTTTGAAGCCAGATGGGATCGACGAAGGTTGGACTCGGCCATTGAAGATGCAGCCATCTATAATCCCTCGGTCGGCGAAACCTTCGTCATCATCAATCCCGGCGAGGGCGTTGACACAACCTTCAACAAATACTGGAACTTCCTGTACGGCACCCCCCCGGACTGCGTGAGCAATACTTGCCCGACGGCGCAACAACAGTCGCCTGCGGCGCGAAGCTACGACGGCATCGAGTTCCGGCTGATGAAAAACATCAGCGAGCACTGGATGGGAATGTTCTCCTACACCTGGAGTAACTTCCGCGGCAACTACTCGGGACTGAGCAGCTCCGACCTTGGTGACGGCGGCGGCGGCCGCAACGCCCCGAACAACAGCCGCGCGTTCGATGAGCCGTACTTCCAGTTCAATGCAAATGGCACTTCGTCGAGCGGACTGTTGCCGACCGACCGGCCCAACGCGCTCAAAGGCTACGCTTACTACGACCTGCCGTGGGCCAGGAAGTTCGTGACCGACTTCGGCATCACGCAGTTCGCCTACAGCGGCACGCCGCTCACCAGCGAACTCGACGTAGGCGACTCCGCCGCGGGTCAGCCAGTTTTCCCAGTCGACATCGTCGACCGCGGAAAGTGGATCGACGTGACCCAGGACCCAACTACCGGCGCGATTACCACGAGCGCGCCCTACACCAAGCGGACGCCGTGGTACACTGACACGGATTTCAACCTCAAGCAGAGCTTCAAGATAGGCGAGGAGAGCACTCTCAGTTTCGACGCCACCTTCACCAACATGCTCAACGAGCACAAGGTCGTCGAATACTGGGAGGAAATCGACTCGGACTATTCGAGCAGCAATTTCATCATGCCTGGCGGACTCTTCATTGGCAACGGCCTCGACTTCTATTCAGCGGCCATGAGCAAGTATGACTATACCGCCGACATGAACACGGGCAGCCTCAACGGCACAGGCACCGGTCCGATCACTATTGACAGCAAGTACGGCAAGCCCTATGGATACCAGGTGCCGAGAAATGTCATCCTGGGCATGCACATCACGTTCTAAGGCAGCTTTTTAACCCATTCAAGAAGAGGGGACCCGCCACGGCGGATCCCTTCTTTTGCATTGAGCCTCGACGGCAAGCCGCCGAGCTGGCCATGCAATCAAGTCAGGATAGGAATCTTGAGGCCGCGCGCAGCGGAGATCATGGCGCTGTCTTCGGTCGCCAGCGGTAGATTGCGCCGCCCGGCGAGCGCCACATAAGCCGCGTCATACGAAGTGAGTTGCTGGCGGTGCCCCATGCCCACCAGCGTGCCGATGTCGTCCGGCATCTCGTCCGTCTCCATGAAGGACAACAAAGCGGCAATGTTGCTCAGAATCTCCGATGTCTCCCGGCGCAGGGCCTTCCGCCGCCACGCCGTAAGGACGGCATTGGCCATCTCCAGGTGCCAATGAACAGGCACCACCGGCCGCGATCCGTCGATCATCCGCTGCTGAACCCGTCCTGCATACGCGGGTTGCGGGTCCCCAGACTGCGAATCGTCGATTAACCAGCCCAGGGCCACGGAAGCATCCAGAACAAAACCGCTGACGGAGCCCGTCACAAGCGCCTGCCTTCCTCAATCAAGCTCTTCGCCCAATTCTTCGCAGCGGCGCCCTCGGGCAGGGCGATGCTGCCGCGCAAAGACGCGAAGAGATCGGCCAAAGGCCGCTTGGCCGTGCGGGGAGCGGGCATCAGGACAGCTTTTAGCACTCCGCGGCAGGTGATGCCTACCGCTTGTCCCCGTTGCGCTTCTTCGACAAGTTGCGAAAGCCGTTGTTTCGCCGCAGACAGCCCGACAGTCTTCATAAGTTGCCCCTCACACTTCATCTGGATTCGTCCTAGATGAATTGATTCGATCAATGCAACGGCTGAGCAAACCTTGCCATGGGTCTTGTTGCAAGATTTGCGCGTCCAAATTGCCAAATGGTGTCGGTATCGTGTCTATCAACTGGCGTTCGCCTTTCCCTTTTGCTGTGCTTTCTTGCTATGCTTCATCGGCTGGTCTCCTTTTTGCACCCTCGAGTGCGTTGTGGACAACTTAGCTGCTCCCGCGAGACCAGCCGTCTCATCCCATCTAAAGCCGCGTTGATTTTGTGGCATTTATGGCACGACTGAAGTCGTGCCCTTTCAAAACCGGACTTCCACCACGGGCTGGTAAGGTAGATGCGTGGCTCGACTCGCCGCGGCGGGCTCCCGGGGTGGACAAAGCTCGGACGAGGCTCGGCCAAGACGCAGAAGGGCTCGGTCAAGGCGTAGAAGGAGCCTATGGCGAGGCGAGACAAACTTGAGACCGGGCAGGACCATCGGGCGACCGGGGCGGGGAAGCCCGCGGCGTCTGAACGTTTGAGGGCTGGAAAGCGGACGGAGGGCCAGAGGGCCGCAGCGCCGCGAAGCGGGGGCAGGCCAGGCGCGGAAGGCGAAGCAACTGCTGTGCGTGAGGCCGGCGGCGGCACGCGGGCGGACGCCCGAGTGGAAGCACGCATCAGCCGGCGGGCGGCCGACAGGCTGCGGCAGGGACATCTGTGGGTCTACGCATCCGATGTGGAGGCCGTGGAACTGCCGGCGGGCGCGGCCGAAGAGGGTTCTGTGGATCCTCCCCCGCTGTTGCCGGTGGCCGCGCTGTCGCCGGTGGCCGGGCTGTTGCACGTGGCCGACAATCGGGGAATCCTGCTGGGAACGGCGCTTTACAGTCCTCGATCGCAGATTGCGCTGCGCATGGTCTCGCGCGAGGCGATCGATGAGGCGGGGTGGCTGGAATTGCTGGCGGCGCGGCTGCGCAGAGCCATTGGCCGGCGCAGATCGATGCTTACAGCGGAAAACGACGCCTGCCGGCTTTGCTTCAGCGAGGCCGACGAACTGCCGGGGCTGGTCGCGGACAAATACGGTGAGCTGGTGGTCGTGCAGCGGCTGACGCGAGGGCTGCTCACTGACAAAGTGAGAGATACGTGTGTGCGCGTGCTCTGCGAGGAGCTGGCGCCGACGGCGATCGTCGAGCGGCCCGATCCGCGCATTCGAGAGCTGGAGGGATTGCCGGCGCCGGCTGGTGAGCCGCTGTGGCGCGCAGGAGACAATGCGCCGGCGGCGGGCGCGGATTCTGGAGCCGGCCTTGACGTCAACTTTCGTATGGGCGGCCTTGTGTTCCGATTCAACGCGAATGCGGGGCAGAAGACGGGCGCGTTCCTCGACCAGCGAATGAACTACGCGGCTGCACGGGAGTGGGCACGGAAACTGGCGGGCGGAGCGGGTGCGACCGGCCGGGCGCTGGACGTGTGCTGCTACCAGGGCGGGTTTGCGCTGCACCTGGCAGAAGTGTGCCGGCAGGTGACCGGCATCGATACTTCGCGCGCATCGCTGGAAGTGGCGGAAGAGAACCTCAAGGCCAATCGCAGCCGGCTGCGCGGCGAAGTGGATTGGATGGTGGCCGACGCCTTCGAGATTCTGCGCGACTGGGCGCAGGGGGGTGAGCGATTCGACGCGATCGTGCTGGACCCGCCGGCCTTTGCCAAGACAAAGCGCGCTGTGGAGGGCGCTCTGCGCGGCTACAAGGAGCTGAACCTGCGGGCGCTGCGTTTGGCTCGGCCGGGAGGGCTGCTGGTGACCTGCTCCTGCTCGCACCATGTGGGGTGGGCGGAGTTTGAGGCCGCGGTGGCCGCGGCCGCGGCCGATGCGCGCAGGCGGGTGCGGCTGCTGGAGCGGCGCGGCGCGGCGCCGGACCATCCGGTGGTGCTGAATTTGCCGGAGACCGAGTACTTGAAGTGCCTGGTGCTGGAAGTGGAGTGAAAAGACAGGGAACAGGGAACAGGGAATAGGGAATAGGGGTTAGGGGTCAGGGGTTAGGGAAACGGGAGTGGAAGTCAGGGCTTGCGGCTGGAATGCGGCTAATGGCTCAGGAGGCGGCGGAGCCACGAGCGGCTGGTAGATTTGGGCGGCGAAGGCGAAAGCGCCTCGGACGCGGCTGCGACGGGACGCAACTGGGCCAATGCATCCTTAACCTGGGCGCGAAGCGACTCGGCCTCGAAGGTGCAGGAGCGGAGATAGGCGGAGATGGTGAGGCTGGCTTCAGCGGCGCGGTTGCGAAGCTGGGCGCACTCGGCTTCGCTCAGGCGGATGGTGATGCTGGCGGATTTGAGGTTCCGGGTGGCGAATGTGGACTCGGTTTGCGCGGGCAGCGGCGCGGTTTCACAGCCCTCCGCGGGTTCGAAGCCTGTAGATGCGCTTTGAAGTTGAGATGGTTGGGGCGCCGGCGGCGGGGTTCGCGGCCAATCGCCGGGATCGGGCGCTCTGTAGCGCGCAAACGACTTGAGCGCCTTCTCATAGCTCAAGGTAGCGACGTCATCGGCGAGAGCGGTGTCGTCCCATGCGGGTTCGGATTTGGATGGCGTGGGCGCGGCCAGGGCTGCGAGCAGGCCGGCAAAGCTTGGTGCGTTGGGGGAGGGCGCGGGCTCTGCGAGCTGCTGCATGAGTTCGAGCGTAATGCGGGGCCACGAATTGCATGAGAGATTTTCGGCATCTGGGAATTTCGGAAATTCCGCAAAAGGGAAGGTTCGTCGACGGTCCCAGATTGGAATTGGCTGAGTGGACCGAGGCGAAGGGAATGCTCAGCTGGTGGACAAATTCGGCGAGTTGGCCCCCACCTCTGGGGGTTGGCGAGTTGGCAGGTTCGCGGATGGCCGCTATTCAGTCTTATTTCCTGCAGTGCGGTTTGGAGGTGCATCGAGGGTCGGTTGGGGGCTGATTTAAGTGGCGAGCGGTTCGGGGAGGATGCGTCCGGGGAGGTGGAGCAACTGGCCGATCTGGTCGGCGGGCAGTGGGCGCGAGAAGAGGAAGCCCTGTCCGTAGCGGCAGCCCAGGTTGCGCAGCAGCGCATACTGCTCGCAAGTCTCGATGCCCTCGGCGACCACGTCCATGCCCATGAAGCGGGCCAGCTCGACGATGGTGCGGACGATCTGCAGGGCCTGGTCGCCTTCGGCGATGCGGCCGACAAAGGAGCGATCGATTTTGAGAATGTCGAAGGGAAAAGAGTGGAGGTAGTTGAGGGAGCTGTAGCCGGTGCCGAAGTCGTCGACGAGGAGGGAAACGCCGAGCCGGCGGAGGTCGCCGAGGACTTCGAGCGAAGTGCGCATGTCCGACATGAGGCTGGATTCGGTCAACTCGAGGCCGAGCTGACGGCTGGAAACGCCGGCACGACTGAGCAGGGCCTCGACGTGATCGGTGAGCCCCTCGCGCGAGAACTGCTGGGCGGAGAGGTTGACGCACACCCGCAGCGAGTCTTGGCGCGGGTCTTCGCGGCACCACTCCTGGATCTGGTTGCAGGCTTCCGAGAGCCCCCAATCGCCGATGGGAAGAATCATCCCCGTCTCCTCGGCGAGGGGGATGAAGTCCATGGGGGGGATGATGCCGCGGTCGGGATGGACCCAGCGGATGAGGGCTTCAAGGCCGACGATGCGGCGGGTGCCGAGGTCGACTTCAGGTTGGTAATAGAGCACGAACTGGTGTTTTTCGAGGGCGCGGCGCAGGTCGATTCCGCGCGGCCAGGTGGGACGCGGCGAGGCCTCGCCGGGCGCGGGATGGGCGGCGTGTTTGCCGTTGCGGGCGGGGCGCAGGACGGTGCAATTGTTGCGCAGGCGGCGCAGCTCCAACTGCCCGGCGGCCATGTCGGCAAGGCTTTCCAACATGCGCAACTGGTCGAGGGCCATGGGTTGGCGAGGCTCGCACGAGTAGATAGTAAGCTCGCCCAGAATTTTGCCTTCGGTGGAGCGGACCGGGGCGCTGGCGAACGAAGCCGCTTCGAGCCTGCGCAAAGGCAGCCTGTGGCCCTTGAGCTGAGGATGCTTTGAAACGTCCGGCACAACGACCGGGCCGTCCTCGGCGAGCACCATTTCGAAGATCGAGCGCTCCCGCGGCTGCTCGCGGATCGGCTCACCCCAGAAGGATTTGATCCAGACGCGGCTTTCGTCCGCAAAACCCAGAAGCACGGTATCGGCGCGGAAGTACTCGGCGGCGAGACGGGTAATGGCGTCGAAGCAGGGCTCGGGCGGAGTGTCCAATATACCGGTCGACACAAGCGCAGCCAGTCGTGCGCCTTCCGTTCCCAAGTCGTCTTGCGCGGTTTCCAATTCGGCGTTTAGCATCGCAGCTCCGGGCCCGTTGGATCGATGCGGCTATATTGCCAACTCCAGACTTGGCCTCTCATGGTCGGCTTAGATGCTTTGTCCACCGAGCGAAACGGCCGCATACGAGAAGAACCTCATATTTCACAGTGATCGGTAAGACGGGCGGGCTTGCCGATCCGATTCCGTGTCTACCTTATCGGTGGTGGAGCGCGCTGGCATGAGGTTACCCAGGAACAATCTTCGCTATGGACCTTTAGGGTTGCCTGTGCAGCCCAGCGTCACTTTGGCGAGTCTGGCTGTCCTGTTTCCGTCCAAAGAAAGGTGAGGATGGCGGTCGAGTCCTGAATCTGCTGGTCGACGCCGACGCCGGCCGAGTGGCCGCCGGCCAGGCCGTAGCGGAGCAGGATGGGGCGGCCGCTGGACGAGGCGGACTGCATGAGGGCCGTCATTTTGCGCGCGTGCAGCGGGTCCACGCGGGTGTCGTCGCTGCCGGTGAAGAACAGGACGGCCGGGTAAGGCGTGCCGGGCTTCACGTTCTGATAGGGCGAATATTTGAGGAGGTATTTGAACTGGGCTGGGTTATCGGACGAGCCGTATTCGGTGACCCAGTGCAGGCCCTGCTCGAACTTCTGGTAGCGGAGCATGTCGAGGAGGGGGTAGCCGCAAACGACGGCGGAAAACAGATCGGGGCGCTGGGTGATGGCCGCGCCCATCAAGAGGCCGCCGTTGGACCTGCCCCAGATGGCGAAGTGTTGGGGCGAGGTGTACTTGTTGGCGATCAGATACTCGGCCGCAGCGTAGAAGTCGTCGAAGACGTTCTGCTTTTTGGCGAACATGCCGGCTTGGTGCCATTTTTCGCCGTATTCGCCGCCGCCGCGCAGGTTGGGCAGGGCAAACCAGCCGCCCTCCTCGATCCACCAGGCGTACATGGGATTCCAGACCGGCGTTTCGCTGACGTCGAATCCGCCGTAGGCGGTCATCAGGAGGCGCTCGGCGCCGTCCTGCTTCAAGCCTTTTTTGCCGGCGATGAACATGGGAATGCGCGTGCCGTCCTTCGAGGTGTAGAAGACCTGCTTGAGCTGGTACTGGCTGGAGTCGAAGGTGGTTTTGGTCTGGGCGAAGAGCTCGCGTTTGCCGGTTTCGGTGTCGAGCCGGTAGAGCGTGGGGGGGACGATGAACGATTGAAAGCTAAAGAAGCCGTAGCGGCCGGTGGTGCGGCCGCGGATGGGGGAGACGGAGCCGATGCTGTCGAAGGCCAGCGTGCCGAGCCGCTTGCCCTGGAGCGAGTAGACGGTGGTTTCCGGCTTCACGTCCTTGAGCCGCTGCACATACATCTTTCCGCCCACGATCTTGAAATTCTGGATGGCGTCCTGGCCCTGGGGAACGATGGTCGTCCATGCTTCGGGCATAATGCCTGGGTCGGCCTGGTAAATGCATCCGTTGGGCGCCTTGTAGTCGGTGAGCACGAACCATTGGCCCTTGTCTTCGATGGCGGAGAAGCGCGCGTCGATTCCCCAGGTGAGGACGATGAAGAAGGAATGCGGCTTGGTCAGGTCGCGGTAAACGATGTCCACGCTCTTGGCGGGTACGCCGTGATCGACTTCCACGACCAGATAGCGCCCATCGCCGCTGATGGTTGCATCCAGCAGGTCGTTGGGACCAAGCTGCTCGCCGCGAAATTCGTTGCCGAAGACGAGCTCGTCTTGTGCTTCGGTGAACGTGCCCAGCGTGTGCAGGTAGAGCCTGGACCCCTGGCGATCGGTGGTGGTGTAGTAGAGGCCTTTGCCGTCGGGGGTAAAGTTGGTTGACCAATGGAGCCCGCGGGCGATGGCGTCGGGCAGAGTTTTGCCGGTTTTTACGTTGTAAAAGTGGATGACGGTCGAGTCGGAGCCGCCCTGGCGCACGCCGTAGGCCAGCATGGAGCCGTCGTGCGAAACGGCCATGAGCGTCACGGACATGTTGGGATCGGTGCTGAGCTGTGCGGGATCGACGAGGCGCTGGTCTTTTCCCGTCCAGCCGTGGCGCACGTAGATCGAAGATTGGCCTTCGCCGGCCAGGCGCCTGGTGAAGAAGTAGTCGTCGCCGCGCGTCACGGGCAGCGTCCACGCGGAGACCTGCACCAGGCCGAGGAGGTCGTCGGCGATTTGCGGCCGGATGCGCGCCTGCTCCATGTAGCGGTCGGTGTAGCGGTTTTCTTCGCTGATAAAGGCCTGCGTCTGGGGGCTTTTAGCGTCTTCAAGCCAGCGGTAATCGTCGGTGATTTTGGTTCCGAAGTAGTCGTCGGTGACGGGAATCTTCTTTACCTCCGGCGGCGGGGGAAGGACGATGCCGCCGCGGCCCCTGATTTGCGCCCTGACTTGCGCCCTGACTTGCGTATGGATCGGCTGCGCGGCGGCCGCGGCGGCGAATCCGAGCAGCACAAGTGCGAATCCAGCGGAAATTCTCATGGGAACAGCATACGCGGCGGATGGCGACTGTCTAATTCATCGTTTGTTAGGCCGCCGGAGCCCGGAGCCAGGAGAAACCGCGGCCGCCTATAGAATCGACACAAGTGGCCGAGTCGCCTTCAACCCAACCTTCGGCGCGCGCGCAAACGTGGTGGGAGCGCGGCCTGCGGATGCTGCGCCCCTCCCATGCGCACAGCATTTTTTCGGCGACCGTCATCCTGATGGTGTCGACGCTGCTGTCGCGTTTCATCGGCCTGGCGCGGCTCAAGTACATTGTCTGGCTCTTTGGCAGCGGGATGCAGGCCGACGCTCTGAATGCCGCCTTCGTGCTGCCCGACAAGATCTCCTATTTTCTGGTTGGCGGCGCGGCTTCAATCACCTTTGTGTCCATTCTCACGCGCTATCGCGAAACGGGCCGCGAAGCCGAGAGCAATCGCTCCCTCTCGGTGATTTTATCGACGATGTACCTGGTGCTGGGCTGCGCGATCGTCATCGCCGAGGTGATTGCCCCGTGGTACGTGCACTGGATGTTCCATGGCTACGACGCGAAGAAAGCCGCTTTGACGGTGCTGCTGACGCGCATTCTGCTTCCGGCGCAGTTGTGTTTTTTTGCGGGCGGGGTATTCGGCGCGGTGCTGCTGGTGCGCAAGCAGTTCAGCGTGCAGGCCGTGGCCCCGCTGATCTACGGGCTGGGGCCGATCGTGGGCGGCGTTCTGCTGGTCAAGCGCATCGGCGTTTCATCGCTGGCAATCGGTTCGGTGGCCGGGGCGCTTCTGGGGCCGTTTCTGCTTAACTGGATTTTTGCCCGCCGCGCCGGCACGCGCTTCCGCTTTATGCTCGACTGGCACGACGAGGGCCTGCACGAATGGGTGCGACTGTCGCTGCCGTTGATGGCCGGCGTCACGCTGGTGACGGCCGACAACTGGATTATCGACTACTTCGCCTCCTCTACCAGCGGGGCAGTGTCGCTGATGACCTACGCCAAGCAGTTGTTCACGGCGCCCATGGCCATGCTGGCTCAGGCCGCCGCCGCGGCGTCGATGCCCTTTTTCGCCAGCCTGTGGACACAGAAGCGGCGATTCGAATTCGCGACGGGAGTTGCGGACTCGGTTTCGCGCGTGGCTTCTCTCGGGCTTTTGGCCGCTTCAGCCATGATCGTGCTGGGCAGGCCGGTTATCGATCTGGTCTTCACCGGCGGACGCTTTTCGGTTGCCGACGGCGCCCACTGCGCCCTCTATTTCGCCATCTTCTCGCTCTCTCTGTTTCTCTGGTCGGCGCAGGCCATATATTCGCGCGCCTTCTACGCAGCAGGCAATACGTTCGTGCCCATGGTTGCGGGAACAATAGTGACTGTCGTGTCGCTGCCGATCTATGCCGCGCTTTATCGCCACCTGGGCCCGATGGGCCTGGCCATCGCATCCGATATCGGCATTACGATGCAAACCTGCACCATCGCCGCGCTCTTGCACCTGCGGCGGATGGTTTCGCTTGCCAGCCTCGATTATGCCGAGATGGGCCGTTGCCTGCTGGCCGCGCTCGGTGGAGGCGGCGCGGTGTGGCTGGCGATCTGGGGGCTGCGGGTCCTCCTGGCGCACGTGCCCGGTACGCCGCTGGCTACGCACCTGCGGCTCATCGACCTGGGGATGGCGATTGCCGGGAGCGCGATCTGGCTGCTCATCGCCAGGTGGGTGCTGAAGAAGACCGGGTCAGCACTGCCGAGGGTGGCGATGCGAAGGCTGGGGATGGGATGAGCGCGCATCGACGCGCAGACACTGCGGCGAGCGCTGCAGCGCCTGCGTTCGAGCTGGGGCTACAGACGCTTACGAGTGCGCAACCTTAGCCATTTCGGGTACGGCCGGCGCTGCCGCGTTTGTGCTGGCCACGGCCACCGGCCTGGCCGCTTCCGGCTTGCGGATGTCGATGCCGCCCTTGAAGAACGCGCCGTCCTCGATGCTGATGCGCGCCGCGGCAACGTCACCGGAGAGCCAGCCCTCGGCGCGGATGTCGACGCGGTCCGTGGCGCTGACGTTGCCGCGAATTTTGCCGAGGATCACGACCTCGCGGGCGGTGACGTTGGCCGCCACCTGGCCGTTGCGGCCCACCGTAACGCGGTTGCCGGGAAGGTTGATGCTGCCCTCGACTTTGCCGTCGATGTACAGCGATTCGGAACCCGTGATCTCGCCCTTGATGGACAGGCCCTTGCCAATGGTGGCCTGATCTGTGGCGGTGGCGGCGGCGGCCTGCGTCCGGCTCGCGGTTTCAACGGACGGGCTCGGCGGCGCAGGGCGGACGGGTTCGGGAGTAGGATTGGGAGTGATCGATCCGGTCTGGCTGGGTTTCCACATAGCGTTCAAGACGATTCCTTTTCTGCCCTCGCGGGACGGGTGAATTGCCAAGGCAAGGGCGCTTACCTGGACCTGAAGATGCGTGGACAGTCGGATTGCAGGGTTCCGCTCTCCCGCGCGGGCCATCCATCGAAAATGCCGGTCAAAATCCAGGTCTTGCGATCCAGGTCTTGCGCGGTCCTTAAAAGCTTGCACCGTTGCGATTATTTTATGACGAAGCGCCTCGGTTCGACGAGCGGCCCCGCCAAACGGGCCTTACCCGGTAAACACCTGTTACGATACTACGATTCCATGTGCAATTGCACTCCTGGCGATGGCCTGGTCTGAGGACAGGAGAGATGGACGTATGACCGACGGCGAACTGGTGGCGCGGATTGCCCGCTCGGCCGGGGGCAAGGTGGGGTACAAGCAGTTGGTGCGCGAACTTGGCCTGGGGGGCGGACGGGAGCGGCGACTTCTGCTGGAGCATCTGGCCCGGCTGACGGCGCGCGGCGCATTGGTCAAGCTCGATCGCGACTCGTGGAGCATTCCCGGAGCGGTTCGGCGTACAGCGGGGCCGCGCGAGAACCTGGTTGCGGGACGGCTCGATCTGCATCGCGACGGCTACGGGTTTGTGCGGCCCAATCGCGGTGAAGGGGCGGCGCGCGGCGGCGAGCGGGAAGATGTTTTTATTCCGCCGAATGAGATCGGCGGAGCCATGCAGGGCGACCAGGTGCTGGTGGAACTGGAGCCTCCGCGGGGGGATGGGCGCAGGCTGGGCCGCATTGTGCGCGTGATTGAGCGGCGCAACCCGACCGTCGTGGGTATTTTTCACTACGCGCGGCAGGATCGGGCGTCGGCGCACACGGTGGTTCCCTTCGATGAGCGGATGACTCAGCCAGTCCTGATTCCTTTTGGGCAGGAGATTCCTCCGGCTGGCGAATCTGCTACGCCGCATCGGGTGCTGGGAGCCGAGGCCGCCCACCCTAGCCGCAAAAACGAAGACGCGGCGTGGGTGGGGCACCCGGCTCAAGAGGATTCCCGTCCTTTTCGCAAAAGAAGCGGAAAGGATGGGGCAAAGGATGGGGCAGCGGACGACGTGGACCTTGAGGGGCAGGTGGTGGATGTAGAGATTACGAGCTGGCCAACGCCGACGCGGCCGCCGGTGGGTCGCGTAATGGAAGTTCTGGGCTCGCCGGACGATTTTGGCGTGGATGTGGAGATGACGATCCGCAAGCACCAGTTGCCGCGGGTGTTTCCGGAGGGGGTGCTGGCGGAGGCGCGGGCTGTGGCTCATCTGGACCCGGCGGAAGTTGCGCGAAGGCGGGATTTTCGCTCGCTGCCGATCATTACCATCGACGGCGAGACGGCGCGGGACTTTGACGATGCGGTGCTGGCGGCGGAGCGCGGAGACGGCGGTTACGAGCTGCAGGTACACATTGCCGATGTGGCGGAGTACGTGCGCGCGGATACGGACCTCGACCTGGAAGCGCGGCTGCGCGGCACCAGCGTTTACTTTCCGGATCGCGCCATTCCCATGCTGCCGCAGGAGCTATCGACGGACATTTGCAGCCTGCGGCCGGGCGAGGACCGGCTGGTTCTAAGTTGCATTATGCAGCTCGACGCCGCAGGTAACATCGAGAGTTATGAAATTGGCGAGGGAGTTATGCGCTCGGCGGCGCGGATGACTTACAGGAAGGTTCATGCCATTCTCGAGGGCGACCCGGAAGCCAGGGCGAGTTATACGGAACTTACTCCCGCGTTCGAGCTGATGCGCAAGCTGGCTATGCAGATGAATAAGCGGCGCGAGGAGCGCGGCAGCATCGACTTCGATCTGCCCGAGCCGGTGATCGAGTTCGACGAGCAAGGGCAGATGCGCGGGGTAACGCGGGCGGAGCGGACCTGGGCTAACCGGCTGATCGAGGAGTTTATGCTCGCGGCCAACGAGTGCGTGGCCACATGGCTTGAGGATATGGGCGTGCCGTCGATTTACCGCATCCATGAGAAGCCGGAGCCGCGGCGGGTGGTGCAATTCGAAGAGCTGGCTGCGAGCTTCGGTTACTCGCTTGGGCTGGGTGCGCTGCCGGTGCGGCGGATCGAGACGCGCGGCGAACGGCGTGAATCGCGTGGGCGCGGCCGCAACCCGCGCCAGCACGAGGTTCCCGAGGACATTGCCGTTACGCCGCGGATGTATCAGAAGCTGGCGGCGCGGATCGAGGGCAAGCCCGAGGAACGGATTCTGAGTTATCTCATGCTGCGCTCGCTGCGGCAGGCGCGCTACTCGGAAGTGAATGAAGGACACTTTGCGCTGGCGGCGCCGACTTATACGCACTTTACTTCACCGATTCGGCGCTATCCGGACCTGATTGTGCACCGCATCACTAAGACGTTGCTGCGGGGCGGGGTGCGCGGCGAGGGAACTATTACTCCGGGGCGGATGAGTTCTCCGTGGACGCATCCGAATGAAGGCGGCCCGCCTGAGTTTCTGAAATCCCAGGTCTCAAAATCGAGACTGGGGGCGCCCAGTTCTGTGGTGACACAAAAAAGGACAACCGCAGATCCTTCGACTCCGCTGCGCTCCGCTCAGGATGACAGGTCATTTTTATTGAAACATCCGCATGACAGATCCGATTTATTGAAGGAACCACCGATTGCGGAGGCTGAGTTAGCGCAAATTGCGGAAGAGTGCAGCCAGACGGAGCGGCGGGCAGCGGAGGCGGAGCGGGAGTTAGTGGAGTGGAAGAAGGTGCGGTTTATGCAGGACCGCGTGGGGGAAGAGTTTGCCGCGCTGGTGCTGAACCCGGCAAAGTTCGGTTTGTTTGTGGAGCTCACGGACTTATTTGTCGAGGGGCTGGTTCCGATCGACACGATGCGCGACGACCGCTATACGTGGCGGGAGAACACGCACGAGGTCGTGGGCGAGCGCTGGGGGCGGCGATTCCGCGCCGGGGATCGGGTGCAGGTGATTCTCGATCGCATTCTGGCGCAGGAGCGCAGGCTGCAATTCTCGATTGTCGAGGAGGGGATTGCGCTCAGCGGCAAAAAGTCCGCGAAACCGCCGTCGAAGCCTGGAAAAAATCGGCGCAAAAACGAAGTTTCGCGCCGAAAGCCGAAGGCGGGAGCCCTCCAAAGGGAAGAACCCGCATCGTTGAGCCCGGAACGCCGAACCGACCGTGTTGGAGCGCATGTTCATCCGCCCGGTGATTGGGAATGCCTTGAACTGAGGCGCGTCTGTATCGAAGTTGAAGGGACAAGGAAGAACCGTCTTTCCGAAGGGGTTCACGCCGGACCAGCCGCGGAAGCCACAGATGCGCGCTGCGTGAGGTGCGGGGCGGAGCGAAAATGCCGTATTCTCAGAGGTACAAAATGCCCAGTTCTCGCGTCAGGTTTTCGCATCGAGGCAAGGAGAGTCCCGTGGCTACTTCGTCAACGTTGAGCGGCGTCAGGCTGAAGAAGGTTCTAGCTGCTCTCGAAAGCAACTGGCAGGCCGAGATGGAGGGCTTCCGGACTTACCAGGCGCTGGCCGACCGCGACGACGACCCGGTGCGGGCGCAGGTGCTGCGCCACCTGGCGGCGGCCGAGGAGGAGCACGCGGCGCTGTGGGCGGGGCGCATCGAGGAGCTGGGGGGCATGGTTCCCGAGTACGCGGGCAGCCCCGGCGGCGACGCAAACTCGCTGGCCAACCGGGCGGGCGGGGTGCGCATGGCGCTGAGGCGGCTGGAGATCGAGGAGAGCCGGCACATTGCCAACTACGGCGAGCAACTGAAGGCCCTGGGCGACGAGGGGTCGATTGCGATCCTGGACCAGGTGATCGAGGACGAGAAGGATCATTATCGGGAGCTGGGATCGCTGCTGCGCGGGCACTACACGGCTCCGGCGGGCGCGCCCAGGATCGATCCCAAGGCCGTGCTCGAGGAGCTGTTGGCCAAGCGCAGCCAGGGGCGCAAGCATCCGGGATCGTGGATCGGCGACGCGATTTATGGGGTGAACGACGGGCTGGGCGCGATCTTCGGGATCGTCTCCGGCGTCTCGGGCGCGACCATGGGCGACCCGGCGCAGACCAGCCACTATGTGCTGCTGGCCGGGCTTTCGGGGCTGATCGCATCGGCCTTGTCGATGGGCTCGGGCGCATATCTGGCGGCCAAGAGCGAGCGCGAGATTTATCTTGCCGAAGTGTCGCGCGAGCGCGAAGCCATCCAGATGAACGACCCGGAGGCGCGGGAGCTGCTCTCGCTCTACTACCAGGTGAAGGGGCTGCCGGAGGAAGACGCGCACCACATGGTGAACCATATCGCCGAAGACCCGGAACAGTTGCTGCGGGCGCTGGCCGGCGAGCGGCTGGGGTCGTCGGAAGAGGCGCTCTCGAATCCCACGGTCTCGGCTCTTTCGGGCGCGCTTTCGACGGCGGTGGGTGCGGCCATTCCGGTGATCCCGTTCTTCTTTATGCAGGGAGTGCCGGCGGTGATTGCGGCGGCCGTTGTTTCGCTGGCTGCGCACTTTGCCGTGGGCGCGGCGAAGTCGCTGATTACGGTGCGGTCGTGGTGGTCGTCGGGGCTCGAGATGACGATCGTAGGGGCTCTCGAGGGCGCGGTGACTTACGGGATTGGAATTTTGCTGGGCAAGGGCGGGATGTGAGCGATTAAGCGGATGCCGGGAACCTGATCGCCGGAATGTAAGATAAATTTATAAGGATCTTCGCCATGCCCAACACGCTTGCCGGTGCGCCCCCGGCCACAACTCAAAAATCCTCACGGCTTTATTTAAGCGATCTCGCGCCGGGCACGTTTCAGTCCGAGATTCGCGCGATGACGACGGAGTGCGACCGCATCGGCGGCATCAACCTGGCGCAGGGGGTTTGCGATACGCCGATCCCGGAGGTAGTGGTGGCCGCGGCGCACCGGGCCATCGACGATGGCCAGAACATCTACACGCGCTGCGACGGGATTGCGCGGCTGCGCGAGGCGATAGCGGCCAAGCAGAAGCGCGACTACGGCCTGGACTACGATCCGGAGCGCGAAGCGATGGTGGCTTCGGGAGCAACGGCCGGGCTGCACGCGGCGGCCATGGCGCTGCTCAACGAGGGCGACGAGGCGATCGTGTTCGAGCCGTTTTATGGCTACCACGTGAACGCGCTCAAATCGATTGGCGTGAACCCGGTGCTGGTGGCGCTGGCCGAGCCCGACTGGGCGCTCGACGTGGACGCTCTGAAGGCCGCGGTTACGCCGCGCACGCGCGCCATACTGCTGAACACGCCGGCCAACCCCAGCGGCAAAATCTTTACCGGCGCCGAGACCGAAGCCGTGGCCGAGCTGGCCATCGAGCACGATCTGTTTGTGATCACCGACGAAATCTACGAGTACTTTGTCTACGACGGCGCGCGGCACATTTGCCCCGCCGCGCTGCCGGGGATGCGCGAGCGGACCATTGTGGTTTCGGGGTTCAGCAAGACATTTTCGGTGACCGGCTGGCGGCTGGGCTACGTGACCGCCGACGCGCGCTGGATGCCGGCGATGGGGCACTTTCACGATCTGATCTACGTGTGCGCGCCGGCGCCGTTTCAGGTGGCCGCGGCGGTGGGGTTGGAGCAGTTGCCGCCGGGGTTTTACACCCAGCTTGCGGCCGACTACCAGTCGAAGCGGGGCCGGCTGCTGGGCGCGCTCGAGGACGCGGGCATGGACCCGGCCGTTCCGCCGGGGGCTTATTACATTCTGGCGCGCGCAACGCGGCTGCCGGGCAAGACCGCCGCCGAAAAGGCGCGCGCGCTGATGGCGGCGACGGGCGTGGCCGCGGTTGCGGGCTCGGCGTTTTTCCGCGCCGGTCGCGGCGAAGACATGCTGCGCTTCTGCTTTGCCAAGCAGGACGCGGAGCTGGACGAGGCGTGCGAGCGGCTGCGCAGGCTTTGATTTTTGAAAGCCGCGTCAATTTTTCGCCGGCGCGAGGTCAATTTTTCTGTTGCGCTCAAGCGCAGGTGGCCGCGCGGCGCACGCTGATTTGAGAGGGCACGGTCGAAAACCGCCCGGCGGCGGCAGTGTCCCTACGGGACTGGAGACATTTTTGGGGGTCAGTTACCCCACGCTGAAGCGCAGGGCTAACAAACGTTGCGCCTACGGCGCGGGGTTCCGGCGGCTTCGAAAATCACCTGATTTTCATCACCTTGGGTGGGCCGCAGGCCCACGGGACACGGCTGAACAGGCTGCGGAAAAAGGGTGAATTGAAGGCGAGTCCGATCTTGAAAGCCTCCGCAGGGGCTAAACAGGCTGCGGAAAAACTC
>JBOGLX010000045.1:0-2439 GCA_050745765.1 Occallatibacter sp. | reverse complement strand
CCGCCCAGGAGGTGATGGAGGGAAAGCTCGACAATGAATTCCCGCTGGTGGTCTGGCAGACGGGTTCCGGCACGCAGACCAACATGAACGCGAACGAGGTGATCGCAAACCGCGCCATCGAAATGCTGGGCGGCGTGCCGGGATCGAAAACGCCCATCCATCCCAACGATCATGTCAATAAGAGTCAATCGTCCAACGATTGCTTTCCGACGGCGATGCACATCGCCGCCGTCATGGAAGTCGATCGCGTTCTCCTGCCCGGCCTGCGACGGCTACGGGCATCGTTGGACGAAAAGGCAGAAGCTTTCGCGGAGATCGTCAAGATTGGCCGCACGCATCTGCAGGACGCGACCCCGATTACCCTGGGCCAGGAGTTCTCGGGCTACGCTGCCCAGGTCGGCTATGGAATCGCGCGCGTTGAAGCCGCGCTTCCGCGTCTCGATCAGCTCGCGCAAGGCGGTACGGCGGTGGGAACCGGGCTCAACTCTCCGCCGCAATTCGCCGAATCGTTCGCGGCGGAGGTGGCCAGGATGACGGCGCTTCCCTTCGTCACGGCACCGAACAAATTCGAGGCGCTCGCCGCGCACGACGCCATCGTGGAGATGTCGGGCGCGCTCAACACGATTGCGGTTTCACTTTACAAGATTGCGCAGGATATCCGGTTGATGGGATCGGGTCCGCGCTCGGGGATCGGCGAACTTCGCTTGCCGGAGAACTAACCGGGCTCCTCGATCATGCCCGGCAAGGTGAACCCCACCCAATGCGAGGCGCTCACCATGGTCTGCACCCAGGTGATGGGCAATCATGTCGCGATCACCGTCGCCGGCAGCCAGGGCAATTTCGAACTGAATGTTTTCAAACCGGTGCTGATCTACAATCTCCTGCAATCGATCCGTCTGATCGGCGATGCCGCGGCGAGTTTTGCGGAGCATTGCATCGACGGCATTGAACCCGATCGCGATCGAATCGCCGAGCTTCTCCAGCGCTCGCTGATGCTGGTAACGGCGCTCGCCCCCCGCATCGGCTACGACAATGCGGCGAAGGTCGCAAAAACCGCGCTCAGGAACGGCACGACGCTGCGCGAAGAAGCGGTAAAGCTCGGCTTCGTGAGCGCGGAGGAGTTCGACCGTCTGGTGCGCGCAGAAGAAATGGTCCATCCCATGGCGGGCGCAGGCGGTGGCGGATGAAAGCGGCGAAGCGGCGTTTCTGAAGAAACGCTCGTTCACCATCGCCGGCCACCGCACCAGCGTGGCCCTCGAACCTGAATTCTGGACTGTACTGGAGCGCGAAGCACGGGGGAAGCATCAAAGCCTTGCCGCCCTTGTGGCCGGCATCGATGCTGCGCGCGGGATGCGGCCCCTCGCCGGCGCCCTTCGGCTTGCCGCTCTCGCTGCGGCTTCTGTGGCCGGATGAACGCTGATAGAATGGCCGCCGCTTCAAGGATGCGGCGCACCATGGGCGAAGTTGTCAATCTTCGGCGCGTGAAGAAGGCTAAGACACGCAGGGACGCCGGGACGCAAGCGGCGGCAAATCGCGAGAAGCATGGCACGCCAAAAGCATTGCGGGATGCTTCAAGGGCGGAGAAAAACCGCCTGCTACACGTAACGGACGCCCACAAACTCGAGACGGAGTGAGCCCGCGTCAGGGCTTGTTCCTTATAACTTCGTCAATTTGCTTCGACAATTTTCAAAGCGATAGGGGTCGGGAAGAGTTTTGGCTCTCCCCGCCCTCCGAACCGTACGGGCGGTTTTCCCGCATACGGCTCTCCAGTCGGCAGTTTCCTCATCGGGAATCTCTCGCGTCAACGCAGTTGGGTGCGCGACCAACAGGGCTGCCGCAAACGGCCGACCGGCCGTTTGACGCCGTTGCCAGCGCCGAGATCATGCACTCCATCGGGATCGAAGCTTTCCAGCCGCGAAGATCGCAGAGGTCTGCACCTTGTTTAGCCGCAAGCGGCACTGTCGGTGCTCTCTTGCTTCTCTCCGGTTTCATGCATCCACCTTCCTGCCCGCCTTCCCTCGGAGCGGTTTTGCTTCCCGCCCCTCTCGTGGCTCGCGCCGCTTCGGTACTATGAGGGCTCTGACTCCTGAGCGGCTCGCACACGCCGCTCAGGTCTCTCCGCTTATTCCGCTTTGCCTTCCGAACATCCCGCCCTCATCCACGTTGTGCTCCCGGATGTCGCTTTCGCAGTCACCTCAGCGCGTCCGGTCGGGACCGTCTCCAGTCCCAGGCTTCGCCATGAATGAGCAGGCTCGCCGTTACACGCCGCCGAAACAGGTTCGTTATCCTGCGGGCTGTCCTTCGCCTCCGGTTGCTCTCCACCTCGCCTCGCGGCGACGCAGTTACCTTCGGCTTCATGTGTCGTGACTTCACATGGCACAGACTCCCACTATGCTGACAAAACGTCCTCACGGACGCACTCATCCCCGCGAAAGCGGG
>JBOGLX010000044.1:0-2703 GCA_050745765.1 Occallatibacter sp. | reverse complement strand
TCCGCGTAACTCCCATCGGTCTGCACGCGGACGATGAACCTGCCCGGATTCCCGCTCGCGTTATAGTCGGAGACGATCTTGTTCAGAACCTGTAACTCCTCGCTGGCCGAGCCCCACATGTCGGGGCATACGGCGTAGGTGCTTTGGAAGGCGCCGCCGTCAGGCTCCATCGACCCGCGCCGGCCCGGGTGGGCGGCGTGCCAGGCGGCCGGGCTTACGTCGTGGAGGTCGCCGCTCTGCCACGGCGGATCCTCGTAGTCAACCACCCAGCCATATTCTTCGCGTACGCCGATGATCGCCTGCGCAAGCGGCGCTGGGTCGTTGACCGCGACGGTTGCCGAGCCGTTGCTGTACACAATGGACCTCTCCTGCGAGAGCAGCGGAGAGCAGAAGATGGTCAGCGCCATCAGGCCAGCCAGAACAAAACGCATACGGCCTCCTTTTCCAGTCCCCTCGCTTCCGAGGCTTCCCCACCTTACGGCACGCGCCCGGAGCTCGACGCCCTGGCGCCAGTCCTCAGGGCGCAGGGATGCTAACATTGGAGCAGGCAGCGGAGACGGAGGTTTCCCGGCACGCCCTCATCGTTCTATATGACAACGAGCCAGACGGGAGCCAGCACCCGCCGAAACGTAAGCGAAAGCATGTGTCCTCCTCCGTAGCCTAGAGTCCGCCGTGCTCCGGCTGCTTCTGGTCGCGGGCCGCGGCGGCGCGGGTGGTCTGCCTGCGAAGCAGGGCCGGGGTGGCCTTGGCAAGCGTAGTGGCAACTGCGCGCATGTACTGCTGGCCCTGTTGCAGAAGGTCGGCAAGCAGTCCCTCTGCAGCGCGCCCTTGAGCGGCCGTATAAAGGCTCGCGTCGTCGGTGCCCGTAGCGTTGCGGCCGTTGTAAATTTGCTGGCTCAGAGCATCCGTTAATTGTTGGTTCGTTATGCCGTTGTTGAGCTGGGTCAGCATCCAGTTGGCTTCATCGACTTCCGCCTTCTGCTCCGCCTCGAACCGCTCGAACAGCTTCGAAGTATCCGGCCCGACGAACACGCCATCGCCGAAGATGGCGCCGTCGAGCGTCGTCTGAATGCTTCTGGCGGTACTTGCTTCAGCCACGAGCGGCTCGTATTGGGCATCCACGACGAAGGTAGACTGGTCGGCGCCAGGCGGAGCCCCCGCAAAGTCTCTCCTGGACCAGTAGTCGCGGAAGGGGCAGACCAACTGGGTGCCCAGACCGGTCCCCGCGGGGCCGAGGACCGTTCTCGTGCCTGCTACGCCCCCTTCTTCAAGGGGGTCCTCGGAGATTACCGACAAGGCTGCGGCGCTCGTCGAGCCATCGGCGTTGGTAATAGTCCATTTGACAACGTAGGCTTTGATAACGCGCTTCGTGTTGTTGTGGACGATGGCCAGCAGCGGCTGCATGGCGCCAAAGAACGTTAGTTCGCTTACGCCTGGAAAATCCTTTTGCAGCACGCTGTCAAAAAGCGGGCTGTTCGGGCCGATCACGACGACGCTGTGGCTGACCGCGAACGAGTTGGGAGAGAGTTGCCCGGTCTGCGGGCCCGCAGGGGCCGCGACTTGGATCAGCCCAACCGAAACCAGAGCCAAAACGATTCGTGCCCCAATACCCGTTAGCCGCATTTTCATCTCCGCGTCTGGACCGGCCGCCCTCGCAACGCCCCTTTTCTCGTTGACTGGCTGCCCGTACCTAGAACCGCGATAAGCTTCGTCTACACTCATATAGACACCGTACCCTCGTCATTTGCTCCAAGGGTCCTTCCGGGCGCCAAGGTTTCGAACGTGCTTTCGTTTGCAGCGGTCATCAGGTGCGTACTGCGAGGAGGCTCGAATGCGACGTATTAGCGTGGGAGGCTTTGGACATTCCCAGCGGGAACGCCGGCACCACCGCAAAGAACAGCGACGCAAAAACCCGTGCCAACTTCTCTTTCCATTTCAAAACCCTGGCCATTCTTCACCTCCAAGTTCGTTTCGGCGCACCTGTGCCGCATTTCCTCGCTGCCGTCAGCCCGCTTATTGACCGCACATCGCGAACCTCAGCAATATGTTCGCCGCATCTATTTGCCCACCCTTGCGGTGATCGTGTTGGACCTGACGGAGGCGCTCCTGGATATGGGCTCGGCGATCCATATCCTGTATTTGCTTGCTCAGCATGGCTCGCCCGACATAATACGCACCCACCAGCCCCAGCACGAGTCCAATCCCAGCTAGCGGCAACCCTTCAGGCAGCACCAGAGCAATCACCCGTGGCCGCGTGGCGCCCAGAGCCATGCGCAGCGCGATTTCATGCGATCGTTGCGCCACGGAGAACGCCGTGACGCCATAGATCCCCAGCGCCGCCAGCAGCAGCGCCACCGCAGCGAAGCTGCTGAAGAGAACCAGCGAAAACCGCTCGCCGGACATCGCCTCGTCGCGGATTTGATCCATGGTCTCAGGCTGCGCCAGCGCAATTCCCGGGTCTACCGCGTGTACTGCCGCCGCGATGCTCTTCAACATGGAGAACGGCTTCTCCCCCGTGCGCACAGCGAATCCAACCTGCGGCCATGGAATTTGCCAGGACGGAATCAGAATTTCCGGCCGCGCGGTGAGGGTTAGGAAATGGGAGTAGTCGAGGCTCATACGGTCAACGCAACGACCGGACGGCCGGAGACGGCCACTCTCGGGGGCAGAAACTCGCCGTCCTCCAAGGGTTCTTCAATCACC
>JBOGLX010000043.1:0-2559 GCA_050745765.1 Occallatibacter sp. | reverse complement strand
ATGTGTCCCTTGAAAAGCGGACATTTCACTTGCTAACTGAACCGGACATATCATGTGCTACCAACATTTTTATGCAAGGAGGTTTGCACAGAGGGTCGGCTCGTGATACCACCTGACCACCAGGGTTTCCAACTCTGACGGGTGGCCGCTAACGGGATGGTGGGTGATGGGCGCACTGAGCGTCGTTGCGTTGGCACGCTGTCGATTCTTTCTGCCAGGTGGTTCCAAGAAGATCCGAGGTAGTCAGACAGAACGAGGGAGTGGAGTGGCGACCGCGGCTCCCAAGACCTGGGACGACGCGGGGATGGCGATGCTCGAACTGCCGCTCGCAAGTCCCATCGCATCGCCCAAGCATGTTCCTGCCAGTTATTTCTACCAAATCCCGGTAGGCGTATGTTGGCCACGCATCCCAAGACGGTGGAGTTTTCATTTAAAACGGGGCAGTTCCGTAGTGAAGCGACTCGTTGTAGCCATTCTGATTGGGCGTGCAGCGCCCGCTCTGCTCGACGCGCAAACAACTGCAAAAATTGACTTCGGGCGCGACGTTCAGCCCATCCTCAGGGCCAAATGCTACGGTTGCCACGGGCCCTCGCAACAAATGGGCGGTTTCCGGCTCGATCGGCGCAATGATGCCCTGCGCGGCGGAACCATCGCGGTCATCGCTCCTGGCAACAGCGCTGGCAGCCGGCTTTATCGACGGTTGATCGGCAATGAATACGGACCCAAGATGCCTCTCACCGGTTCGCTGACTCCCGCACAGATCGAGATCATTAAAGAGTGGATCGACCAGGGCGCGGCGTGGCCCGACAAGTACTCGGGTGAAGCGCCCTTGCCGCCTCCCAATCCCGAAGCCGTGCGCATCATGGAAGCTATCCGGAATGGGGACCGCGCGCTGGCTCAGAGAATGTTGAGCGCAAATCCCAGGATCGGCAATCTGATGGGGCAAGGCGGCTCAACGCCGCTCATGTACGCGGCGCTTTACGGGGACGCTGATGAAGTGCGCAGCCTGCTCGCGGGCGGGGCCGATCCGAATCTGGCCAACGACGACGGCGCGACTGCGCTGATGTGGGCGGCGTACGACCTGAAGAAGACGAAGCTCCTGATTGAACGCGGCGCCGCGGTGAATGCCCAATCGAGCGACAAACGGACCGCGCTGCTGGTGGCGTCGGGAAAGTTTGGTAACTCCCCCGTGGTCAACCTGCTGCTGGAGCACGGCGCCGACCCGTCAGCCCATTCGCCGGGCCTCGTCGGCTGGGACGTGACTCCGCTGGCCGAGGCCGCCTACGTGGGAGACGCCAGCATCATGAAGCTGCTTCTGGCGCACGGCGCAGACGCTCGAGCGGCGGGCCCCCTCGCCTTGTGCAACGCCCTTTTGTCTGGTTGTTCGGAGTGTTCTGGACTGCTCATGCGCCATCTCAGCGGGGCCGATTTGAGTAATGCCGCGGTTTTCCTTTCGCCTCCCAACGGAGACGCCCGCGAGACCGTCATGCTCGTGGAACATGGCGCCGATCCGAATACGAAAGATCCTGACGGCAATTCGCTCCTCATGCTCGCGGCGGCTTCGGATGACGTTTCCGCGCCGATGATCAAGGAGTTGATCGCGCACGGCGCGGACGTGAACGCCAAAAATCCGCAAGGGCGTACGGCGCTCGACTTTGCCGAGAACCAGGGCATGAATCCAGTGACGCAGGCGCTGATCGCGGCCGGCGCAAAGCCGGGCGCTCCATTTGCCTGCGCCAGGCTTTCGCCCGTGCCGGCACATTCGGTCCGCGCGGCCGTCGAGCGCAGCCTGCCTCTGCTCCAATCGAGCGACCAGACCTTCATGAAGAAGTCCGGCTGCGTTTCCTGCCACAGCGACGTTTTCACGGCCATGACCGTGGCGGCCGCGAGCAAGAGCGGATTCCCGGTGAACAAAGAAATCACGCGGTTCGACGTCAAGGCGATTGCGAACTACATCGATGGGTGGCGCGATCGCGTGCTGCTGGGTGTGGGCATTCCGGGAGACTCGGACACCATGAGCTATATTCTGCTCGAGTTGGCCGCTGCGCATTATCCCGCCAGTCCTTCCACCGACGCGATCGCGCGCTTCCTGGAAGATCATCAGCAGCAAGACGGCCACTGGTTCGCCCTCGCGCACCGCCCTCCTATCGAGTCCAGCGATTTTGTGGTAACCGTAACTTCCATACACGCCATCCAGATTTATGGGCGCAAAACTGAAAGCGCCGAAGCGTCGGTTCGGCGCGCCGCCACGTGGCTTGAAAAGGCCCAACCCACTACCACCGACGATATGGCTTTTAAACTGCTCGGAATGGGATGGGCCGGGGCGGGGAAGGAATCGATTCGAGTGGCCGCAGACGAATTGCTCGCCAAGCAGCGTGCCGACGGCGGTTGGGCGCAGCTTCCATCAATGAACAGCGACGCTTATGCTACCGGCGAGGCCCTGGTGGCGTTGAGGGAATCAGGGGCGCTCGCAACTCTCGACCCCACCTATCAGCGCGGAATCAAATTCCTGCTCAACACACAGCTTGCCGACGGCTCCTGGTACGTTCACACCCACGC
>JBOGLX010000042.1:0-36689 GCA_050745765.1 Occallatibacter sp. | reverse complement strand
AAGATGCACATTTAAAAGCCTCGGGCTTTAGCCCCTGCCTCGCTTGCCCTGCGATTCAAGCCGAATTTGGCCCTTTTTCCGCAAGCTCTTTAGCCCTGACAAAACACGGCGAAGGTGACGTGGCGATGCCGCTCAGGAGCAGCTACATCCTTTCGCCTCTTCCTCGCGCCTTCTTTCGGCGGCTCCCTGAGGGTCGTTGATGATATCCGCCCACTTCGGGTCAGGCGTGGGCTCGGCATCGTAGTTGTCGTGCCAGTTCCACCACTGGTACGGCGGGGTCTGCGGATAGCCCTCCGGCGAGTCCTCCCACGTCTCCTGACGCCCCAGCGCCGTCACGTCGAGGTAGCTCCAAACGCTGCCCATTGCCTCGTCGCCGCGGCTGTTGATGAAGTATGTGCGGAACACGCGCTCGCCGTCGCGGATGAACGCATTGTGACCGTGCCACTGATCCACGCCAAAATCCTTGTCGAACTCGTCCGTGATCGTGTACCAGGGCATCTCCCAGCCCATCCGCGCCTTCAGTCGCGCAATGTCCGCCTGCGGCGCCCGCGAGGCCCACGCAAGGGTGGTGTCGCGCGCATTCAAGTGCGCCAGGTGGGAGACCTGATCGGCGCCCAGGGAGCAGCCGCGGCAGGCGTGATCGGGCCAGCCGAACACGCCGGGCTCGAAGAAGGCGCGGTAGACGATCAACTGTCTGCGGCCTTCGAACAGGTCGAGCAAACTCGCCTTGCCCCCCGGACCTTCGAAGCTGTATTCCTTCTCGACGGCCATCCACGGCATCCGCCGGCGCTGGGCGGCCATGGCGTCGCGGGCGTGCATCAACTCCTTTTCCTTCACCAGCAGTTGCTGGCGCGCCGCGTCCCACTCTTGCGGTGAAACGATCGAGGGCGTCTTCATTCCGTCAAGTGTTCCGGCCTTGTGTGTCGTCATGGTCTGTGTCGTCACGTTTTTTCTCCCTTCATCGGATGGCTTTAGCCCCTGAGGCATGGTTTTTCCAATATCTCGGCCTTCGCCGCTGGCCGTTAGCGCACCATTGCAGGGAGTGTACCATCCGGCTCAATGAGGGATACGCAAGCAAGCGAGCGCGAGTCCTATCTACTCTGCGCGCAGAGCCTGCATGGGATCGACGGAAGCCGCGCGCCGCGCGGGCACAAATGCCGCCAACAATCCGCACACCGCAAGCAGGGCGCACGCGATCGACAGCGTAGCAAGGTCATGGTCTCCCACCTCGAAGAGGAAAGCTTTCATGATGCGCGCGGCAAACCACGCGCAGCCAAGGCCGATGGCCAATCCCAAACTCAGAAGAATCGCAGCATTCCTCAGCACCAGCAGCATCACGTCCCTGCGCTGCGCGCCAAGGGCCATGCGGATGCCCATTTCGCGTTCGCGCCGGCTCACCGAATACGACATCAGGCTGTAAATCCCGGCCAGCGCCAGCAACAGGGCAATCGCGGCAAACAACGTCAGCAATGTGGTCTGGAACCTGCGCCGCGCGCTGGCTTCGGATTCCAGCTCGCCCATGGTGTGCACATCGGCAACGGCCACGTTGGGATCGATCGTTTTGGTCACTGCGCGCGCTTCTGCCGCAACCGTCTGCGGAGGAAGCGTGGAGCGGACGGCGATGTATGCGCTGTCGAATTCGTAACTGGGATGGTAGGTCTGCGGCAACGGAGCCGCTTCGAGACTGGAATGGCGCACATCGGCCACTATGCCCACCACCGTATCCCAATGTTTGTTGTCGCCGCTGATGCGTCCTCCGATGGGATCGCGATTGGCGAAATAAATCTTGGCAAATCGTTGATTGACGATGGCGACGTGCGCGCCGCCAGAAATGTCGTCCTCCGTGAAGGCGCGGCCGGCGATGAGCGGAGTGCCCATGGCGCGAAAATAATCCGGCGTGATTGTGCGCGCTTCGGCCCATTGGTCATTCCGGTTGGCATACCCATCCACCCAAACAATACTGATGCTGTCCGACCCGCTGAGAGGCAGATCGTTGACGGCGCCAGCCCCCGCAACCCCTGGAAGCGCGCTCAGCCGGGCGATCAGGCCGCGGAAGAATGCGACGCGCCGAGCCCAGCTTTGCTCTGGCGTCGCGCCGGGGTGCTCGTCGAGCGAGATCTTCATGCTAACCGTCGATCGCGAGAAGCCGGTATTCACCGACTCTAGGTTGATGTAGCTGCGGATCAGCAGCCCCGCGCAGGCCATCAGCACGACCACCATCGCCGCCTCGGCCACGATCAGCGCGCACTGCGTGCGGCTGTGTTTGCCCGCAATCGCATGCCCGCCGCTGGAATTGAGCAAACCCGTTACGTCAAGCTTGGAAACAGTGAGAGCGGGAAGAATGCCGCTTATAATGCTGGTCAGCAGCGACACTCCGACCGCAAATAACAGCACCCTCCCATCGAGCGACGCCTCATTGAGCCTGGGAATATTGCCGGGATTGAGGCTGGGCAGAATGCGAAGGAAAATCCAGGCCAAAGCTACACCAATTGCGCCGCCAGCCATTCCAATGAGAAGCGACTCGGTCAGCAACTGCCTGGCAATGCGGCTTCGCCTTGCGCCCAGCGCGGCACGGACGCCGAGTTCGCGCAGCCGGTCGGAGGCCCGCGCCAGCAGCAGGCTTGCGGCGTTGGCGCACGCAATCAACAGCACCAGCAACACCGCGCCCAGCAGCATGTTCATCAGCGGACGCACCGGCCCGACCACGGTTCCCAAAAAGCTCTTGACCAGCGCGCCGGAGCCCTGAAAAAAACCGGCGTGCAGCTTGTCGAGCCGCGTCATAATCGCGGCCAGCTCCGACTGGGCCTGCCGGATCGTGACTCCGGGCCGCAATCGGGCGATCACAGCATCCCCGTTGGAGCCCTCGCGCTCCGCCTTCTGCTGCGGCGTAAGCGCCAGCGGAATCCAGACCTGCGTTGTTTTCACATCCGCGTTGCCATAAGGAATCTCCGTGTTGTGCGGATACCCGAACTCAGGCGGCATTATCCCGACGATCCGGTACTCTTTGCCGTCGAGAGAAATGGAATCTTTCAGGACATCGGGGCTGCCTGAGAACATCGACTGCCAAAGGGCGTGGCTAATGTCGGCCACGCGGTTATGACCCTGCAACTGGTCGCCGGTGTCGATGGCACGGCCGAACTCGGGATAAGCCTCCAGAGTGGAAAAGAAGTTCGCGTCGACGCGCGCCGCGCCGATGCGCTCGATGGCGCCTTGCGAGGCCAGGTTAAAAGTGGACTGATCCACAATGGACATGTCGGAATACGAGCGGCTTTCCCGCTGAATGTCGAAAAAATCCGCGTTGAAGGGGCTGAAAATCTCAGGGGGAAGATGAAGCGACGGGATGGGCGTGTAAAGGTAAACCAGTCGGCTCGGATCGCCGTAAGGCAGCGAGCGGAGAAGCACGGCATTGACCACGCTGAAGACGGCCGTGCAGGCTCCGATGCCCAGCGCGAAGGTGAGCACTGCGGTAACTGTGAACCCTGGGCTGCGGCGCAGCGTGCGCACACCGTAACGCAAATCCTGGATGAGATTTTCGAGCCACGGCAGCGTGCGCCGCTCGCGTTGCGCTTGGCGCGTCTGCTCCACGCCGCCCAGCATCACAAGCGCCCGCCGCCGCGCCTCTTCCGGCGAAAGCCTTGCGCGAATGCCGTCCTCCGTGTGCATAGCCACGTGCGCTTCCAGCTCGGCGGCAAAATTCGCATCCGCGCTACGCCCGCGCACTACGCCCCCGAGCCGCATCCAAAACGCTCTCAGCCAACGCATCGCATTGCGCATCACGCCTCCTCGGCCGGACTTAGGAACCGCGCCAGAATCTCTGTCGTCTGCTCCCACTCCTCGGCGGCCTTGCGCACCCGCCGCTGCCCGGCCCTGGTCAGCTCGTAGAACTTCGCCCGCCGGTTGTTCTCCGACGCACCCCATCGCGACCGGATGTATCCTTCCTGCTCCAATTTGAGTAGCGCCGGGTAGAGCGTGCCGTAGTTCAACTGCAGCTTGTCGCCGCTGGTCTGCTCGATGCGCCGCGCCAGCCCGTAGCCGTGCTGCGGCCCCATCGTTTCCAGCGTCCGCAGCGCCATCAGCGCCAGCGTCCCCTGCCACACATCGGTCTTTCCACCCATTTCGCTCTCCTATGGCTCGCCAATAGAAGAAGGATAGCCTCACTTCTATGGGAATGCAATAGAAAATCGGGAATCGCGCCCGATTGCGCGTTTTCTTGACCGCCCACGCTCGGCCATCCCTACAATGAAGGCATCTGCATGACGATCTCCAGCACAACTCCCGAGACGGCTGCCGGCTCACCCACCGACACCATCGCCGCCATTTCCACGCCACCGGGCCGCGGCGGCATTGGCATCGTGCGCCTCAGCGGTCCCCAGGCCGCCTCCATCGCCGCCGAGCTCGTCAGCCTTCGCCATCCGCTCGAACACGCCCACGCCCGGCTTGCCGATGTCCTCGATGCGTCGGAATCGTCAGACAGCTCAGCCCGCATCGACGAGGCGCTCGTCACTTTTTTCGCCGCGCCCAACTCCTACACCGCGGAAGATATCGTCGAAATTGCCGCGCACGGCTCGCCTGTGGTGCTCGAACTGCTCCTGCGTCGCGCCATCGCCCTCGGCGCGCGCCTGGCCGAGCCGGGCGAGTTCACCCAGCGCGCCTTCCTCGCCGGCCGCATCGACCTCACGCAGGCCGAAGCCGTGCGCGACCTGATCGACGCGCAAACGCTCACCCAGGCGCGCCAGGCCGCCAGCCAGATGGGCGGCGCGCTCAGCCGCCGCGCCGCGCCCGTCAAGCAGTCGCTTGTCGAGCTGATCGCCCTGCTCGAAGCCGGCATCGACTTTGCCGAGGACGACCTGGACGTGACGCCGCAGGCCGAAATCGCGCGCCGCATCGACGCCCTCACGCCGCAGCTCTCCGCGCTCGAAGCCTCTTTTGCCCGCGGCCGCATCGTGCACGACGGACTCACGCTGGCCATCGTCGGCCGCCCCAACGCCGGCAAGAGCTCGCTCTTCAACCGGCTGGTCGAGCGCGACCGCGCCATCGTCACCGCAACCCCTGGAACCACGCGCGACCTGGTGACCGAGCGCATCTCGCTCGACGGCATCCCGCTGGAGCTCGTAGACACAGCCGGCCTGCGCGAGGGCCCACGCGGAAATCTGGAAGAGGCCGAGCAGTTGGGAATCGCGCGCAGCCGCGAAGCGCTGGCCGACGCCGCCATTGTGCTCATCGTTCTCGACGCCACGCAGCCGCTCAACGACGAGGAACGCACGCTGCTCGCCGCCGTCGAAGGCCGCTCCGCGCTTGTTGCCATAAACAAGAGCGACCTCGTCGCGGCACAGTCGCCGGAATCGGAACTCAACGCGCTCGGCGTTCCCGGCGTCGCCACGATCGCCACATCGGCCCTTACCGGCCAAGGCATCGCCGTGCTCCGCGAACGCATTGTGACGTTGGCCACCGGCGGCGCCGCGGCCGAGCCCGACATGTTGACCAATCTCCGCCAGCATCAGTCCGTGTCCACGGCGCTGGCCGCGCTAGCCGACGCTGCAAAAGCAAACTCGACGGGAATCCCTCACGAAATGATCCTGCTCGACCTCTACCGCGCGCTCTGGGCCCTCGACTCCCTGACCGGCCAGACCACTCCCGACGACATCCTGAACCTGATCTTTTCTACCTTCTGCATCGGAAAATAATTCCCCATCCGGCGATCTTTGCGCGCGACCGCAAATTCCTGTATTAGTTGGGAATAATCAAAGCGTAGTCGTCCTGCGGATAGCCGGGGAATGGCGCGTGGCCGCTTCGCGGGGCACCACCAGGTAGATACGGGTTGGGTTGGTCTCCGCTTTGCGCAGATCGAATTCAAGGTGTACGCCACGGTCGCTGTGCGCCGCCACCAGAAGGCCGTCGGGCATAATGGCCTCGAGAGCCAGCACCCGCACCACGCCTTCGGCCAG
Source organism: Occallatibacter sp. (assembly GCA_050745765.1). Taxonomy (GTDB): domain Bacteria; phylum Acidobacteriota; class Terriglobia; order Terriglobales; family Acidobacteriaceae; genus Telmatobacter. The sequence continues at coordinate 30,744 of JBOGLX010000042.1, read as the reverse complement.
CGCGGCCTCGTCGATCTTCAGGTTGAGCACGCCCCACGCAAAGCCCCCCCACAGAACGGCGATAAAGAAACCTACAACGACATTGTGCGCTAACCCAACTCATTCCGCGGTCTGGCCATAGTCTGCTGGGAATACGTCCCGTATCTCTTAATAAAACAAATACTTCCGCCACCGGTCGTCGCCGCGCCCCAGCATCCGCATGATCTGCCGGCTGGTGTGCAGCGAAAACGCGCGCGGCTCCCGCAGCAGGATCATATCATCGATCTCGTTCAACAGCCGGTTGCCTTTGCGCCGGTTGCAGGAGTGGCAGCACGCCACAAGATTCTCCCACGTAGAGTTCCCGCCGCGCGAGCGCGGAACCACGTGGTCCAGCGTCAGCTCGCCGGGCGCCATGTTCTCGCCGCAGTACTGGCAGGTGTTCCGGTCGCGCAGCAGAATGTTCTTGCGCGAGAGTGCCCGTGTCTGGTGGGGAATGCGCCGGTACTCGAGCAGACGGATCACCGAAGGCATGGCGATGCGGCTGCGCTGCGCATGAAGCGTCAGCCCGTGCTCTTCCTCGGTGCGCGCAATGCCCTTGAGCACCAGCACCAGCGCCCGCCGCGCCCCGCAAATATTGATGGGCTCATACGACGCGTTCAGCACCAGCACCGGCATCTGCAGAATGTGCGTCGTCTGAGCGGTGTACGGCGCGGCTGCGGCCTCCCCGGCAAGCGCCACAATCCTGGCCGCCGACTTTTGTTTGCGCGCGTGAATCATGGCTTTTCCCAGCGACATCTCATTTCCCTTCGTCAATAAGATGGTTGGTCTTGTTCAACGAACGGCGAATAAAAGCTTGTTGGCTGCGCTTCGGTTTCAGCGGCGCTCAGAGCCGGCGGCCCGACTTCCTCCGCCGCGGCGGAAAGCCCCGCATCTTCAAAATCGGATAGGTGTCCGGCCTCGCTCACCCGGCGCGCGCGCGCCAGAGTGGCCACCCATACTGAAGCGGCTCCGGCCCGGACCAGCGCCCGCGCCGCCGCGCGCGCCGTGGCGCCGGTGGTCAAAATATCGTCGATCACCAGAACATGTTTCATGCTCACGGCGCTCGGATCGGAGACCGAAAACGCTCCGCGCACGTTCAGCCGTCGTTGGCGCGACGTCAGTCCCGCCTGGCTCTCCGTGGCGCGCAGGCGCATCAGCGTAGTTGCCGCCAGCTTGAGCTGCCATTGCGGATGGCTCCTGCGCAGAAAGCCGATGGCTTCGCCGGCCAGCAGCCGCGCCTGGTTGAACCCCCGCTGCGCATACTTCTTCCTGTGCAATGGCACCGGAACCACCAGCAGCTTGGCGGGCGCTTCCGCAGCCAGTTGCGCGATAGCCTCGGCCAGCAAGCGGCCCAGTCCCCGGGCAGCCGGTTGCAGGCGCCCGTATTTGAGCGCATGAATCGCGTCCCGCATGCGCCCCTGGTAAAGTCCATAGGCCACGGCGCGGACAAAAGGCGGCGGCGCAAGCCGGCAGACGCGGCAAAGAGTGGAGACAGGCATGCCCAGCGCGTCACCGCAGCGCGCGCAGGCATTGCCGCTTTGAGCGGGGAATTCCGTCCAGCAAACATCGCAAATTGGCGCGGAAGAGAGCCGCGGCAGCGGGCAGCCGCAGAGAGCACAAGAGGCGGGAAGCAGGGCGCAACTTAACGCATCCACCGGACTTCGCAGCACGCGAACCACGGCGCGCCAGCGGGTTGTTTCCGATGGCGGAACGTCGATCGTCATGGAACCGGAGTCCCTGCGGAAGACGCACCTCGATTCGGGCCGCGCGACTTTTGCGCTGCCTTACACCCAGTATACCTGCGCCGCAGGGAAATTTGACAGCAAGCCGCAGGCCGGGTATACACCGGCCTGCGGCTTGGGATTAAGGTTGTCGATCGGCGATCGCTGGAATCAACCGTTGCCGTGCTTCACGGTGTGCTCGGGCGCAACGTGCTCGGAGCGCGCTGCTTTGCCCTTTTCGGCTTCCTTTCTGGCATCGCGGGCCGCGTCCTTCCCCTCGCCCCAAGCCTTCTGCACTCCGCCCTTCAACTCTTGAATTCCGCCTTCGACCTGCGCTCCAGCGTCGCCGGTCCACTCGCCGGCCTGACGTTTCGCCCGTCCGGCTACCTCGTTCACCGTGCCCTTTACTCTGTCCTTATCCATTACTCTACCTCCGCGGATTTTGGCCGCGATGTTAATGAGGAGCCGGCCCTGTAACAGGCGCCTCCCAGTTTGAATACGATCTTGGCGCTTGCGTCAAACCACGCGCCTGCGCCCGGTAATCAGTTGGATGAGAAGCACGGCTAACGCCAGCACCAGGAGAATGTATATGAATCCTCCGAATGTGTAAGACGTAACCAGCCCCAACAGCCAGAGCACCAACAAAACCACGAAAATTGTCCAAAGCATCTTTGTCCTCGCTTTCTTCCCGCGGCAACATAAGCGCAACATAAGCGCAACATAAGCTTTGACGCCGGCGATTCGCCGTCTGGTTGTTCGTATAACTAGCGAATGTGATTGGCACCAGTGTGTGCAACCGGCGCGGAAGAAAGCTGCATCTTAGCCACCCCCGCCGGGCCGCGGATTGTCCGAAGGTCCGATGAGTTTCTTCGCGATGCGTACAGCCCGCGGGATGACGGCGGCATCTGAGCAATTACTCGCCCGCCGTCCAGCGGTAAGTGGCCCTGAGCGAATGGAGATACGACTTAGATCGCTCATAGGTCTGGCGAGTTATGGAGGAAGAACATGCTCCTGATTTTGATTCTCATCCTGTTGATTCTGGGCTTCGGCTATGGCGGTTACAGGGTAGGACCAGGTTGGGGATACTACGGCGGCGGCGGAGTCAGCCTCATTCTCGTTATTGTCCTGATTCTGCTGTTGCTGCGACTTATCTGAAGAAAGCTGAAAACAGTAGGGGGGACGATAACATCGAGTTATCGTCCCCCCGGCCTATGTGCGCTTGAAGTCGATTTAGAACGCGCCGGCGATATAGGTCTCGGCCGGGTGCGCACCGTCCATCTTCATTCTGGAGCCGCATTCGGCCAGCACCACCGGCGAAAGGGTGATGACCGGGCACTCGGCATGCGCCAGAACTTTGTAAACGACGCCGTGGCGGGTGACGGCGGCAAAGGCCGAGGCCCCCTGCGCGCCCAGCACGATGAGGTCCGCCTGTTGGGTGCGCGCCTGGTAGAGCAGTTCCTCTGTTGGGTCGCCGGGTACGACGATCGCTTGCGCGTCAATGCTGTCCTGGAGCTCGACGGGAACCATGGAGAGCATGTCGGCCTCGATTTGATCGATGCTCCGGCCGGCCAGCACTTCGGCTCTCTCCTGCGGGCGGATCACGTGCTGCAGGATGAGGCGGGCGTTGTGCTGCGCGGCAAGCTGCGCGGCAAAGGCCGCCACCGTGTAGCTGGTCTCCTGCAAGCTGACCGCAGTGAGGATGGAGCGCGTTGCGAACTTGCGGTAACTGGCGTCGACTACATCCGAACCGACAATATAAACGGGCACGATGGCGTTGCGCAGCACGGCTTCGGCGACAGAGCCCACCAGCAGCTTCCCGACGGGGCCCTGCGAATGCGTACCCATCACGATGCGGTCGATGTCGAGCTGCTGGGTAAATTCGCGAATCTGGTCGGCCGCCAATCCGGGCCGCACTACGACCTCGCAGCGCACGCCGGCTTCGCGAACCCGCTCGGCCAGCGGCTCGAGCTGGTTTTTTTCGGCGCGCGCCGCCCCGGCATAGTCGTAGTGGCGGATGCCGGAGGTCTCCAATGCGGCCACTACCAGCGTGTCGTAGGCGTGAAAGAGGATCAGATCGGCTCCAAATTCCTGGGCCTGCGCGAGCGCAAAGACAAACGCTTTTTCGTTGGCCGGGAATTCCGAGGCAAAGAGGATGGTGGAGGGTTTACTCCAGCCCGGTTTCATGGTGGTGGCCATGGGAACCTCCTGACGATGCACACAAAGCATGGCACTTAGGATGCAGTTTCGCGGTGCGCGGCTGTACATCGAAAGGTGATTTTATTCACTCCTCAATGGAACCGAGGCTTCCAGCACTTACAAGGCGTCACACCGGTTCGGCGTCTCCGCAGCCGGAGCAAATCCTGTGATCCCATGCCGGAATTGTGTTCCCTTTCCGGCTGTTTGTCCAATTTGTGCCGCTTTGCCGGAGTCTCTGCCCGAGCGAACGGCACAGTCAAACCCTGAACCCAACGTACAGACACCTTAGACGTCTCGCAGCTTCCAATGTAGTGATCCCAATCACAGCATGTGCGTACCGAAACTGCTTTTCTGATACTGCAGCCGATGTTCGCACAAGCGGTTTTGGAACAGATCGGTCGCTGCCGCAGGCCTTCGAGGTGTTTTCCGAAAGGTCTGCACAGGTTATCGGCAGTCTTTCCGGATTCTTTAGCGTCGCCAACCGCCCCGCTCCCCGGTGAAGTCCCATTCCGGCGCCGGCCCGGCTCGACGCCCAGGAGGTTCCATGCAGCCGATGCATCGGATTGCCGCCCGCGGCGGGTTGAATTACGGCCAAACACCGTTTTTGGCCATCTGCGAAGTTACCCAGTCCTGTGACCTGGCCTGCAAGCACTGCCGCGCGGCCGCCCAGCCCATCACTCATCCCGATGAGTTGACGAGCGCCGAGGGCAAGGCGCTCATGGTGAGAAATGCGGGGTGGGACCCGGAGCGGGAGCACGCAGCGGAGGGATTCCGTTCGCTGGCGCGGGCGGGGACGCTGGTGACGCTGTAAGGCCCCAGGTCTTCTCAGTCCAAGCGATTCCGGACGGTGGCCGGTACTCCAAATTCAATTGGCCACGAAGCGCCGTCACTGAGTGCATTGGCGAAAAACTCACCTGCTGACTGAATTCCGTTCGGAACGATGAATTCAGTTGGGCTACTCGACCGGAGCAGCTTTTCTGGAGCGGTAGCGTGGTTTCTTCATCAGGTAGCCAATCGGGATGAGGCAGACCGTGAGGATGACAAGGACGTGGATGGTGTCGATGTATGCAAGCATATTGGCCTGCTGCACCATCATGTTGTAGATGTGAGCCATGGAATGGGTGGCGGCTCCGGCGGCGGAATAGCTCTGGCTTTGCATCATCCCGTTTAGTCCGCGATCGAGTATGCGGTAGTTGGGCGAACCGGGATAGACGTGCGCGCCAAGGTAGTTCTGATGCACCTGCGCGCGGCGCAGGAGCATGGTGCTGATGAAAGAGATTCCCAGGCTCCCGCCGATGTTGCGGGCGAGCGCGGTGAGCCCGGAGACTTCGTTATTTTTCTCCTGTCGCACCCCGACGTAAGACATCACGCTGATGGGCACAAAGAGGAACGGCATGCCCAGCACCATGATGACGCGCCAACTGGCGGCGTCCCAGAAACTGATGCTCAGGTTGAGGCTGGAGATACGCCAGATGCCGAAGCTGACCCACGCGAATCCGAAGCAGATCATGGCGCGGGGATCGACCTTTTGCCCAATGAAACCCACAATGGGCAGCAGGACGATCAGCACCAGCCCGCCGAGCGAGAGCACCATCCCCGCCTGGGTCGCGGTGTAGCCCATGATCTCCTGCAAGTACTGCGGGATCAGGACCGTCGTGGAGTAAAGCGCGGCTCCGATGACGAGCATGACGAGCTGGGTCATGCTGAAGTTGCGGCTGCGATAGAGTGAGAGATCGATGATGGGGTGCCGGGTCGAGAACTCGCGCCATAGAAATGCGATCAAGCCGATGCCTGTCAGGAAGGCGCAGGCTACGATCAGATGCGAGCCGAACCAGTCTTTCTCCTGCCCCTTGTCGAGCATGATTTGCAGAGCGCCGATGGTGACGGCGAGCAAGCCCAGCCCGATGCCGTCGACGCTGCCCAGTTTCTTGCGGACGCGCTTGAGGTAGGGCGGGTCTTCCACGATGCGGCTGGTCAGAAAGATGGAGAGAATTCCGACGGGGATGTTGAGGAAGAAGATCCAGCGCCACGTATAGTTGTCGGTGATCCAGCCGCCGATGGTGGGACCGATGGCGGGCGCCACCACGACGGCCATTCCGTACATGGCGAAGGCGATGCTGCGTTTTTCCGGAGCGAAGGTGTCAGCGAGGATGGCGCGTTCGCTGGGCTGCAGGCCCCCGCCGGCCGCTCCCTGAACCACGCGGAAGATGACCAGCATGGCCAGAGAGTTGGCGAGGCCGCAACAGAAGGAAAAAACAGTGAAGGCGGCCACGCAGCTCATGTAAAAGCGCTTGCGCCCGATGCGGTTGGCGATCCAGCCGCTGATGGGCAGAATGATGGCGTTCGAGACGAGGTAAGAGGTCAGAATCCAGGTGGCTTCGTCGTAACTGGCGCCCAGCGAGCCGGCGATGTGCGGAAGCGCCACGTTGGCGATCGAGGAGTCGAGCGCCTCCATGAACGTGGCGAGCGTGACGGTGAAGGCGATCACCCACGGATTGAACCGCGGCTTCCACGTCTCATCAAAATGAAATTCGCTGTCGGCGTCCTGCGCTTTCGCAGGAGAGGCGGCAGTTGACTGCGCCATGCGCGCTCCCTGAAGAACATTTCCGGCAATGCAATCCCGGTACCGGAACCGACAAGTGCGGATGCTGTTAAGCCGCCAGCCGCTTCTTCGGTGCCGGGGAAAATCTGATGACGCAGAAAATCGCGAGAGTCCTGCCGATAGGATAAAGCACGCATTGGCCGCAGTGCTCACAGAAGCATACGGATGGGAGTTCCGCCATACAGTCGCCGTGGCGCCGGCTCCCCGCAACTTCGACCGCCATTTGTCGGCTTCAGCCCGCGTCGCTCGCCAAGGTCTGGTTTGACGCGCCCCCCCACGTGCCAATCGCCTCATGCCGGGCGAAGCCGCCATTTCGGGTAAGGCTCTCTCGATCCGTTACACTGCTGACTACCGCAGGAAACGCCAGTGAGGGAACCCCGCGAATGGCTCATCTCTACGTTGCTGTTCTGGTCGTGATCGTCGCCGCGCTGCTGGCGGTGGCGATTCATCGCACTTATCTTGTCAAAACCAAGGCCGACTACCTCGTCGCCGGCCGCGCGGTGGCGGGCATCGGCGAAACCCTCAGCTATTACGCCACGGGGCCGGAACGTTGGCGCTGAACGACCCCAAACCAACATCTTCCCGAGTCCCAGGCAAGGTCAAAAGTGCGAAAAAAGCTGGACACTACCAAACGGTTTCATCAGGTTGAGGAGAAGCGAGTGCCGTTCCGACAGCGGCTGAGCGAGATTCGCTCGGGCTTCGAGCCCGCCTTCTGGGCTGCGAATTTCACCGAGATTTTCGAGCGCGTCGCCTACTACGCCACGACTGCCGTCCTTGCGATTTACTTGAACGAGCGGCTGCACTTTTCGGTCGAGCTCACGGGCTGGATCGTCGGCACTTTTGGGCTCGTAGTGTGGTTTCTGCCCATCCTGGGCGGAACCTTGGCCGACCGTTTTGGCTTCCGCCGTGCGCTGATGTTCGCCTACCTGGTTATGACGGCTGGCTATTTCCTGCTTGGGTCGCTCTCGGCGACGTGGATGGCGCCCCTCCGGCATGCCCTTGGCGACAAGTGGCTGGTGCTGGCGATCCTGATGATTCCGGCGCTGGGGCCCGGCGTCGTGAAGCCTTGCGTGGCGGGGACTACGGCGCTCGCATCGCAAGAAAACGTGCGCTCGATCGGCTATTCGATTTACTACACACTGGTGAACATCGGCGGAGCGCTGGGCCCGATCATCGCGTTTCTGGTTCGCAAACAGCTCGGCTGGGGCATGGAAGCGGTATTCCGCGTTGCGGCTTGTTCGGTCTTCCTGATGTTTTGGGTAACTTTGCTCTTTTATCACGAGCCCGCACGTTCGAGCGAAGAGCCTGTGGCGAGCGTGGGCCAAGCCTTCAAAAATATGGTCGTCGTGCTCGGGAATTTCCGGTTTGTGGTTTTCCTCTTGATCGTCTCCGGCTTTTACATCGTGTTTTGGCAGCAATTCATTTCCGCCCCGCTCTTTACGCGCAATTACATTAACTCGAAAGCAGACGTGGATCTGCTGCTTTCCGTGGATCCCACCATGATCATCTTCTTCCAGATCGCTATCACATACCTGACGCGGCGTATGCAGCCGGTGCGGGCGATGGCGCTGGGGTTTCTGGTGGCGGGGCTCGCCTGGGCCGTTCTCGCCGTCCACCCCAGCGTTCCGATGGTCGCGGTCGCATTTGCTGTTCTTGCGCTGGGTGAAATGACGCAAGCCGCGCGGTACTACGAATACGTCTCACGCCTCGCGCCCTCCGGCCAGCAAGGCCTCTACATGGGCTACGCATTTTTGCCGGTGGCCATAGGTTATTTCATCGCCGGCATTCTGGGCGGGAATCTGCTGCACTATTTTGGGGTCGTGCTCAAGCACGCGCAAGAAATGTGGTGGGTGGTAATGGGCGTCGGCTTCGTCACCGCGGCGTTGACGTGGGCGTACGGTGAGTTTGTTCGGCCGCCAGCGCAAAGCGCGGAGACAAGCGCACGAATCCTCCAATCATCGCCGAGCCGCTTGCCGGGCGCGTGACCGGCGTGGGGCGCGGTGACCACGATCGGGGTGGGCACCGCGGTCAGGCTCTGGTGGGATGCGCCGCGCTTCAAGGCGCTGCTGCACCTGCCGCCGATCCTGGCCGAGCGCGACGCCATCTTCCCGGCGCTGTTCGCGGCGGTCCTGGCCATGGTAGTGGTGAGCGCCGTAACGCCCAAACCGGCGCCCGCGCAACTGGCGCAGGGGGGGATTAGTCCACACCCGCTGCGCCGCCAGCGCTAGCCAGTCCCACCCATCGAGCAAAAGGCGCTCGATGGATGGGGCACGGAGGTGTCGTGGAGACCGAGGCGCGAGAAAAAGTGTATCCACGAGTTGCCGTTGGGCTTACACTGGCCGTGGATTTCCGCCATGCCTGTCGCTCAACTTACGCTTGAAGTGCGCATCGAGCACGCCCAGTCGCTCAAAGACCGCCGGCAGGTCGTGCGCTCGCTCAAGGACCAGTTGCGGCAGGGGTTCAACGTCTCCGTGGCGGAGATGGACGAGGCGGTGACGTGGCAGTCGGCAACCATCGGGGTGGTGGCCGTCTCGCGTTCGCGGGATTACCTGCACGGATTGATCGAAGAGGTGGAACGGGCGGCGCGGCGCATGGCCAACGAGCTGGGCGCCGATCTGGCCGATTCGTTCTGGGAGTATCTGGAGAGCTGACCGGCGCTCAGGCTGTGAGCTAACCCAGAGCTAGCCAGCGCTTTACGGCGTGTACGCTGGAAGACGAAAGTGCCCGTAAAACCACCGTCAGTTTATCGTCCGAATGCTCAGGCTGGAGACGGAACGGGTGTTGTTCCAACAGCAACTCCTCTGCGGTTTACGGCGGGCGTGCCAAAGCACGCCGCCCCACCGGTGTACCGGCCGCAAGCGCGTTCGATGGCCAGCGTGCTGGGCGAACTCCAGTGGCTGCAGTTCCAATGTTGAAATCCGCAGCGATTTCTCCCCGGTTGCAACCGGACCCAATTCCGGGTTTCCCCGGTTATTCAGCAGAACAAGAAGGGAATATGCATCGCATGTGGACATAGCCAAGGAAGCAAAAAATGCGCCTGTGGATGCACCTCGCATTCGAGTCATTGGAAGAAGGGGAGCAAGTTTAATCCTGGCGCGGGAAAACATCGTCGCATGCTGGAAAAAAGGGCGGAGGAAACGATGAGCCGCCGCCACCAGCTCCTCCGGCGGCAACCGCGTGATGCAAAGGGGGGATGCGCCGGGCGTTAGAGCAATTCCAGAATAGGTGTATCCGGAAGACGCCGGCAAATCTTCCCCCGCCCGTTTTGCACATAATTATGTCCCGTTGGCGCACAATTCTTGAGTAGAGGGTTCCGGGCATCGCGCAGCCCGCCAAAGTCTGACAGCGGGCGAAGGAGACCGCACCGCGATCTGGAAAAATCCCCCCTCCGTACCCTCCCTGAAACGGTTGGGGGGTGGGGGTGGGGCAAATCGCCCCATTTTTCAGTGCACGTTGTATTGTAAGTCGCATGCAATGAATTGCTTGCGAAAAACGCTAGGTTATCAAGTAGTAAACAATAAATCCGTTTTTAAGCCATTTTAGGACTGTTAAAGGCTTTAAACCGTTTTGAAGGCCCTTTGAATACAATTCCGCGGCCAGCGGCCCGAACGAAACCAAAGAGGACACAGGAACCCTGGTTTCGCTCTAATCAATGATTTACCGCCATGATGTCCATCATGGTGTCCAAAAAATCTTGAGTTTTGGTGTCCATCGTGGTGTCCGCTCCGCCGTGCTCGTTTGCGCGGGACACTCGATTTTGGCTATTTCCGCTTCCAGCGCACGCCGTCTTTGGAGTCTTCGACGACGATGCCTTTTTCGGCGAGGTCGTTGCGGATCTGGTCGGCGCGGGCGTAGTTGCGCTGCCGTTTGGCGAGCGTGCGCTCGGCTACCAGCGCGTCGATGGCTTGGTCGGTGAGGGACTGCCGGACGAGCAGCTCGGGCGCTATCTCGCTGGCACGTCCGGAGCGTTCGGCCCATTCGATGGCGCGGCGCGTGGGTTCGGCATCGCGGTCCTCGATCACGTCGAAGATTGCGTCGAAACTCTTGAGGGCGGCCAGGATTGCGTCGCGGTCGCCGGCAAAGAGCTGACCCTGGTCGATGGCGGTGTTGGCCGCGCGCACCAGTTCGAAGATGGGCGCCTTGGCGTCGGCTGTGTTCAGATCGTCGGCGAGCTCGGCAATAAAGTCAGCGTTGGCCTGGCGCGCGGCTTGCTGAAGCGCGGGATTCTCGCCAGCCGCGAAGCTGTTCTGCCGGAGCCGCGCGCCGAAGGTGCGCAGCCGCTCGATTTCATTGGCCGCCGCGGCCAGCCCATCGAAGGTGAAGTTGAGTTGGTGACGGTAGGGCACCGAGATCAGCGCCAGCCTTATCGCCGATGCTTTGTAGCCCTTCAGGAGCAGGTCGCGGAGGGTGAAAAAGTTGCCCTCGCTCTTGGACATCTTGCGTCCGTCGACGAGCAGGAAGCGCACGTGCATCCAGTGCCGCGCAAAGGGCTTGTGGGTGACGGTTTCGCTCTGCGCGATCTCGTTTTCGTGGTGCGGGAACATGAGGTCTTCGCCGCCGGCGTGCAGGTCGAAGCTGTCGCCGAGGTACTCCATGGCCATGGCAGAGCACTCGATGTGCCAGCCGGGACGGCCGCGGCCGATCGGCGTCTCCCACGAAGTTTCTCCGGGCTTGGCTGCTTTCCACAGGGCAAAGTCGCGCGCCGAGTCCTTGTCGTACTCATCGACATCCACGCGGGCGCCGTCCTCAATGCCGGTCAGGTCCTTCTTGCTCAGCTTGCCGTACTCGGGGAAGGCGGCGAGGCGGAAATACCAGGAGCCGTCTTCGGTCCGGTAGGCGGCGCCGGCGGCGGCGAGTTTCTCGATCAGCTCCACCATCTTGGGAATATGTTCGGTGGCGCGGGCAATTTGTTCGGGCCGCTCGATGCGCAAGGTTTCCATATCCTCAAAAAAAGCATCGACATAAGGCGGCGTATATTCTGCGATCGGGATTCCGGCCTGCGCGGCGTTGCGGATGATCTTGTCGTCCACGTCGGTGATGTTCATGACGTGGCGAACCTGGGTTCCGGTCAGCTTCAGAAAGCGGCGCAGAACGTCAATTTGTAAAAACGAGCGGAAGTTGCCGATGTGGCCGTAGTCGTAGACGGTGGGACCGCAGACGTACATGCGCAGGGCCTTGCCGTCGGAGGGCAGGAGCGGGTCCAGTTGTCCCGAAAGGGTGTTGAAAAGCCGGAGAGTCATGGAATCGGCGGAGTTCTTGCTCATAAAGCGGATAAGATCGGCCGGAATCCGGCCTGTTCGATTGTAGCAGCGGGCTGAGCGGGTAAAGAATGAGCCTGGCAGCGTGGCGAAGGCGCGCACAGCGGGCTTTGAACGAACTGTCGGAACAATTCCAGGTGATGGCCAGGCGATGGCCGGACGATGGATCGGGATCGATTGACCAGTGGCCGGGCAGCCGGAACGATGCAGACTTTTTCCCCCTTTCACTTGATTCCTCATTTCGAGAACTTCGCGCAGCCACGCCGTCAGAGGATGCCGATTTCCATTTCGCGCAGCCGTATGGGACGGGGACGCAAGCTCGAAGACTTGCCGGTGACGGAAGACGGAGCGGCTGCGCCCTTGCCAGCGCATTTTTTTCCTTGACGGCCACGCGGAATCGCTGTAACTTTGCTTTGATCGGGTTTATTCCCCTTTTTAGCGCAGATTCTGCTCAGGTGCTTGTATAGCGCTGAGACCCGCGGGCCCTCTTATTTTTCCGGCGTATTGAGGAGCCGTTCCGGGACGCGAAGGCTCCTCGAACCCGGTCATTGCGCATGGTCGAAATCCAACGACGCCCCATGGTATCGAGGGCGGGTCCCGGATGGCCAATAGCAACCGCCATTCCATCTTTGCGTCCAGGCAACTCCGATCGAGTTCCGCTTCCGTACCGGGAGCCGCGTCGAGATGGCGCAATCGCCGCGCTTCTGCCCAAAACGCTGAGACCCAAAAGCGCCTAAATGAAGGAGGATTTATGCAACATCCGCAATTCCCTCATCGGTTGCCGTGGTTCGCCGCGGCGGCCCTGGCGTTGGCGATGGCGCTCTCGACAAACCCGGCAGGCGCGCAGGAGCAATGGAACAACTATTGCCCCCTACCTTCCGGCAGTTGGGACAGCTACACAGTTGTGATCCACGGCTATGTGTCGCAGACAACCGCCAACGCGTCTCTGAATGGCGGCGTCGATCCGTTCTATGCGTACGATTCGTCCACCGCAGGAATCACGGCAAACTATAGTTCATCCACGGGCAATACGACAGTGACCTACACTGGAACACCGCTTCCACCCGGCTACTCCAATATTCCGGTTCCGCCCAATTCTGCCCCGCATTTCGGAGTGACTGGCTCGGGCGCGACGTTGACCGCTCTATCCCAGGGATGGGGCAGCACCTCGACTACATCAACCTCGAGTTGTCCCGCGGTCGGCGTCAAGGTCTATGGACCCCTTCCGGCCACCCCAACGAAATACGAAGTCCTCTACCTCCAGTACACCCAGGACACCGTTCCCGGCGGCGAATGGTTCGAAATTCCATACACCATCACCTCCGGCCTCCCGTCGGTCAGCTACACCACGGGCTTTGCGTCCCCCTCGGACCCCATTGACTTCACAAACGCCGGCTACTGGCTCAGCCCCACCCAGATTCCGCTGGACGATCTGAATTTTGGAGATATGACGCCGGGTAGTTCTGCCTTTGGCGACTCGTGGAATCAACTGACCAATCCAGCCCCGCTTACGATGCCTGTGCCCGAAGGCGGGTCCGGATGGATGTATCTGCTCCTCGGCGGCGCTGCGTGTTGCGGCGCTTTGTTCGATGCGCGCCGCAAGGGGGGATTGCGGAGCCGCGTCGCCTGACTTTCCGCTGGCTCGCAACGCGAATCCTGGAGCGAGAAAGACAAATTCGTGTTGCGAGCCCTACCGCGGCGGGCGCCAGCGAAGGATCGGCTTCCTCGCCGCCTGCACTTCGTCGAGCCTGAAGACGCGCTTGGAGTCTTGCTCTGGCCATAAATTATGGCTATAATTTGCGCATGGTTGTCAGCACTGCGGAAGCGAAAAACCGCTTGCCCGAACTGATCCGGGCGGTCGAAGAGGGCGAGCAGGTGGTGATTACTCGCCACGGCAAGCCTGTGGCTCAGCTTGCGCCGCCGCCAAAGGAAAAGCGCGAGGTGCAGTTCGGCAGCATGAAGGATCGCATCAAGCTCTATCCGGGCTGGGACGATCCCATTACAGAAGAAGAGCTCCTTGGCGAAGACCAGTGAGCAGCGAAGTGCCTGCACAAGGGTGTTTGCTCGACACGCACATCGCTATTTTCTCGCTGCTTGACGATCCTCCATCTCTTTCCAAGCGCGCGAAGGCGGCCGTCGCCTCGGGTCCGAATTATCTCAGCGTCGTCAGCTTTTGGGAGGTCGCCATCAAGAGCATGAAGGGCCGCATCGACGTGGGCGATCCACGTATTTGGTGGGCCGAAGCGCTCGATAAACTCGTGGCCACGCCGCTGATGCTGCGGCCGGAGCACGTGGATGCGCTTCTGAAACTTCCAGCCTTCCATAAAGACCCATTCGACCGCATGCTCATCGCGCAGGCGATTGCTGAGGGATTTACGCTGGTGAGCATGGACGCGCAGGTTGCGCAGTATGCGTCTTCGGGACTGCGGGTCGTCGGGTAATGCTCCTACGGGGTCACTCGGCCGGCCGCCACCGCAGAATTGGTTTCCTGGCCGCCTGCACCTCGTCGAGCCTTGAGACGCGCGTGGAGTGGGGCGCGGTCTTGACCAGCTCCGGCGTCTCCTCGGCTTCGCGGGCGATGGACCGCATGGCCTCAATGAAAAGATCGAGTTCTTCTACCGACTCGCTCTCCGTGGGCTCGATCATCAGCGCGCCGTGCACGATGAGCGGAAAGCTTACCGTGTAGGGATGGAAGCCGTAGTCGATCAGGCGCTTGGCGATGTCGCCGGTTTTCACGCCCTTGGCGGCTTGCCGCTTGTCGCTGAAGACCACCTCGTGCATCGAAGCCGTTTTGTAGGGCAGCTCGTAGAGGTCTTCAAGCTTTTTGCGGATGTAGTTGGCGTTGAGCACGGCGTCTTCGGTGGTCTGGCGGAGGCCGTCGGGGCCGTTGGCCAGAATGTAGGCCAGAGCGCGGATGAACATGCCCATGTTGCCGTAGAAGGCGCGAACGCGGCCGACCGATTGTGGGCGGTCGTAGTTCCAGTGCAGCGCGCCGGATCCCGGCTTTTCAGTTCCTGCGTCCCTGATCTCTAGTCCCTTAGTCCCTAGTCCCTTAGTCCCTTCTTTTCGGACGAGTACCGGGATGGGGAGGAACGGTTCGAGGAATGCTTTGCACGCGACGGGACCGGAGCCGGGACCGCCGCCGCCGTGCGGAGTGGAAAAAGTTTTGTGCAGGTTCAGGTGCATCACGTCCACGCCGAAATCGCCGGGGCGCACTTTGCCTACCAGCGCGTTCATGTTGGCGCCGTCCATGTAGAGCAGCGCGCCCTTGGCGTGGAGGACGTCGGCGATCTTGTGAATCTGGCTCTCGAAGACGCCGATGGTCGAGGGGTTGGTGAGCATCAGCGCGGCGGTCTCTTCGTCCACCTGACGCGCGAGGGCGTCTAAGTCGATGGCGCCTTCGGGGCTCGACTTCAGATTTTCAACCGAGTAGCCGCAGATGGCCGCCGTGGCCGGGTTGGTGCCGTGTGCCGAGTCGGGGATGAGGATTTTGCGGCGGGGATTGCCCTGCGATTCGTGCCAGGCGCGGGTGAGCAGGATGCCGGTAAACTCGCCGTGCGCGCCGGCCGCGGGCTGCAGCGTGATCGCGCCCATGCCGGTGATGTCGAGCAGGCAGCGCTTGAGGAGATCGATGATCTCGAGCGCGCCTTGCGCCAGCGCTTCGGGACGGTAGGGATGCGCCTCGGCAAGCCCTTCGATGCGCGCCACGGCTTCGTTGACGCGCGGGTTGTACTTCATGGTGCAGGAGCCGAGCGGGTACATGCCGAGATCGATCGCGTAGTTCCACGTCGAGAGGCGCGTGAAGTGGCGGATGATCTCGATCTCGCTTAGCTCGGGCAGCAGCGGCGCTGTTTCGCGATGGGCCGCGCCGAGCAGCTTGCCGGCATCGACCGCGGGCACGTCGAGCGGAGGCATTTTGTAGGCGCGCTTGCCAGGCGCGGATTTCTCGAAGAGCAGCGCTTCGTTCTGCGTGGGGTGGGTGCGGACTTTGCCGGTGGTGCGGGGGCCGCTCGAATTCGATGTTGCCATAAATAACGCCTTTCCGAACCTCAACTGCGCAATCACGTTTTGTAACAAGAGCACGGTTTTAGCCGGGCCGCAAATGCTTTGTCCTCGCCGCGATGTTCGTGACAGAGCATGGGTTCACTCGCGCCGCAAATGCTTTGACCTCGCCGAATGCTTTGTAACAGTGCATGACTTCAGTCGTGCCGCAAATTGCCAAACTAGATTCCGGGCTTTAGCCCCTGTTCCGCTTGTTCCCGCTGTTTCTTCGCCGCAAGAGAGTTAAAACAGTACAAATACTCTCCGGGCGAACTTACCAGGCCGCCCTTCACAGGATTCTGCGCAATGTACTCGCGGTGTCTCTCGAAGCTCGCCCGATTCATCACCTGTACTTCCGAGAATCCCCGCTGCCAGACCTCGCCCTTGTATCCGAACTCATGCGAAAGCCGATACGAGAACCTGCCCTTGACCAACTGCATCGCCTTTTCAACCGTCATGCCTCCGTTTACAGTCATGAGCAGATGGACGTGATCCGGCATGATCACAAAATCGTGCAGTTCAAAAGTCTTCTCAGCGACCAGAGAACGCAACACCTCGACAAGAAGCGTAGCATTCCGTTCGGTCTGCAACAGGCGCCGGCCCATGCTTGTCTTGGTGGTCACGAAAAAGGTGCGAGCGGGCCGAAGAATATCGTCGGGAGAAGCATTTCGGCCAGGTCGCGCCATAGCAGGGGCTAAAGCCCGCTCCTTTATTGGATTCGTTGCGGCACGACTAAAGTCGTGCCCTGTTACAAAACTCGCCGCACGGAGATTGACTTTTGTTCCAGGTCCACGCGAGTGGTTCAGCTAAGCCTCCACCAATCCCGCCGCCAGCACCTGCGCCGCGGAGTCGATGCTTTCCAGTTTAACCATCTCTGTAGCGCACCAGAGCGTCGCGTTGCCTAGTTCGGGATACCAGCGGCTCAGCCCGATGCCGCCGATGATCTTTTCTTCGAGCAGCCGCGGGCTCCATAGCTCGGGCGGCTCTTTTGTCTGAAGGACAAACTCGTGGAAGCGCGGTGAGCCCGCGAACAGCAGCTTCGCGCCGGGCTGCGAACTAAGGGTCTTCGCCGCGTAGTCGGCTTTCGCCAGGTTGTGCTCGGCCAATTCGCGGATGCCTTCCTTGCCGTAGACGGCGAGGAAGATCGTCGCCATCAGCGCCACCAGCGCCTGGTTGGTGCAGATGTTTGAGGTCGCCGTTTCGCGGCGAATGTGCTGCTCGCGGGTGGCGAGCGTGAGCACGAAGCCGCGATTTCCCGCGCCGTCCACGGTCTGGCCAACGAGGCGGCCGGGCATCTGGCGCACATACTTTTCTTTGGCCGCGATGACGCCGCAGTAGGGGCCGCCGTAGCCGATGGCCACGCCGAAAGACTGCGCTTCCATGGTCACGATGTCGGCCTCGATGGGGGGGCGGACTACGCCGAGCGAGATTGATTCAGAAATTGACACGATGAGCAGCGCGCCCTTGGCGTGGGCGATGGCGGCAATGGCCGGGATGTCTTCGATGACTCCGAAAAAGTTCGGACTTTGCACCAGCACCGCTGCTGTTTCTTCCGAGACCTCAGCTTCGAGGACGGCGAGATCGACGCGGCCGGTTTCGGGATCGTAGGGGGCGAACGTCGATGGCAGGCCCTGACGTTTAGCGTAGGTCGCGAGCACTTCGCGGTACTCGGGATGAACGGTGCGGGCGACCACGGCTTTATGGCGGCCGGTGACGCGCACGGCCATCATCACGGCTTCCGCCGCGCCTGTTGATCCGTCGTACATGCTGGCGTTGGCCACATCCATGCCGGTCAACTCGGCGATCATGGTCTGAAACTCAAAGATGGCCTGCAATGTGCCTTGCGTGATCTCGGCCTGGTAGGGCGTGTAGCTGGTGAGGAACTCGCCGCGCTGGACGAGCGCGTCGATGATCACGGGGCGGTAGTGGCTATAGGCGCCGGCGCCGAGGAAGCTCGCGTACTCGGTCGAGTTCTTCTGGCCGGCGGCGCGAAAGTAATCGACGATTTCGCTCTCCGCTTGCTGGCGGGGCACGTCGAGGTCGCGGCCGAGACGGTACTCGGCCGGAATGACCGCGAAGAGGTCGTCGATCGACGAAGCGCCGATCTCGGCGAGCATCTGTTGGCGTTCGGCAGGCGATTTGGGTAGGTAGCGCATGGGTCCTCTGGAACTAAGGGACTAGGGACTAGGGACTAAAAACCGGCTGAGTCACTATGCACCGGCGGATTCAAGGTTTCGGCGCAGGTCTCGGTCCGCTTGCGGACAGGAGGTGGCGCAGCGCACCGCGTTTTTTCCTAGTCCCTTGTCCCTGCGTCCCTAGTCCCTATCCAGTTCAACTTTCGATCTCCTCGGAGATGTAGGCTTCGTAGGCCACGGCGTCGAGCAGGCCGCTGAGCTGGGCGGGATCGGAGAGCTCGACTTTGATGATCCAGGTGTGGTGCGGGTCCTGGTTGATCAGGTCGGGCGCGGTCTTCAGCGCTTCGTTGACGGCGGTCACGGCGCCGGAGACGGGCGAAAAGAGGTCGCTGACGGCCTTGACGCTCTCGACGGAGCCGAAGGTCGCGTTAGCGGTCACCGTGTCGCCCACTTTTGGCGCGTCGACGTAGACGATATCGCCCAGTGAGTTCTGCGCGTAATCGGTGATGCCGACCGTGCCGATCTGGCCGTCAACCTCGATCCATTCGTGCTCGCGGGTATAGCGGTAGTCCGTGGGATAGGGCATGGGGGTTCTGCTCCTCAAGAAAAGGGCGGTTACATTCCAGTGTACTTTGTGCGGCTTCGAGCGCAGGTGAGGAAAAGGTAAAACAGCAGGGAACAGGTAGTTTGGCTCTCTTCATCTATCGATCCGTACCTGACCTATTTTACGGCGGCGGTTTCTGCTCTTGCTATTCCCTTTTCCCTCCCCCCCTATTCCCTAGTTTTTGAAGTATTTGCCGTGGCCGCCGTTGGCCCAGGGGTTGTAGCGCGCGGCGAAGTTGGCGCGCTGTTCCGTGCTGGGATGGGTGAAGAGCCAGAATTCGATGAAGGGGTTGGGGCGCGGGTTTTCAAGCCACGCGCGGCCGAGGGCATTGAAGGCGGCTACGGCCGTCTTTTGCGGGTCGGGCACAATGCCGTGAATGGCTTCCTGGCCGTAGATGTCGGCCTGGTGCTCGAAGTGGCGGCTGACGGCGTTCGAAACCGGCTCGCTGAGGAAGCCGGCGACGGAGAGGGCGAACAGGAGCACCACGAAGCCGGCGCGGCTGGCAAGGCCATCGACGCGCCACTGCTGCCCGCGGCGGCGTAAGGCCCAGGCCGCAAACCAGGCGCAGGCCCAAAAGACGAAGAATGAACCGGCGGCCGTAAGAGCCAGCCCCTTGGGGATGTGGTGGAGCACGTAATGTCCACTCTCGTGGGCGAAGATGAAGAGGATTTCGTCGTCGGGGATGCGGCCGGCCGTGGTGTCCCACACCACGATGCGCTTGGAGGGACCGATGCCGGTGACGTAGGCGTTCAGGCCGTTGGTTTTGGCGCTGGCCTTCATCAGGAACATGCGGTCCGGCGGGATGTGAGTGCCGGTGCGCGCCACCACTTTTTCAAGCTGCTGCACCAGGGCCGGGTTGGTTTTCTCAAGCGGCTCGAATTTGTTGAACAGAGGATCGATCAGAAGCGGCGCCGCGAAGGTGGCGATCACAATGATCGGCATGGTTACAGCCCAGGCCCAGAGCCAGTAGCGGCGCCGCGAGACGCGCACGATCCAGTTGAAGAATAGAAGCAGAGGCACGCCGAAGAGCAGGGAGAGCGCGAGGGATTTGGCCTCGTCGCCGGACCAGCCGGCCCAACCCTGGACGCTAATGCCGTAAGCGCGGCTGAAGTGTTCGCCGAGCCAGTCGAGGGGCAGGTTTGCGAGCGAAACGGCGATCAGCAATGCCGCGAAGAACACCAGCCCTTGCAGCCAGCGGCGGCGTACGATGTGCCGGGCCCAGGCTTCGAGGCCGGCAGCGGCGCGCGTGGCCAGCAGGAGCCAAAGAAAGACGATGGCCCAAAGCGAGCCGGCAATGTCGAGGATGTTGCGGATGCGGCTGAGGGCGATGGCTTTGGCCAGTTTGCCGGGAGGAAGCGTATACGCCTGCTGCTGCGGCGCGGGAGCGGCGAGTGCCGGAGCAGCGAGTGCAGGACCGGCTGCCGCCTGAGCTGGCCGGGCCGCTGCCGTTTGAGCGCGGGCCGATTGCGGGGCACAGGCCCACAGCGCCAGTGCGGCAAAGACGATGGCCGAAGCGACGGCCGGCAACTGCCTGCAGAGCAAGAACACTAGAGGAATCCAGAAGCGGCCGGCCAGGGTGAACGCACGCACGCGCCGGCAAAGGATGCGATCGAGCTACTCCAGTTTAGTCCAGTGGGCTCATCTGCGAAGCGGCCGGCTGGGGGTGCTGTCGCACGTGAATCGCCGATCGTCAAAATGGGCCGCGGAACGGCTGGCGGAACGGGCGGTCTTATTGCCCCGCGGCCTGGCTGGCGTGCTGAGTCCCGGGGTCGAGGTTCTCAAACTGCGCGTAAGTGTTGCGCAGATATTTGTGCGGGTTCACGGGCACGCCGTCCACGCGGACTTCGTAATGGAGGTGCGGGCCGGTGGAGCGGCCGGAGACGCCGATGTAGCCAACGATCTGCCCCTCCGCGACCTGCTCGCCCGGCATGACCGCAATTCCTGAGAGATGCGCGTAGACCGTGGCCACTCCATGTCCGTGGTTGAGCACCACGGTGCGGCCGTAGCCTCTTCCCATGTCCTGTCCGGTGACTTCCCCAGCGGCCGCCGCGCGCACCGGAGTGCCGTAGGGCGCGGCGATATCGACGCCAGTGTGGAAGGCGCCTTCGCCGTCGATCGGATCGAGCCGCTCGCCAAAGCTCGAGGTCACGCGGCCCTCGACAGGCCAGAGCGAGGGAGCATCGGCCAGCGCCGTCCAGTCGCCCGCGAAGCTGGGAGAAAGTCCGTCCCCCAGGGCCAGCGAAACGCGGCCCGACAAGGCATCGTCGCGCAGCGCCGAAAGCTGGTCAATGGAGCGCGACACAGCCTGCTGGGTTACGTTGTTGTTGAGCGCCAGCGTTGCGGGAGTGGACGCCGAAGCCGCGCTGGCCGCCGCGGCAATCTTGGCGGCTGTGAGCCGGTTCTGGCGCAGGCCGTAAAGGGCCGAGACCTCACTTGCCAGCGCACCGAGCGAGGCCACCTGCACATCGCGGTCGTGCGCGATCTGCGCCATTTGCTTGTAATCTTTGCGGAGGGTTTCGCGCTGCTCGCGGACCTGGTTGTAGCTCTCCGTCTTGATCAGCATGCGGGTGTAAGAGCCGGCCAGCCCGGCCATGGTGAACGCGCCGATCACAGCCGCCGCCATGAAGCCGTAGGCATAGCGAAGAGGCACCGGAATCTTGCGAATCCGGCCTTCTTCATCTCTGGCGACAAAAAGTATGTAATAGCGCTTGCGAGACATCTTCGCCTTTCATTCTTATTCCCACAGCAGGGCCGCAATTAGCCACAAACCGAGCAAGGCGCCAAGCAAAAGGGGCCACAGGCCCTCACAAACCCGCAAGCGTGAAGCGGGCTTAAATCAATGAACTTTGCTAGAGCCTAGCAAACCCCGCGGGGCCGGGTCAACGAGGAAATCGACGATGGATCCTGGGAAATGCCGTTTTGAGCCCCGGCGCCGCTGCGGCCCGTTTTGTCCTATTCTCAATGATGAATGCAGTCTTTGAGGGCGGAATCTTTGGCCGGGCGGGCGATGGGGGAACTCGGTTTGTTGCGGCGCATACGGGAGCGGGCCGGCAAACTGCCAAGGGCCGGCTTGCGTATGGGGATCGGCGACGACTGTGCCCTGCTGCGCCCGCGCGCCGGCGAGGAACTGGCCGTCACCACCGATCTCTCCATCGACGGACGGCACTTCCGATTTGACTGGCACCCGCCTGAGAGCGTTGGACGCCGCACCCTGGCGCGGGGGTTGAGCGACCTGGCGGCCATGGGTGCGCGGCCGGTCGCGGCGTTTCTTTCCTTGGGTTTACCGCGCCAACTGACCGTGGCGGACCGGCGCGGGAAGGCCTGGATCGACGGCTTCTTCGACGGATTTCTGGCGCTCGCCGAGGTTCACCGGTGTCCGCTGGCGGGCGGCGACCTGGCCGAGTCGCCTTTGCTTGCCGCGGACATTGTGCTGGTTGGCGCCGTGGCGCGGGGCAAAGCCCTGCTGCGCTCCGGCGCGCGGCCTGGCGATTGGCTTTATGTCACTGGCCGACTGGGCGGGTCTGCCGCCGGTTTAGCCAGACTGGCGGAGCTGGCTGGCAAATCGGGCCTCGCTAAAGGTCGCTCGGGCCGGCCGCGAACCTTGCGGATTCCGGCAAGGCTTAAGGACGCGCTGGCTGCGCATCTCAATCCTCAGCCCAGGGTCGCGCAGGGATTGTGGCTGGTACAGCGCGGAGTGGCGACGGCTGCTCTCGACCTCAGCGACGGGCTTTCGACCGATCTGGCGCATCTGTGCGAGGAGTCGGGTGTGGCGGCCGAGGTCGATGCCGCGGCTCTGCCCGTCCATTCCGGCGCCACTCTGGAGCAGGCGCTCGACGGCGGCGAGGATTACGAACTGCTCTTTACCGCAGCGCCTGGCACCCGCATCCCGCGCGTCATTGCCGGAGTTCCGGTTACGCGGATCGGGAGCATGGTCCGGCCGCGCAAGGGAAGACTGCAGGCCGTACTGATCGGAGCCGACGGGCCGCAGGCGCTCGAAGCTCGGGGGTGGGCGCACTTTGCATAGAAACCGCTGCTGCTCCTGGCTATAGCAACCGCAATTCTGGAAAGTTCCTTCGGTATATTCCCTGGTCAAGCGTTATCAAGCGGTCGGCTTGCAGCAGCGCGTGAGCTCCGATGAGAAAATCTGTGAGCAGCCGCCGAGGGGAACCTCCAGCCGAATGCCGTCGACGGTCTGCATAGCGCGAAAATCGCTCGGCAGCTTTTAACCAAACAGTTTCTTCAAGCCGATAGTCGACGCTTACGGCCACGGTATCGAGGAATTCCTGCAAGTAAGCCGGGGTCGCCCCAGGATAAGCGTGCAGCTCTGCGAACACCGCCGGACAGATGAGCAGCGCACCTTCCGCTCTGGCCATATCCAGCTTTGCCGACAACCGGCGCGCACTTGTCTCCGCCGACCAGATCGCCGAAAAGACGTTCGTGTCAATCGCAGTTCTCACTGCTCGGATTCTTGCTCAAAGTCTTCACCGCGCAGTTCGCGAACCCACGCGTTGATCTCGGCCCTGCTCTTGAAAGCGGGTAGAGCTCCGATATAGGCGCCAAACGAGCTCTTTTCGCTTCGAGCCGGCCGCAGGATAGTGCGTCCGCTTTCGAAATCAAACTCCACGCGGTCGCCTGCCCTGAGGCCCAGGCGCTTTCGCACCTCGAGAGGCACGGTCACTTGTCCCTTGCTACTGATGGTGCTCGATGGCGGCATCTTTACTTTGGCTCCTTTAAGTAAAGATTATAGTCTTTACTTCTGAGATTGTCGAAAGTCCACTACTCCGGCACTGCCGGGTGCGGCTATCATCTTACTGTCATGACCAGCGGCCACGATTCGAAGCAGGCCGCGCCGGAGGAACTGGCGGCGCTGGCATGGCCGTGTTTTGCGGACCGGCTGCCTGCGCGCGAAGCTGCTTCGGAGCCTATGAAAGAGTGGTTCGGCAAGCTGCTGGCGGTGTTTTTGCCCACGGTGGACCGGCTCGACGAGCTGCCGGCGAAATGCGCGTTTCTCTTCGGGTTCGATGCGGAGGCGGCGCGCCTTGAGCCAGAAAACGCCGGCGCGCTCAATGCCGACTCGGCGCGCGTGGTGCTGGCCGAGTTCGCCGATCGCGCGCGGACCGACGCCGCCCCGGTCACGTGGGAGGTTTTCAATAGCTGGATGGAAGAGATCGAGGCGGCCGCGGGCGTGACGACGAGCGAATTTTCCGGCCCGGTGCGCATTGCGCTGACTGGCGCGTGCTCCGGGCCAGACTTCGATAATCTGCTGCCGCTGATCGAGGACGGAGCGGCGCTGGGCATCGGGATTCCGTGCGTGCGGGACCGCGTCGAGCGGTTTGTGGGAGTGTGAGTGTGATCGACGAGGTTCTCTGGATTGGGGCGGACCCATCGATCGCACTTGCCATCGTGTTGCGCCCGCGCGGTGGCGAGTGGCTCCGCGATGAGCTGCTCCGGATCGAGCGGAATGGCGTACAAACGCTCGTTTCACTCCTCGAACCGCATGAGGCGGAATTGCTGGGGCTCGCGGAAGAAGGGCCGTTGGCCGAGGAGATTGGAATGGAGTTTCTTTCCCATCCGATTCGCGACACACGTCTTCCATCGAGCGTAGCGGCATTCCGCAGTTTTGCCGGAGGCCTCGCGGATCGGCTTCGCGGCGGCGATCGCATTGGCGTGCATTGCCGCGCCAGCATCGGGCGCGCCACTGTGGCGGCCGCTTGCACGCTTATTCATCTTGGCTGGCAGCCTGGGGACGCGGTCGCCGCGGTTGAGAAGGCTCGCTGCTGCCCCGTTCCCGACACCGAGGAGCAACTGCGCTGGATTCTCGACTACAAGGCGCAACCGTGAGCGCGGAAATGCACGCGTCTGGCGGAGCTTTAACGCTCGACTTCAGCTTTCCGCATCGCTGGCGGGCAGAGGCGCTGGCGGCGCGGCCGGCTATCCTGCCGGCGCGGCATTTTGTGTATCCGCGCGAGGTGGAGGAGATCGAGCGCGGCGCGCTGGAGGTGCTCATTAAGCCCGATGCCCGGCCCGGACCACAAGGCGCGCAGCCGTTTCTCGCCACCTGCGCCCTGGGTTTCCGCGATCCGGCTGCGCCGACGGGGCTCTGGTCGGCTCCGAATCCCGAAGAGATCTGCGCGGTCGCCGGCGGTTACGCTTACCTCATCGACACGAAGGCGCCGGAGCGGTTCACCATGATCGGCTATCGTCCCGTGCTCGAGATTCGCACGCTTCCGGCCGATGGTCTGCTGCTGTTCGTCGGCCATCGGTCGATTCTGGCGTGGGGGCGTGATGGCCATGCGTGGGAGTCGGAAAAGCTCTCCGACGAGGGCGTGACGATTATGGGTGCTGACGACGGCGTTCTGCGCGGCATGGGCTGGGAGATGCGGACGGATAGGGAGACTCCGTTCGCAATCGATTTGCGCAGTGGGCGGAGGACTGACTGAGCGTCTTTCGATCAAACGTACCGCGGCGCGTTGCGAGCCTTTTCTTCAGCGTTTATAAAGGGTTGGGCCGGTCCCATGCCAGCCCCGGGGATTCTTAAACCGGGATTCCGATCCGCTGGGGTCAGGCTTGCTATTTCCGCAGGCGGCCGTCGATGCTGTACCTTCCGGGTCCGGCGAGGAAGATGGCAAACATGGCGGCGAGGTAGAGCACCATCAATTCGCCTTCGCCCCGACGGCCGAAGAACGCGAAATGGCCGACGAACGCCCACGCCACGCCGATATTGATGAAGATAATCAGCGCCGCCCAGCGCGTGCCCAGGCCGAAGATCACGAGCAAAGAGCAGATTCCGTCCGAGAGCGTGGCAAACAGCAGGCTAGGCACGGCGCCGATGTGCAGCGGATTGGGGAAATGCGCGGCCATGGCCTGAAAGTGGAAGAGCTTCTCCGTTCCGTGCTTGAGGAAGAGCGGGAGGGCCGTGAAGAGACGGAGCACCAGGAGCGCAACGTCCTGTCGCGGAGACGACGCATTGAAGAGCGTGATTCTTTTGGCCATGGCAAGCCTTTCGCCGCTGAAGATAGCGGGGCAGAAGCGAAGGTAGAATCGACAGATGGCTGCTGTCAAGTTCTACCCGGAAATTGCACAGCACCCGTTAGCCGGAAGTATGTCTTGGTAGCCGCGATACACGCCTTCAAACACTGAGTCCCAGCTCATGGTGAGGGCGTAGGTTCTCGCGGCGGCGCGCATGGCGGTGTGCTTCACCGGGTCGGCGAGGATTTGGGCGGCGGCCGGAGCGAAGTCTTCGTCGGGGACGATGCGGCCGGTTTCGCCGTCGCGGACTATCGTTTTGGGGCCGCCGTCGGGGGTGACGATTGCCGGAACGCCCGAAGCCAGCGCTTCCAGCACTACGTTGCCGAACGTGTCGGTGTGCGAAGGGAAGACCAACAGGTCCATGCCGGCGTAGGCGGCGGCGAGCTCTTCGCCGTGCAGGATGCCGGTGAATTCGGCGCGGGGCAGCCGCTCGCGGAGCCAGGCTTCCTGGGCGCCGTGGCCCACGATACGGAAGCGGAAACTCTCGTGGCCAAGCTGCTCAAGTTCCTGCTGGACTTTGGCGAGATGCTGCACATTTTTCTCCATCGACAGACGGCCTACGAAACCCAGCACCAAGTCCCGGTCCTCGGGGCTGCGATTGCGCTTGGCGGGGTTGAAGAGGCTGGCGTCCACGCCGCGGGGCATCAGGTGGCAGGGCCGGCGGGTGATGCGCTCGAGCTGGGCGCACAACTCGGGATTGGGCGCGAAAAGCACCCCAGCCATCGCGTAGATGCGGGTAGCGATGAACATCGTCATGTCTTGAATAGTGTGTCCGGTGACGGCAGACGGGCCCGGGGGCAGTAGGCGCAGGAACCAGTTGGCGCGGCGGGCCGCGTACTCGTGTACGTTGGTGTGCCAGCTTGCCGCCAGCGGGAGTCGCTTGAAGATGGCCAGCGCGGCGCCCAGCACGCCCACTTCGCTGGGCCCGGTGATGTGAATCAGGTCCGGCTTGAAGCGCTGGAGCACCTCGCCGACGTGGGGAATGTGGCGCAGGTACGCGGGATCCAGGCGCAGGTCTTTCTCAAGGGCGAAGGAGAGGAATCCGCGGGGCAGCTCGAGGGTCCACACGCTGCCTTCTTCAAGGAAGGCACGGGAGCGGTCGCCGGCGCGCACGCATAGAAAGGGAAGGCCGCGCCGGCGCGCAAATGCTTCAAAGTGCCGGCTGGTGTGCGCTACGCCGTTGACCTCGTGAAACGAATCGGGAAAATAGGCGACGCGCGGCGCGATTTCATTCATGGGCGGGCCTGAAACTCGGGCTCCGCTCAACCGTCGTGTTCGCCCATGGCCAGGCGCAACTGGTGCGTTTCGCTCCAGGCCATGCGCAGGCCGCCGGAAACCAGGCCGCGGCCCATCAACTGCACCACGCCGATGAGGAAACCCATGACCCGGGGCGCCGATCCGTTGGGCCACAGTTCGCTCAAGGGCCGCACCACGCCGTCCTGGTCGGGGTGGTAGACCCGCTCGTCCCAGGTGCGCGAACCCGGCGGAAACTCGGGATAGTGGCGGATGGCGTCAATGGCCGACTGCAGGATGCGATGCTTCCACGGCTCGGCGTACTGCCGCATGAAGAGCACGTTGCTCTTCTTCTCGCGCCGGATCTCGTGTACAAACTCGGTAAAGCTGGCGGCATGAGTCAGGTTGACGTCGGCGTTGGGCTCTACGCCGTGGCGGTCGCCGCCGGAAATAAGCAGCATGTTCCATTTTTCCGCCAACCGTCGCACGGCGCGATTCTCATCCCAGTGGCGCAGGCCGTTCAGCTCCAGCGCGTGGATATAAGCGCCGTTCTTCTGCAGGAACTCGTTAACCAGGAACGCGTGCTTCTCCCTGCCGACCATGTAAAGGTCCCACATGGGGTGGTTGAAGACCACCAGCACGTTGGGCTCGTCGTGGAGGGCAGCGAGGATCTCCGTCAGCCGCGCGTCGCCGGGGTGCGCGGCAAATTCCCGGAGGGTCTCCATCCATTCCGCCGCTTTGGCGCTGGGCAGGTTGTGCACGCCCAGGTGAAAGGACTGGATGCCGCCGTAGGGAGCGCTCCACTCTACCGAAACCGGAATCTGGCGGGCGCTGGGCACGCTGCGCAGCAGCATCGGAGCTTTGATGGTGTCGTGGTCGGTGATGGAAACCATCGGGGCCACGTCCAGCCGCTCGATCTGCTTCTTTTCGAGTTCGTAGGCCAGGATGGGGGTCATGGGCGGGGTCCAGTAGCTCCTGGAGTAGTCAACCCGCAGGCCGTGGTTCTGCTCCGAACGCCGCTCCAGGCGCGAGATGAGCGGGCGCATCACCGGGTACTGGTTGCCGAAATTCGCCAGAAAGTCCAGCGTTTCCTGCGACTGATTGGTGTGGCTGTGCAACGAAACACCGGACCGGAACCCATGCGATGCATTCTGGTCGCGCCACAGGTATGAGATGGTCGACTGAGTCATGCTCCCTCCTTTTCCGCGATCGAACCTCGGATTTGTGTTTTTAGTATTCATTCGGGCCATAAGAATGCGGTTAAAATGGTGCCAAAAGCCGATCAATCGTCAAAGGAATGAACGGAGTTACTTGACCTCCCCGAAGAAGTCCGGAACCAACCCACAAACTCCACGCGAATGACCCAAAAAGAACAACTGCCCGCGCAACCGGATCAACTGCCGGTTCCTGCAAGCTCCGTACCAAGAAAGTCTTCGACCGTCCAGCCTGCCATCAATTCATCGCCGCGGCCAGCGTCGGGTCTGGCCGGCGCGGTCACGCTTTGGGCCGCCAGATAATTCCCGGTCAAGCCCTGTTTCAGCAGCTCGAACGCTTGCTCCGGCGTGTCGGCAAACTGAAATAATTCAATGTCTTTCGGTGAAATGGCCCCCGTTCCCACCAGCACGTCCAAATCGAACACCCGCTTCCAATACTCAGAACCATAAATGAGAACTGTAATTTTTTTTGCCAGCTTGTGGGTCTGCGCAAGCGTCAGGATTTCAAACATCTCGTCCAGCGTGCCAAATCCGCCTGGAAACACTACCAAAGCCTTGGAGAGATAGGCAAACCAGAGTTTGCGCATGAAAAAGTAATGGAACTCGAAGTTGAGCGAGGGCGTGACGTATGGATTCGGCCTTTGCTCGAACGGAAGCTGGATATTGAGCCCAATGGTTTTTCCTCCCGCGTCGTGCGCGCCGCGGTTCGCTGCTTCCATAATACCCGGTCCGCCGCCGGAAGTGATGACGAAACGGTGCTTGTCGGAGGGGATGGTCTTGGCCCATTCGGTCAACATGCGGGCCAGGCGGCGGGCGTCCTCGTAATAGCGGGCCATCTCCACCGCGGCCACGGCGCGCTTGCGCTGCAGTTCGGTGGCCTTGCCGGCGGCGATTTCCGGGGCGCTGGCCGGCTGCTCATGGCTGGGCGCGAGCTTGGTTGAGCCCGTGTTCTCCAGTAGTTCGAGGGCGTGGTCGGCCTCTTCCCGTCCCCGGAAGCGCGCCGACCCGAAAAACACCACCGTATCCTGAATGCGCTCGCGGCGGAAGCGCGCCAGCGGCTCCAGGTACTCGGAGACGATGCGCATCAGCCGCCCGTCGGCGCTATTGAGAAATGCGTGATTCTCGTAAGCCAGGGGAGCGCGTTCGAGCGCCGGTGGCGCGCCATTTCCGGGAATCACTGCCTTCTGAATGGAGGCCCCTTCAATCTTGGATGCGGATTCCGGGCCGGCGGGGGGGCGAGCCGGAAGAGCGCCGCCGGTGCCGGGATCTTCCATGCGCGTTTCCGGTGTCGAAGATTGCCCTTTCTGCATCACCGTTCTTGCTTCCTTATCCCGCTGCTTAATTTTTACTCCCTGCCCCGCCCGGAATGCACGGCATCCTGAAAAGCGAACCACAAGTTCAAGAGGCCCAGTCCTGAAACGAGGCCGCGGACGGCGCCGTTTGCGGCCACCGCGCCCAGCGAGGGAAACTGCAGGAACAGCGGGTTCTGGTCCCAGAACATGGGCGACCAGGGCGCATAGCAGATGGCCAGGCCGATATACATCCTGAGCATGACGCGGAGAACAAGCTCCATGCGTTCGAGCCAGCGCGGAATGCGCTGGGGCGCGGCTACGGCAGGCTGCGGAGCGCCCGCCTGCCCCGCCTGGGGCGCTGTAGCGGCCACAGCCACGGGAGCCTGGGTCGCGGCGAGCGTTGTCGATGTCGATTCCGGCTGCTGCGGCATTCTGTTTTAGGCGCCCTCTGCCCGGAATCCGACCGATTCGCAGGTCATCCGGCACAGGCCGGAAGACACGGCCCGGCTTAGAGAGAACCTACTTCAACAGTAACACAGCGGACGAGGAATGCAGTCCGCTTCCCGCCCTAGCCGCAAAAACAAAAACGCGGCGAGGGTGGGGCACCCGTTTCATCCGTCGAGGTCGGAAACGCCGGTGGGGGGCTGTTGCCAAACATCGCCCCGATTAGACTTGAAATGGACCGGAAACAACAATGCCCCTATTCGCCGATGGGCTGGACAAAATTCGCCGCAACCTTCTGCGGGTCCAGGCGGGTGAGAAGCCATGGCTAACAAAGATCGGTTTCTTTACTCCCGAACAAATTGCGGCGATCAACGAAGCCAGAACAGCAATGGGCTTTCCCGCTTTGCGCCCGGAAATAGTCTTCCATGGCGTCCATTTATACAAGAGCAGGTGCGTAAAATACCCCTACACAATCGATCAAGTTCTGGAACAGATTAAAAGCGCATTCTCGGAGGAATCGATTGTCGATCCGTCACGTCCTTCAGTTGTTCTTCGTAACCCCAACAAAAGGATAGACCACAACGGGGCTTCGGTGAACGATGAAGCAATATTTGAATGCTATGGCAGACAGCCACATGCGGACCTTTATTCGGTGGTCCCGGAAGGCGATGGACTTAGAGTGAAGGCCAAGAAGGCGATACAAGCAGCCCCAAAAAATGCGATAGGGCCACGCGAAGCGTAGCCCTATCAAGAACCGAAGGATGTTTATGCCAGGGTAGCGTCTTCGTTCCTGACCTCAACCCTTCGAAATATATTCTGCGCTTTTGACGCTCAGGTGTCAAGGTAAAACCACACCCGGTACAGGGCAAACGCATTTGGATTTTTGGGGCGTCCTGACCGTTAAGCCCAGGGGCCAATTGGCAGCCGAAGGTGAATTTTAACCGCCCGGCGCGGGAC
>JBOGLX010000041.1:0-23667 GCA_050745765.1 Occallatibacter sp. | reverse complement strand
GCATCCATCCTTGTGCGGCCACTCAATTCCCCTGGCGGCGAGGACGCCGCCAGTACAGCCGGTCAGGAGACCGGCGCTACTCACGATTCGCTAATTTAAGGATAGGTTCTTAATCGTGCCGCAAATGCAACAAAATAAAGACCCGGGCTTTAAAAGGCTGTGGAAAAACCCCTGGCTTTGAAAGGGCACGACTTCAGTCGTGCCAAAAGCGCCACAAAATCAACGCGGCTTTAGCCGCTGAGGGATGTTTTTCGGGATCTTGCCTCAAAATCTTCAGTTATTCCGCAGCCTGTTTAGCCCCCGCCTCGCTCCCTGCGATTCAAGCAGAATTTTGCCCTTTTTCCTAGCCCCCTCCGCGAACGCGCGATTGCAACGAAGCTTAACGGTTAAACGCGGACCGGTTTGCAATCCCAATTTGTCGCACTCGTCTTGTTCACCATGATTCAGCCAAGAATCGAATCATCTCTAAATCGAGCGCAGTTTTCCTGAGGCTGAAGACACAGCAACCCTGGTTTTGCTCTAGGTCTCTGACCGCTTGATTTTGTACCAGATTGGGTGCCCCCGATCTCGATTTTGAGACCGGGGAACCACGAAACTGAAGGTACGAATTCATGTTGTCAGAGACCCAGCTCGCTCCGCGAAGCGCTGCCGGCTCGCCGCACCTGTTCCATCTCCCGCGTCCATCGAGCAATTGTTTCTTTCCATGGCACGACGTCGCCCGCGCCCATCCCCGCCGCCCGCCAACCCGCCAACTCGCCAACCCCGCTTGAGCGGGAGCCAAACCGCCGCATCCGTCCAGGAAAAGTCGCGGGATGCCCGTTTGCCGGGACATATCCGGTTGCAGTTGCGTAAAAGTGAGCACTTGTGATGCTCTCCCTTTTTGCAGGCGGGTCACCGGTTCGAGTTCATCACAGCGTCGTCGACGACGTTACCATACCAGACGTTCAAGTACGCTTCAATCAAGTACACTCAGCCGCTCAATCAGGGTATTCGGTCTTGGCACTCGTTGGTTTTTACCCCAATTCGCATACCGTATCAGACCACCCTCGCGCCATTCGTCGAGCCACGACCGAAGGTCCTTTTCGATGACCGTTGAGTATTGCATCGCCTCCTGGAATAGGCTCCGGTAGGAAACTGTTTTCTCCCGGGTTAGCAGTTGCACGACATCAGCCCGCGCATTTTGCCTGCGCCGTTCGTTGAAACTTCGGAGTCGCCTTTCCCGGTAGGTCTCGGCGGGCGCCAGAAGGAACCCCTGACCGCTGCTGGCCTCATCTCGCCTGCGCTGCGCGGCGGCACGGCACTCATGCATAAACGGAATTGCAACCGCTTCTGTTATCTTGAACACTTCTAAGCCTTTGAAATGGCGAGTTCCGTATACCAAGTGATAATGAATCGCGTCGCGATCGGGCATCAGGATCGGAATCGCACATGTGAAAACAAAACTGCCGGCACGTTTTACTTCCGCCGCGTACGTGTTCACGAGCTCATCGTCGAGCTCTTCTCCTTGCAGCCTGCGCAAGCCATCGACGTCGGCACCCAGGAGTTCCTGAAACGGCTTAGTCGGATCGTCCAGGAACCGCTTTACCCATGAGCTCATAAAGTTAATAAGCACCTCGCCAGGATTCAGCTGCAGTATTGGGCGAATGAGATCAATCCGCACTTCGCTCCATCCAGTCGGGTCAATAAAGATAAATGGAAAGCTATTCCTGGACTGTTTGGCAAAGCTGACGACATCCTGTATGTGATCGTTGAAATCCCATTGCTGAGTGAGGACTTCCAGATCGTCAATACCGTCTGCATACGCTTTAAGGAGGGGATATCTCTTTGGATCGTTTTCGATCAACAGAGCCCGAACACGCTTGCACCTGCCGCCTTTGCGGTATTCCCTAAACACAGATAGCGCGGTATGGAAAGACGTATCGGTCAATGCCTCGTCTTTGGCCTCCCAAGGGCCGGCCATGCAGTCGACGTACACAATTTCGTCGTATCTGCTACCGATAATCGGAGCGAACGCTTGGAGATAACGTTCGAGTACACGATGCTTCACCTGCGTTTGTTCGCGATCGTGATAGAACTCGTTCACTGACACGTAATGGCCACCAATTCGTCCAGAGAGTACCTTGCGGCAAGAACCTTGCGTTTGGTCAGATCGAGAACTGCCGCCCGCTCTACCCTAGGAAATTCATCGTGCACTTCTCCGTCGAGCACCCTTCCATGTTCCTTCTTGCGAATTCCACCCCATTGTTTAAAAAAGAAGGGAACGCCGGAGTCTGCACACTGGTCCCGTATCGAGCGGACCCACTCTGGACGGATTGGTCGAGCGCCAGGTCCGCTCTCACCACCGACGATTACCCAGGAAATACCCGCAAGATCGAGTTGTCCCAAGTCCTCAAGTAGGGGCTCGATAGAAAGAAAGCGGATCGATGCGGGCGTGTTTTGAAGCTGGTGTAGACGCGACAGACCGTGCTTTTTATTTTCCACGCTGACGCCCCACCAAATGTGACGCATCTTCGCAAACTTCTGGAGCCGCCCGGCGAGCAACCCAGATAATCGCGGGGCTCTTTTCGTGAGTACCTGAAATATATGCCAGGGAGCGTGCCCCATGACATCGCTGACCTGTTCTATGTATTCGTCCGGCACCTTTTCGTGAAACAGGTCGCTCATTGAGTTAACGAAAATCATTCGCGGATCGGACCAGCGCAACGGGTCTGCCAAACGTTCGGGGACCAGTCGAAGGTCGAAACCTCGCTCGTACGGATGACCCGGCACTCCGCGGAAACGCTCTGCAAATGTCTCCGCATAGCAGTGTTTACAGCCAGGGCTGACCTTCGAGCATCCCCGAACAGGATTCCAAGTCGAATCCGTCCATTCAATGCTGGATTGTGAACTCATTGGGGCCTCCGCACGATTTACTATTGTATACCTTCGCCGTTATTTCGCCTCGGAGTTCTGTTTCCTATCTTGGTACCCTATCAGGGCCAACCAGATACTGGCGGCCTTAGCTTTCGGTGGCGTTTACGCAACGATATTTGTTCAATGCGGAAGGGTACCTCAATCGCCGAATTGTCCCACGCCCAGCCCTCGGATTCGTTGACCTTCCCGGGGGTCATCGGCAAGGGCTAGTTGAGTGGCCCGTCGCGACCAATCGTCGATAGGTCCTCGCAAGTCGGCTTTCATTCACCAACCCCGCAATCCGCCCCCGGACCCGCGGCTTCTCCCGTCAGGCTTTCCCATCGAACCAGTTCCGCCCTCGCCCCGGCAAAATCCCGCGCGCCCGCCCCCCCCAAACCGCTGACTCGCCGACCCGCCGAACGGGCGGAATCCATTCATCCCGCGCGCCTTCGTCCCGGCAAATTTTTTTCCGCGCCGTTTTGCATATAATTACGCGGCATTGGCGCATAATCTTAATTAAGGAATCGAAGGAGCCGCCCCGGAAAGTCTCTGGGCCAGGTGGAAATCCTCAAAATAGGACGCACCCCACCCCCCCTGCCCCGAAAACAGCGGAAATCCGCCGTACAAAATATATAAGTCATTTAACATAAAGGATTTGCAAAACCAACCAGCCGCCGATGAGCAAAAAAACTAAGCATTTTTAAGCCAACTTAAGGCCACTTAAGTGTTTTTTAAGGCCCTCCTAAGCCGAAATAAGCCCCAACTAAGCCCAGATAAGGGCGCAAAAAGGCTCGCCGAATCTCAAGAGCTGCGCCGCAGCCGGCCGCTTCACAGCGCGCCTCGTGATTCCATCGATTCGTCTCGGCGATTGGGCGGCGTCGTGATGGCCCGTTTCCGCCGCGTTCCCATCTACGGACGCTGAACGCTGTAAGGGCCGAGCTGGGCTGGCGTCGCGGCGGGCTTGGCCGCGGCTTCCGGACGGGCTTCGACAGAAGTGCGCTTGGAGTAGATGCGGAACTCGACTACGAGATCGAGCAGGACGGGAACGGGCTTGCCGTCTTTGATGGCCGGCTCGAACCTGGCTTTGCGGATGGCGGCGACGGCGCTCTCGTCGAGGCCGAAGCCGATGGGGCGGGCGACGGCGACCTCGCCGACTTTGCCGTCGGCGCCGACGACGGCGTGATAGAGAGCCATGCCCGCAACGCCGCACTGCTGGGCGAATTCGTTCGAGGGCGCTTCGAGGTCGGTGAGCAGCTTGGCTCTCCGGTCCGCGGCGCCGTCGGGGATGACGGCGGGCGCGGCGGGCTTGAAGCCGGTTCTGGCGTCGGCGGCCTGGTAGTAGAGCTGCCAGAACTCCGGCATTGCGGCCATCATGCGGGCGTCGAGGCCAGGAGCAAAGATGTTGTCAAGCGCCTGCTTGAGGACCATGGCGGCGTGCGCGGGGTAGATGGTAGTGGTGACGCTGGATGAGCCGGCGGGACGCTCGTTCCGGGGCGCGGCGGCGATCTGGGTCTGCGCCTGCTCGGCGGCTGCTGCTGCGGCGAGTTGGGTCGCGGGAGGCTGCGTGCCTTTGGCTGTTTTCTTCTTGTCTTTCCCCTTTTCCTTTACCTTTTTGGGCTTGACGACCATCTCGCGGTCGATGGCGATGCGGAAGACCTTTTTCTTGGGCGTGATTTTGACGCGGTCCACGGCCTTGACCGGGTCCTGGTAAGGCAGCCTGCCGAGGAAGTGGAGACCGTAACGCGCGCCTTCGAGCTCGACCTTGTGCCTGGTCAGGTGGACGCGGTCGATTTCGACTACGCTGAGCGTGTAGGAGCCTCGCGGAGAGTGGCCGATGAGCCCGCCGCGCTCGTTGAAGCTGAGGGAGTCGCCGAGGTAGCCGCCCCGGAGGTAAAGAAATTTGCCCACGAGCATCTGCTCGAGCTCGGCCTCGGTGACGCCGCCAGCCTCGGGCGCCTGAGCAGGCAGCGATCGCGCGGTTGGCTGGCCGTTAGCTGGGGCAGCCGCCGGAGATTCCTGTGCCGATGCGGCGAGGACTAGTGTGAAGGCAATCAAGAGGAAGAGCGCGAAAAAAGGCCGGGAAAGCCATCCGAGGTCCGGGAATCGCCCGGCAAAGGCCGGCGAAGCTCCCGCGCGGGAGCACGCCTCGATAGAGAAGGGGATTGAGAAAGGAGTGAGGTTCGACATGGGGAGTCTTCAAGCGTTGTTAGAGCAGGTTTTGCCCCGGACGACGGGAAGATTGGTTAGATTTGCTTAAAAGCCGGCTGGTTCAATGCCTGAGGCGCCAGAGAATCCTGCGGAAGAGGCGCAAGGTGCGCCGTGCATCCGTCTCGGTGAGGTCGATGCGGCGCAGCAGCAGGCGCAGATCGAGGCGGTTGGCGGCCCTCATTGCCGCCGGAGAATAGCCGGAAGCGGTCATGACTTCCTCGATCGCGCCGGCGAGCAGGTCGAGGGCGCCTGCGGGTGCGCCAGGCCCGGACCGGATAGCAGGCCAGGGCCGGGCGGATGAGGATGCGCCAGGCGGGTCCTGCAGAGCGGCGCCGGACGCCGAAAGCGGCGCGCGGCGGGCCAGCTCGTAGAGACAAACGGCCACGGCCTGGCCCAGGTTCATGGAGGGCTGGCGC
Organism: Occallatibacter sp.; assembly: GCA_050745765.1. Lineage (GTDB taxonomy): Bacteria > Acidobacteriota > Terriglobia > Terriglobales > Acidobacteriaceae > Telmatobacter. The sequence continues at coordinate 18,151 of JBOGLX010000041.1, read as the reverse complement.
GGGTTGGTGGGGATTTCGACCAGCAGATGGCAGTGCGAGAGATCGTCGCGGGTAAGGCCGCGCTTTTCCGGGCCAAAGACGAGGGCGAAGCGGCCGCCGCGGGCGATCTCCTGCTCAACGAGCGGGGCGAGCGCGGGCAAGTGGACGACCGGCTGCTCGGGCTTGCGGTGGGCGAGCGTGCCGGTGCCGGCCACCAGGGTGCAATCGGCGACGGCTTCGGCGAGGCGTTCCGTGCTCAAGGCGTTCCGGAGTAGTCGAGGAGCCCCGACGGCGGAACGGGCTTCGCGCCAGTTGGGCGCGTAAGGGGCGACCACGGCGAGATGCTCGAAGCCGAAGTTCGCCATGGCCCGCGCCGCGGCGCCGATGTTGAGGGGGTTGCGCGGGGAGACGAGAACAATCTCGATACAATTGAGTTGGGCGTCGATATGTACGTCAATCATACGCACCCATATCGCAAAGCCGGGCTATTCGCTCTCTTTCTTCAAACCTGCCAGGAGCTCTGGCTGGGGGTTGAGAATCTTTCTGTACGAATTCCGATACGATCCGAGGATCTCAGGCATCTTTGCGAGTGAGTCCTTGACATTCTTATCCAAGTCTTTCACGTCGGTAGCAACGGCCGAAATATCAAGACGGATCGCCTGGCCGTTAAGGGAGTATTAACTAAGAGGCGACTGACGAGTTGGCGGCAAACCGCTCAGGACCCTTGTGAATGAGCGATTCGCCCTTTTCGCTGGCCATTTTCACTTCTGGCGCGTTGCGCCACCCCAAAGTCCTGAAAAAGCTTGATTCGCTTTTCTTGATGTGACACAATGAGTCACATGAAGACCGTTACGATCCGCGAACTGCACCAGGAAACGGGCCGGTGGGTTCGACAGGCCTCCTCCGGCGAGGTATTTGTGACCGAGCGCGGACGGCTGATTGCGAAAATCGTACCCGCTGCCCCGCCGCCTTCGAAGCCTTTTTTCGCAGATCCCCGGTATACGCGGGCTTTTCTTCGCCACCGGAAGTCTCTTCGCGGTGGAACCGATGCGACCGCGATCGTCAGCCAGGATCGCGATCGCGAGGCCGGGTGATCTACTTCGATACGAGTTATCTGGTTCGCCTGTACTATCAGGATCCGGGCGCCGGCCGGGTTCGCGCTCTGGCTGCGACCGACCACGTCGCTTGTGCGGCACTGGGGCAGGCGGAGATGATGGCCGCCTTCCATCGCAAGCTGCGCGAAGGAGCGATCAAGTCCGCGGCCTATGCCGCTCTGGCCGGCCAGGTCGAGGCGCATATCGATGCAGGAGCATTTCATTGGCTTGCACAGGATCGGGAGATCCTCTCGCGAGTCCGTCAAGTATATCGGAATCTGCCCGCATCCGTGTTCCTGCGCGGAGCCGACGCCCTTCATCTCGGAACTGCTGCTGAGGCGGGTTTCCGTATCGTCTACTCGAACGATGCACACCTGCTGGCTGCTGCCAGGCACTTCGGAATCGAAGGCAGGAATGTGATTTAGATTTGCGGCTCCTGAAGCGATTTCGACCGCAGTTGGCCCACTCATCGATTTCGATGATAGCCCAGGCAAAATCGACGCTGTGCCCCGTTCATCGCGGCTCTATCGCGATGAGCGGGCCGATGGATGAGCGGATGGTCGAAGAAGTTCAAACTCGATTGAGCTAAGGCCATGAGCGGTACCCACGGAGCAACTTCAACCATTGCGCGACCGGCCTTCGAGGGATCAATGAAATCGAATCGGATTGGACGGCTTGGGTTCGCCGCCCACTCATCGCGATAAGGCCGCGATGAATGGGGCACAGATTCCCGTCGCGCCCAACGGCAGAAGAGTTACCGAATAGATGCGTGGGCCACCTGCCGGAGAGACGTCTACTTCCAGTTCGGGTGACCCTCGATGACGGTGATGTAGCGATCGACGGGGAGGTTGGTGAAGCGCTGCGTGCCGCCGCCGGGCGCGGGCCACTGGACCTCGATCCAGTCGACCTGTTTGTTGGGGCCGAGGCCGAGGACCATGCGCGGGTCGTGCGAAGAGAGATAGCTGCCTCCGCCCACCTTGCTGCGATGGCGCCTGAGGCTGCCGCTTTGCCAGGTAACCTTTGCGCCTATGGCGTCGATGTTGGATTTGACGCCGATCAGGCGTAGGCCCAGCCAGTGGTTCTCGCGGCCGGCAAGGTTGCGCAGCAGCAGAGGCGCACCGTTATTGTTGGAGACGAGAACATCGACGGCGCCGTCGTTATCGAAGTCGCCGAGCGCCAGTCCGCGGCCGGCGAGGCGCAGGGAAAATGCGGGGCCGGCCTCTTGGCTGACGTTCTTCCATACGCCGCCGTTCTGCTCGAAGAGCAGCATCGGCTGCAGGTAGTGGAGGTCGGGGTGATTCTTATGGATCATTAAGTCCGGGTGACCGTTGGCGATGACAAGATCGATGTCGCCGTCGTTATTGAAGTCGAAAAACTTCAGCCCCCAGCCGCTCATCAGCAGGGTGATGGGCCCGATCGGCGTGTGCAGCGAGACGTCGTCGAAACCCCCGTGACGATTGTTGTGGTAGAGCGAATACACCTCGTGATCGACATTGTCGACAAACAGATCGATCCAGCCGTCCTGGTCGTAGTCGGCGGCGTCCACGCCCATGCCGGAACGGGCAACGCCGAAGGCATTGTAGGCGACGCCGGCGAGAAAACCGTTGTCGATGAAGCGTCCGCCGCCCTGATTGATGAACAGGGGATTGGGAGCGGTGTCGCTGCCGACGAACAGATCCATGCGGCCGTCGTTGTCGAGGTCGGCGGCAACCACTCCCCAGGCCTTGTTGAGCGAGGCGGCAATGCCGGACTCGCGGCTGACGTCGGTAAAGGTCCCGTCGCCGTTATTGTGAAACAGCCAGTTGGCCATGGGCTTGTACATGGTTGGCTTGCAGTAGTAGCGCTGGCCGGGACCGTGGCCGCCGCACCAGACGTTCTCTTCCTTGTCGAATTCGGCGAAGCGGCAGACGAACAGGTCGAGGCGGCCATCGTTGTCGTAGTCGAACCAGACGGCGCTGGTGGCCCAGCCGGGAGCGGTGAGACCGGCTTTGGCGGTGACGTCGGTAAAAGTGCCGTCGCCGTTGTTGTGATAAAGGATGCTGTGCGGATACTGGGTGACGTAGAGGTCGGGCAGGCCGTCGCCGTCGTAATCGCCCACGGCCACGCCCATGCCGTAGGCGTTGCCGCGCACGCCGGCCTTCTCCGTCACGTCGGTGAAGGTGCCGTCGCGGTTGTTCTTGTAGAGGGCGTTACGAAGAGGCTTTGCGGGCTGATAGAAATCGCACGGCCCGCTGTTGACCAGATAGATGTCCATCCAGCCGTCGTTGTCGTAATCGAGGAAGGCGCACCCTGCGCCAACGGTTTCCGGAAGGTACATATTTGGCGAAAGGCCGGCGGTGTGCGACCAGACGATGCCGCTCTGCGCGGCGGGGATGGCCTGGAAGTACGGTTGTGGCGCCGCCGCGGCGAGCGCCCTGGCTGCAGGGGGTGAGGCAAAGCCAAGCACGGAAGAGCCGGCGCCCAAAAGAAACTGCCGCCGGGACAGGGCGTGCGGATTGTGCCGCCGGCTTCCGGACATCAGAGGGCACCAGTGCTTTGAGGGAATCGCTGCGGCTGTGCGGAAAACCTCATGGGTGAACAGCGTGCCCCTGGGTGGTGTCGGAGGAAGGGTTGCGGGCGGCAGCCTGCGCCTGGAGGGCCATCTGCTGCCGCGCGCCGGCCTGGTCGCCGGTACGAGCATCGGCCACGGCAAGCTGGTAGTGACCGGCAGGGTCGCTGGGCTCAAGCTTCACGTAGTGTTCCAGCGGCGGCTTGGCATCTCCGAATTTGCCCTCGGCGGCGAGCGACATGCCGAGAGCAAGATAGGCTTCGGAGAAACCCACGTCGAGGCTGGCGGCGCGGGAGAAGTGCTGCACGGCAACGGCCCAGTCGCCTTTGCGGCGGGCGAGTTCGCCGAGAATGAATTCCGCAGACGCGTTGGAGGGATCGATGGCGAGCTCATCCTCGAATTGTTGCTTTGCCGCGTCGGTAGGACCGGAGTCGCCCGCTTCATCCAGCGCAATCTGGCCGAGACGGTAATGAATTCCGGCAACATGCGGGTGACCCTCCAGGATTTTGCGATAGATCGCGGCGGACTGCTGCTCTTTGCCCTGGGACTCCAGGCTCTCCGCTTGAAGCCGCTGCGCCTGGTAGGAGTCCGGATATTTGGCCGCGAGTTCACGCGCCGCGCGCATGGCGACCTCAGAGAAGGTGTGCGTCTCCCAGTACAGGATTTCGGGGTCGCCGGGGTTTTCGCGCTCGAGACGGAAGAGATTGTCGGCGGCGGCCTGCTCGTCGCCGATGGCCATGGCGCAGCGCACCGCGGCCATCTGCGCCTGATAGCGGAGCGTCTTGTCGGTAACGTGAGGAAGGCCGCGCTCGATCAGCGGCAGGGCTTCGGTGCAGCGGCCCGATTCCACCAGTTGTACCCCGCGGTGCACTGAGGCATCGGCGGAAGCCGGCGCGCTGCGGCTTTGCGCGTGCAGCGAGAGCGCGCAGAGAAGCGCGGTGCAGCCGATGAGCGAGAGGCTCCTCGCCAAGCGGCAGCCGATCGTGATTTTAATCCCGGTTTTATTCCCGCAGTTCATGCCGTTAATGCATCGGTGTTGCATTCGTTTTCAGGACTACGTCCGTGACCCTGGCCCCGAGCGGAACGACCCAGGCGCCGCGCTCACGACGGAACGATTCGACCGGTTTGTAAACGCCGGCATCGGGAACTTTGGCCGGCTGCACAATCCGAAGCCGCGCCACCGGGGTGATGCCGGTCGCCGGGTCCAGGGCAATGCGTACGACGCCCGTATGCGGATTGTAAATGGCCCGGCGGATGTGTCCAGAGTCCAGGGTGATCCAGAGGCCGGCGGACGCGATAAAGAGCCGCCCGCGGAAGGCGTCGCGAGGCTTGATCTGGATGGTCCCGCCCGCCTGGCGGAGATTGCCGCCAAAGCAAAGCCAGCCGAGGGTGGGGTCGTCTACGACGTAGGTGGCGGTGTTGACGGCGTAGCCAAAGAAGCCGGGGCCGTAATCGCCGGAGTAAGGATCGAAGGCGAGCATGTCCGGGAAGGCATGGAAAGCCGCTGACGCGAAACCGCTCTCCCGGATGTCGCTCAGCTCACCCATGGTTCCGCCATAGCCGACGCGCAGGAGATACAGATCGCGGGGACGAAGACGGTAAGAGGCCAGCAGCGGAATGGCGTTGATGCCGGAGCCGTAGTGATGGAGCTGGCGCTCCAGACGTTGGATTTTCCCTGCGAAGATGAAGTCCCAGTAGCGGCGGGCGCTGCCGTTGTAGCCCCAGCTCGGGACGGTGGGGTCGTAGCCAAGGATGGCGTCAATCGTGGTCTGAGCCTGTGCATTGAACCCGAAGTATTTTGTCCAGGCGTAGACCTCTTCCTGCCCGGTCGAATCCCAGGGCATCTCGCTGGCGAAGGGGTACTGCTCCTGGCTCCAGTGCTTCGCGCGTGTGTACATGGCGGCTTTGAGCTGGTTCGCCTGCGTGGTCATGCTCTCGCGCTGCAGGTCTTCAAGGATATAGACAAAGACGTCGCCCTCCATCTGCCCGAACTGGGCGTAGTAGGGCGCCAACCGCGTCATGGCCATGGTGGTCTCGTAGGCCTGGTTCAGATACCACTGCCAGGGGTGATCGGTGACCAGGCCGGGATGATTGCGCGCCAGCCGGTACATTACCCAGTAAGCAGCGGCGACATGCGGGTAGTCGTAGGAGCGATCGACCGCTTCCGAGGCCTTCTTACTCCAGCTAGTCCAGGATTTCCAGTAGAAGCTGCTGTCATAAAAGCCCGGAGGGAACTGATCGGGCTGGTAATAGAAGAGGCTCTTGCGCACGCCGTACTTTTCCGGCCCGTCCTTGTATTGGATCCCGCCCCAGAGGACGCCGTCGACGAACTGCTCGAATTTGGCGACCTCTTCGGGGTCGGGCTCGATGTACTCCTTGATAGCAAGGGCCAGCCACGAGCCGGCTCCGGCCTCGTCACTGAGTCCGGCGATCCAGACGCGGCCTTCCTGCGTCACCTGGCGATGCGCCTGGTCGTCGTAAGTGATGGCGGAAGGGGCGCGGTGGAAGGGATCGTGGTTTTCGGTAAACCACTGTTCCGTAGTGAGAAAGTGGCCGAGGTCGGCGACTGCCTGCGCTTCCGGCTTGATGACGCGGTAGCTGACGGTCTGCCGGAGTCCGTTGCGATAGGTGATGGTGAGGCGAACGCGTCCCCATGTTTTGCCGTGCACGACGTAATCACGCCAGCCTCCCGGCGTGGGCCGCGCCTTGCCGATGGTGATGGCGCCTGCGGGATCCATGGTGATGGAGCGGACAGGGTGCGAGTAATTGAGGAAGAGGTGACCCTCCATGTCCATGGGCAGAATATAGCCCGGAATACCGACGGCAACGGGCCGCCGATTGGCGGCGAGGGTCTTCTCGATGCCGGGGATCGAGCCGGAAAGCAGAAAACGCAGCGCATAAGTGCGCGACTGGCCGGGTAGCAGGGTGAAGCTGGTAGCCGGATTCCAGGGACGCGCATTCTTCCACTCGTTTTGCTGGTAGGCAGCGCTGTGCACCATCCACTCGTAGAAGCCTTCAAAGGTGATTCCGCGCGGGGTGGGATCGTGCGCCATCTCCAGATGGCCGGACCTTTCGCTGAGAATGGGATTCCAAGCCTCAAAAGGCGTATGGCCGTCGGGCACGACGAGAAGCACGGGACCGTGGCCGTTGAGCCGCGTGACCTGCACGTAGCCGGCATCCTCGCCGATGTAGGGATCGTCGAAGCTGCAGGTCGCGTGCGCTTGCGGCAGGGTTCGTCCCGTGATGATGTTGTCGAAGATCATGGGGATGCCGAGGGAGCCGATCTCGACGGGCTGGCTGGACTTGTTGGTAAGCGTGAAGCTCAGGATGAGCTGGCCGTGATCCAGTGCCCAGGTGCGGACAATGTGCAGCGGGATGTTCGGCGGAAGCGTAGGAGCGAGGTCGGCCGAGGCCAGTTCGCTGCCTGAGATGGGGAGCGCGAGGACAGGTTGGCGGTCGAGTGCGGTGGAATCGACCTGCCACGGGCCGGAGGCTCCGGTGCGCAGGCGCAGGTCGAGATCTCCGAGATGGTAATAGCCGTTACGGGAACGCTCGACAAGGCGGTCGCCGGGCGCGAAGTCGAAGCCGTCGGCGCCCTTCGGCAGCAGCGCTGCGACAGTTTGCGAGGAGCGCACGAGGCGCAACGTAAACTGCGGGGTATCGAAGGTGGCGATGCCCTCGCCGAGCATGGGGCCGGGTGCAGCGATTTCGTGCGAGGCATGTCTCTGGGCCGCGGCGGCGCGGGCAAGAGCGCAGGGTATGGAGAGCGCCGCTATTGCACAGAAAAGAACGAGCTGAAGACGGCAACCGAGAGGTCGCGGCATCCCGCAGGTCAGAGGGCAGCCCGACCGGAGGAATTCCGGCTTCCACCTGGATGTATTCAATTTCTCCTCATGAGATCGAGAATTCTATCCGGTGCGCGATGGGGTTACTGCGCGGCCTTAATAAAAGGCGGCCGGATGGTTTGTTAGCCATCCGGCACAGGAGGGGTTAAAAGCGGAAGTTTCCGCGAAGTTCGATCTGTCGTGGCCCGTTCGTGGGAGCGCCCTCCCCGAATCCGGAATCCTGAATCCCGTTATCGAATGAGTTTTGACCTCCGCCAAAGTAGGCCGAAGGCTCATTTCCGATCGAATTCCCGAAGACAGGATGATTCCAGACATTGATGAAGGACGCCTGGAGGGTAAAGTTCATCGACTCGTGGATGGGGAAAAGCTTGGTCAGCTCCATGTCCTGGGAGAACTGTCGCGGCGCGTGGAGGTAGATCAACTGACCGAAAGTTCCAGGCGTGATGTTTGGGGTAATGTAACTCGAGTTCGCGCCCCCGCCTGCCGGACTAGCCAAATATTTTGAGCTAATCAGATTGGCGTAAGACTGGCCCGCTACCTCGTGGACACCGATGGAACTTTGCAGTTGACCTGCTGTAACTCCGTTCAGTTGAATGCCGCCGTCCCCGTAGTCATTGTAGGTACTGTACTGTCCAGCAAGGTACGACGGCGCGCCGCCCTGCCACGTCACAATAGTTCCCACCGTGTACCCGCCCAAAACAGCGTCCAGCGCCCGGTTGTCGGCCAGATAGGTCCGCCCACGGCCAACCGGGATATCGTACGTGCCGTTGGCGTGGAAGACGTTCTGGATATCGAACAGGGTGGGCCCGTAGCTTCGCCTCATATCGCGCAGGGTGAAGGCGTCGAAGGAGCCTGTCCACGAATTGGGGGACTCAACACCGAGGGTGTGGCTCCAGGTGTAGTTGGCGTCGTACTGCAGGCCGTGCCAGGACGACTGGCGAAGATCGACCTGCAGGCCGCTGTAATTGGAGTAGCCTTCGGAAATCAGCTCTCCGCTCGAAAACCCGCCGGAGTAGGGATTGGACTGGAAGAAGTTGATCGGGTAGCCTGCACCAGCGCCTGTATAACCGACGGTCGTGGCGCAGGGCGAGAAGCCGGCGCCGACCAGATTACAGATGTACGGCACGGTGCCGTAGATGCTGGCAAGAACGCTGGCCATCGAACCCGCCTGGCCCGTATTCAGATAGTTGATGAATTGAGTATTCGTGAAATCGGAGGCAGTAGACCCGCCGAAGGCTGCATCGAGAATCGGCGTCGGATTGCCGTAACTGGGGGCGAAGGAATTGCCTCCCGACGCAGCCAGATTAGCCTGAGCGTTTTTGAAGTCCGTCAGGAATCCATTTTCGAAGATATTGATTTCGTCGGGATCGATGGCAATCCACTGATGGAGGGTGTGATTGCCGTTGTAGCGGACCTCCAGCGCCATGGAATTGCCCAACCCGCGCTGAATGCCGAAGTTCCAGGATTCGGACTCGGGCTCGGCGAGGTTGGGTTGGATGCCGTTAACGCCCGGTCCAGACGTATACGTGAACTCCGACTCCGGCGCCGTCGCCTGGTACGCCGTGGGTGACAGAAGGGGTGCGGGCAGCGTGTCGCCGATCGCGAGGCTGCCGGGAGCGAACGTTCCCGGCTGTTTGGTGTTTTGCGGGAGGAGGTTGAACTGCTGGTAGTAGAACTGTCCGTAGTCGGTGGCGAAGTCCCAGAAGTACTGGTACGGCTCGGTGAAGCGGCGTAGTGCGTATCCGCCGCGAATGACCGTCTTGCCGCCGCCAAGAATTCCCGCAAATGGACCGCTCTTAACCCTGGGATTCCAGGCGAAGCCGAACGCCGGCTGCGGCGTGACCCTCCAGGGCTGATACGGCTGCGGGTGGACGGCTATCTCGGGATCCAGGTCGCCATTCAGCGCTCCCGGCTTGAAGAGATCGCTGACTGCCGTGGGGCCGTAGATGGAAGCCTGATCCGCGGAGTGATACAAACCGGTGAGATCCTTCTCAGGCCCGAAGATATCCCAGCGCAGGCCGTAGTTGAGGGTCAGGGTTGGAGTCACCCGCCAGGAATCTTCCGCGAACAGGCTCCACGCCGAAGACACCTCGTCCAGCGGATATTCGCTCATCGTGCCGGTAGCGGCGTATTGCTTCGTCTTGATGTTGTAGGAGTTCTCTCCGGTGACGCCGCTGAGCCTGCCCGTCAGGATCGCATAGAGCGAATCAGCTTTCGCCAGCTCGGCATTGGTGGCGCCGGGCAGTGTCGGATTGGTTCCGGAGTTGGTGAAGGCGTTGATCGCCGGATCGCCGGACGCCAGGCCAAAGTTGTAGTTATAGTATCCGCCCGGCGCATTCCAGTAGTGATCCTGTTCCTTGTACCAGGAAACGCCGTACTGGATGGTATGCTTTCCGCGCTGCAGCGTCATGGAATCGGAAAAGTCCCAGATGGGGTAGAAGGTGGGGATCGGCGAATAATAGGTCTGACCGGACATGTTGCCGCTTGCACCAGGATAGTTCCAGTTCACGGTTGGCTCGGTCGCATAGAGCGGCTTCGCGTTGACGGTGTTACCGCCGTAATCGTAGAGATAACCGGCCTTTAACTGGTTAATCAGTTGCGGCGAAAAGATGTAATCGAAGCCATAGGTACCAGTAAAGTTCTTGCTCACCCCGCCAGCGGCCTGATCGGCAAAAGCGCTGCCGGGAAAGGTCGGGGCATTACCGGTGGGCGTACTGGTATTCGTCATCATCCAGGAGAGATACATCCTGGCCTTCTGCGAGAGATCGTAATCGAGGCGCGCCACCGGAAAGTAGTCCGTTTCCGCCGAAGAATTATTCCAGCCAAGCTGCTGGTAGTTGGGATCGGACGTCGCAGCGAGGTGTCCGGAACTGAGGACAGAGTTGATGGCCGAGAACTGCGTGGAGACCTCCGCGTTGACCGTGTCCGGAAGCGGGCAGAAGGTGGTGACGCTTCCGGGGCAATTCACATTGGCGTTTTGCGCGATGGTCAGAACGTTAGCGGTATGGGATGCGCCGCTTGCGTCAACGTAGGTGAAGGCGCCGCCCTGGGCAGCACTCGTGAAGACATCGTTGGTCGTCAGATAGCTGCCCGGGATCTTGCGCTCGGCATAGGTTCCGAAGAAGAAGAGCTTGTTGTGCAGGATGGGACCGCCGACGCTACCGCCGAAATCGTTCTCGATGAGCTTGCTCTTGCGATTTCCAAAGGCATTGTTGAGCCAGCTATTGGCATCCAGCCCGTCGTTTTGGAAATCCTCGTAGGCGAGTCCGTGGAAACGATTGGTGCCTTGCTTGGAGACGAAAGTGATCTGGGTGGTGGACTGCCCGAAACCGGAATTCAGGCCCAGTTGGTCGGTCTGCACGCTCATCTGCTCGATGTCTTCCAGACGCGGCGTAACGGCAGGCTCGGTGGAGTCAAACTTCATGCGGCTGGTGTTGCCGACCATGCCGTCCATGTTGCTGCCCTGGTCCACGATTGGCAGACCGTTGAACGTGCCCTGGCCGTTTTGGCCGCTATATCCGGGCACGATACTGGCTAGAGCCGTGAGATCGCGGCCGTTGAGAGGCAGGTCCTGGATCTGTTTGATATTGATGACCGTGCCGATCTGGTTGGAGGTCGTCTGCAGCACGGGAGAGGCCTGCCCCGAGACGGTCACCGTCTCAGTGACCTTGCCCACGGAGAGCGGCGCGGTAATGGTGGTGGTCTGGGCCGACTCGACAACCACCGCGGAATATATCCTGGTCGCATACCCGGAAACGCTGATGGTGAGCGTATAAGTGCCGATGGGCAGGTTCACGAAGGTGTAGCCGCCGCTGCTGTTGGTGCGGGCGGTATAGGTGTCGTTGGTTTGATGTTCGACCAGTTGGAGGGCCGCACCAGGCACTAGAGCTCCGGCTGAGTCTTCCACCGTGACCACGACTTTTCCCTGGGTGCCTTCCTGGGCCATCGCCCAGGAACTCGAAAGTATCGACGCAGTTACCAGCGCAATGGCGACGAGGAGAATGCGCTCCAAGCCACGGATTTTCATCTGTCTGTCCTCCTGAATGTGTGAAGCGTTTTCCCCTCCAGGGAATCTCGCTGCAATGATGGCCGCCGGAGATGCGATCCCTGTATCTGGAGTGTTTGATTTCGCAGCAGGAGGATCCGGAAATCTGGGATAAGGATCCTCGCACCACAGTGTGATTTCATGTTGTATTTAAGATTGTATGCATTGTCAAGCACAATTTTTTCCCGAAACGGGCGGGGCGGGCTGCGCAAGGCAATCAACGATGCTGTTTGGGGGCGGGGCCGGCAGACTTTGTTTGCTTTTCAGCGAGAAGGCGGCCGATCTGCCGGCGCATGGCGCGGGCTTTGGCGCGATCGCCAAGCGTCTCATAAGCGTCGGCCAGGTTGGCGTAGACGGAGGGGTCCTCGGGCTCGAGGCGGCGGCCGATCTCCAGATGGGTGACCGCGTTCCGCGCATCTCCCTGCATCAGGAAGATTCTGCCCAGCGCGATCTGAGTGGCCGGGTAGTCAGGTTGATCGCGGGCTGACTCCTCCAGGGCGGCCTTGGCTTCGCTAAAGCGATCCTGGCCGGGCATGACTCCCTCGTGGAGCAACACGGTCCCCAGCAGGGAGAGCATGCGGTAGTCGCGATGGCCGGCCTGGATCGCCTGGTGGAGGATCTTGTCTGCGGCGGGGAGATTGCCTTCGTAGAGAGCCTTCTGCACCTGCGCAAGGTATCCGATGTAGCCTCCGGGCGCGAGTTGTGCCGCACGGTCGAACTCCGGGCGAGCCTCTTCGAAACTGCCAAGGCGGGCGAGGAACATGGCCTTTTCGTAATGAAGGCGTGCGGAGGCGGGCAGTTGAGTGAGTCCGCGATTGACAATGCGCAGGCCCAGGTCGTAGTCCTTGTGGTCCGTGCAGGCATCGGCCAGGAAAGCGTAGAGCTTCTCGTCTTTGGGATTGAAGGCGGCAGCAAGGAGGAAGGCGCGGAAGGCTTCGTCAGCCTGGCCATTGGCGATATAGGCCTGGCTCAGCAGATTATCCACAGCCGCCGTGCGGAGGCCGGAGGTATCCAGCGCCTGGAGAACGGAGATCGCCTTTGGGTATTGCTCCGTGGCGAGATAACAGATTCCGAGGTTGATCCCAACCGCGTAGGGGTCCTGGCCCGCACTCTGGGCAGCGAGCAGATGCGGAATGGCCTGCTGCGGGTATCCCTGCCGAGTGAGGTCGCTGCCGGTTCGGAGTTCGGATAGCGCATCGGTCGCGCCGGAAGATGGCGAGGTGCTGGGGGCGGAAATGGGGGGAATCCGCGCCAGCGGGGCATTCTGGGCGGTCAAAAACGCTGTCGCGCCCGGAACTGCAAGCGCCGCTGCGCTCATCACGGCGAGGATGGACAAGCGGAGCATGGGCTATTTTAGCCGACAGCGCGGGAAAACGTTCTCGACATCCGCATACTAAATTGTATACATTAGGAAAGTCCACGCGGGCAGCATTCCCCCCCGGGTTACGTGCCGCCAGCAACACGCAATAGAGCTTCAACCAATCGCCGCAAACCGAGACTGAGTATGGATAGAAGACGTTTTCTGCAAGGCATGGCAGCCAGCACCGCCGCGATCGACAGCTTTGTCTCCTTGGCTGAGGCGCAGGCTGCCCCGGCGATTCCACGCTCATTGCTGCGGGGGACGCAGAGCGAAGTCTCCGTCGATGGGCATACGGAACTGAGCAGCTTTGTACTGGATGGCGAGCGCTGGACCGTCTACGAGGATCTGAGAACGCGGGACGGCGCGATCACCTTTCTATCCGCAACTGGAAGCGCGCGGGTGCTGCCCAAAACCGCCGAGGCGGTGTTCGCGGAGCCTGGGCCGAAATATCTGGGGCTGGAACTGAGCCAGATCGGCCTTGCCGGCGAGGACCTGCTGGCCAACAAGCTGCTGGCCAACGGCGAGCCCGATGAAGACGAGGTGCGCCGCGCCGCGCCGCCCATGGATTCGGCCGCGCCGAGAGGTTTTTTTTACCGGCCTGGCTGGAACACCATCCTGGGAACGCGCGAATGCAGCGACACGATGCCTGTGTATCCGGCAGGAAGTACGCGCACCTACCATCCCATACAGTATTTCCCTGAGCTGACAAACGAGCTGGCCAGCCGCAGACATGAGGGCCTGGTCGGCGGCTGGATGCCGGCGGCACGCAAAGTCTTTCCGGGCGATGACGGCTCGTATTACGAAACGATTGCCTTCGGAGACGTTCTGGCCCACGACCGCTTTATCGTGCAGACGTGGCACCGCACTTGGCAGATTCGCGATGGAAAGATTCTGAAAGCTGTGTACGGATACAGCTACCCGGCATACGACCAGCGGCGCCAGGATCCCGACGCCGCGCAGTTCTATAGCGCGCTGCTGAATTTTGCCGAGTACTGGGACCGGCAGCTTCACGACATGACGGCCATCACGCTGCCCGACACGAGTTGGAGCGATATGGCGCAGTACGCCTTCGTCAAGGAACAAATCGTGCGGCCGGGCGGCACCTACCCCAAATACGGAGCGGTGGACCGCGACTATTACGGTCCGGAATACGACGGCTTTCAGGACATCTTCACGATGTCGCTGTACGCGAATCTGGAGTGCGGCCGGTTTAAGCAGGCGCACGACGTCTTCGACGGCTACTTCACGAACTTCGTGGATGCGAAGGGCGTCAACAATATGAGAGGCCCGGAGACGGCGCAATTCGGGCTGACGCTCTCGCTGATCGCTCGCTATTACCGCTACACGCGCGATGCCTCGCTGCTCGAACGGCACCGCGAAAAGATCGAGGCAACGGCCTCGCTACTGTCGGAGCTGCACGACCGGGCGCTACAGTTACCCGAGACCGACCGCGGCTACGGTCTCATCCACGGCTGGTCGGAATCGGACTCCTGCCTTACCCTCGATCCCTCGGTCTGGTGGAAGCCGTACTTTTCCAACAGCGCGTTCGCGGTGCGCGGCTGGCGCGATGTTGCGCCCGTATGGCGGGAGCTGGGCCTGAACGACGCGCAGGCCGCCGACTGGTTGCGCCGCAGCCACGAACTGCAAACAACGCTGGTGAAGAGCGTCGCGGCGAATATCCGGCGCGACGTGCAGCCCGCGTACATCGGCCCGCTACCCGGCACGAAGCTGACCTTCCGCGAATCGCTCGAAAAGGAGCACCCCAGCGAACAGCAGTGGGTTCACCGCTGCTATGCCGAACTTCTGGAGGCAGCCGTACTGCCCGACGAACAGACCAATACAGCGATCGACTGCATGCGGGCCTATGGGGCGACTACACTGGGCGTGGTGGCCAACGTTGAGCGTCCGCACCCCAGCGGCCGCGATATTCTCGGATTTATTTCTTACGGCTACGCGCAGGCGCTGCTGCGCATGGACCGCATCGATGAATATCTTCTCTTCCTCTACGCGCACCGCTACCACGATCATTCCCGCGGCAGTTGGACGGCGGGCGAAGTTTCCGGGATCACCGGGGACGGCGCGATCTTCTGCATCCCGGCGCAGCAGACGATTCCGCTGCTGGTGCGCTGGATGCTGGCGTTTGAAGACCCCGATGAGGGCCGGCTCTATTTAGGGCGTGCGCTGTCGCGCAAATGGGTTGGCTCCGGCAAGCCGATCGGAATCGAACAGGCGCCCACGCGTTGGGGCCGGGTGAATTACCGGCTGGAACGGAAAGGGGATAAACAACTGGCGGCAACCGTCGATCTGCCGGCGCGGGGTGAGATTCCCCGCGAACTGCAGGTAACGTTTCGCACGCCCGTAGGTCGATCCCTTACGGGCCTGACGGTGAATGGGCGCTCGATTGCGCCGGGTGGAAAGCACAAGGACGCTGCTGTGTTCTCAACCGGGGGCGAGCGTAGGTTTGTGGTTGCAGCGGCGTTAAGCTGAGAGATGGGGGCGCAGATCGATTTCGAGGCCAATATGTATTCATGACGCCCGGAGAGAGAGCTTAGCCGGGCTAACCAGCCTGTGGCGAAAGTCTGTTTTTTGAAAGGGCACGACTTTAGTCGCGCCGTAAGGCCCTAGCAGCCCGCGATGAAAGTCTTGTTTTTGAAAGGGCACGACTTTAGTCGTGCCGTAAGGCTCCTGGAATCAATAGGGCTTTAGCCCCTGAGGGGACGCTTTTTCCGGGATTTCGATTTCCACCACAGGTGCTAACCAGCAAAGCAGTTTCGGATGAGGGGGTAATGATGAACCGCAGTGCGAGTCGCAGAGTGAGTCGGAGAAAGTTCCTGAGCGGAGCAGCAGTCGCCGGAGCAGCAGCTCTTCTGCCCTCCGGAGCCTTAGCTCTGAAGGCAGAGACGACGGCCAAGTCCGCCGCCGTGACAGGAAAAGAAGATATAGCAAACCACGTGCTGACCGACGCCGCGGTGGCGAAGGTGCAGTGGAAGGCGAAGCCCTTTCCCATGCCCAACGTGCGGCTGCTGCCCAGCTTCTGGAACGACACCATGGAGCTGAATCGCAGCTGGTTGTATTCATTGCCGAATGAGCGTCTGGCCTATAACTTTCGGGTAACGGCGGGGATTCCCACGGATGCCGATCCGCTGGGAGGATGGGAAGCGCCGGACTGCGAATTGCGCGGCCACTACGTGGGCCACTACATGTCTTCATGCGCGCTGATGCACGCCAGCACCGGCGACGGCTTCATCGCCAACAAAGCCAACGAACTGGTGGCAATGCTGGCGCCGTGCCAGGCGAAGGACGGCTACTTGAGCGCTTTTCCCACGTCCTTCTTCGATCGGCTGCGGAATCACAAGCCGGTGTGGGCGCCCTTTTACACCTACCATAAGATCATGGCGGGGCTGATCGACATGTACCAGCACACCGGCAATCGGCAGGCGCTGGACATGGCAACGCGAATGGCCGACTGGGCCGATGCGTACGCGATGACCTTTACCGCCGACGACTGGCAGCGCGTGCTTCTGGTGGAGCAGGGCGGAATGAACGAGGCTTCCTTCAACCTGTATGCGATCACCGGCAATCCCAAATACCGCGAGCTTGGCTTCCGCTTTGAGCACCACAAGATTTTCGATCCGCTGGCCGCCGACCAGGACATCCTGGCCGGCAACCACGCGAATACGAACATCCCCAAGGTGATCGGTGCGGCGCGCGGCTACGAGCTGACCGGCGACGAGCGCTATCGCCACATCAGCGAGAACTTCTACCGCATGGTGACGCAGCACCACATCTACTGCACGGGCGGCACCAGCAACGGCGAGTTCTGGCACGCGCCGGACGCCATCGCCAGCCAGCTAGGACCCGCAGCGGAGGAGTGCTGCTGCTCCTACAACATGATGAAGCTGACGCGCCACCTCTACGGGCAGAACCCCGACCCGAAGTTCTTCGACTATTACGAACGGCTGTTGAACAACGTGCGCTACGGCACACAGGACCGGAACGGCATGTTGATGTACTATGTGTCGCTGGAACCGGGAATGTACAAGACGTTCGGGACGGAGTTCGACTCCTTCTGGTGCTGCACCGGCACCGGATCGGAAGAGTATTCGAAACTGAATAACTCCATCTACTTCCACGACGACGACTCGGTATATGTGAACCTCTTTGTGCCATCCACGCTGGCCTGGAAGGAACGCGACCTGAGACTGCGGCAGACCACGAAGTTTCCTGCCGACGACCGCATCGCGCTTACGGTGGAGACCGGCCCTTCAGCCCCAACCGCGATAAAGATCCGCGTGCCCTACTGGGCGACCAGCGGCGTCCTTTACACCCTCAACGGACAGCAGCAAAACGTGACTCCGGCTCCCTCCACTTACGTGACTCTGACCCATGACTGGAAGGCCGGCGACGTGGTCACGATCGAGATGCCGCTCACACTGCGCATCAACACCACGCCGGATGACAAGCAGGTACAGGCGGCGATGTACGGTCCACTGGTGCTTGCGGCGCTGCTGGGCACAGAAGACCTGAATGCCGATATGATTAATGGCCCTAATGGTCCGTGGGGCGAGGGCTATCCGATGCCAACGGTTGACCTGCGTCCGCACATGCATCGCGGGCCGGACGGCAAGCCTGTGGAGACGCCTGCCCCCGATCCAAATGCCGTCTGGTTTGAGCGGGCAGAGGGTACGCGGCGGTATCCTCTGCTCTTCCAGACAAAGGGCCGCCCTCCTCACCATACTCTCGTTCCTCTGAACCAGATTATGGATGAACGCTATTCGGTCTACCTGAAGAACCTTACGGTGTAGCCGCGAGGCTGCTCCTGCTGGCCCAAAAAGAACCGGCCGAAAGCGTGAGGTCACGACCTCAATTACTACGATTGCCGAGAGCCGATCGAGTCACGTGCCGCATCGCCCGCGGGAGGCGCGGCACGCCCTCGAGGAGATGCAGAAGCTCAAAGCCGGCGGAGCCTCAAC
Organism: Occallatibacter sp.; assembly: GCA_050745765.1. Classification (GTDB taxonomy): domain Bacteria; phylum Acidobacteriota; class Terriglobia; order Terriglobales; family Acidobacteriaceae; genus Telmatobacter. The sequence continues at coordinate 307 of JBOGLX010000041.1, read as the reverse complement.
GCGGCCTGCGCCTTAGAGCAATTCCGGAGTTGGTGTATCCCGAGGACGCCGGCAAAATCTTCCCCGCCGTTTTGCATATAATTATGCCCCTTTGGCGCACAATTCTTAAGTAGTGGGTTCCGGGCATGGCACAGCCCGCCAAAGTCTGCCAGCAGGCGAAGGAGAACGCGCCACGATCTCGAAAAATCCCCGCTTAACGGCCCGTGGTGGAAATCCGGGTTTGAAAGGGCACGACTTTTAGCCTGCCCTGAGAGTTTGTGACTTTATTCGACTTGCGGAAAATCGGTGTTGCAAGGAAGGGGCTTGC
>JBOGLX010000040.1:0-29083 GCA_050745765.1 Occallatibacter sp. | reverse complement strand
CGGGCTGCGCCACGCCCGCAGCCCTCTACTCAAGAATTGTGCGCCAAAGGGCCATAATTATATGCAAAACGGGTGGGGAAGATTTTGCCGGCGTCTTCGGGATACACCTACTATGGAATTGCTCTAGAGCATTTCCCGTTTTACTGTAGACCTTCGTTGCAGAGCCTGAACCACGCCTGAGCATTCTCGGCGGTGATGAGCGGAAGAGCTTCTGCGATAGTCTTTTCGAGTGCTTCTGTTGTTCTTGCCTTGGCAGTCCTGAGCATCTGTTTCAGCTTAGCCCATGCCTTCTCGATGGGATTCAGATCGGGTGAGTAGGGCGGCAGGTACAGCACCTCCGCGCCGGCTGCCGCGATCAGCCGGCTCACCCCGCCAACCTTGTGCGAACTCAAGTTGTCCATCACCACCACGTCGCCCGGTCTCAGCGCCGGACAGAGCACCTGCTCGACATAGGCCAGGAAAATTTCCGTGTCCGTGGCCGCTTCGATGGTCATGGTTGCGATCATGCCGCGAAGGCTCATCGCATCCAGGATGGTCATGATTTTCCAGTGCCCGCCGGGCGTGGCTTCATGGATGCGCTGGCCCGAGAGGGCACGCGCGTAGAGCCGCGTCATCGAAGTCGTCACGCCGCTTTCGTCAAGGAAGATCAGTCGTTCCGGCGGGATCGTCCGGATCTTGGCGGCGAACTCTTGGCGGCGCTTGAGGTTGGCTTCTGTGTCGCGCTCTCTGGCGTGGAGCGACTTTTTTTCAGCCGCAGACCCAGCCTTCGCACCAGGTACCAGACCCGACCCCGGCTGAGCACGACCGAGGCCTCGCGGTTCAGTTTCGCAGATAACTCCGCCAAGGTCAGATCGGGTTGCGCTCGGACCCAGGCTATTACCCGCTTCTCGGCTTCCGCCCCGGCCTGTGGCTTGCGCCCTGGATGGTGAGGCACACGTTCTGCCTGCCCGGTGCGATTCCGCTGCGCCGAAATCTTCTTGGCCCAGCCCAGGCTCACCACGAAACGCTCTGCCAGCTCTTCAAGCGTGCCTGCGCCTTGGTCGTACGCCGATAGAAACTTCCGGCGCAGATCATCCCCATATGCTTTCGCCATGGTCTGCTCGCCGCGCACAATCGCCACGAACAGTCTACACTATTTCGGGGAATGCTCTAGCCTGTCATAAACTGAAATTGACATTTGTCCACGCCGGCGACGTATCGTTCCCGACCAGCGGGCAAGCACTTGTCACCATAGACGACTATACGGCCAAGTGGATATGAGCCCTGTCTGGTCTCCCGATACGAATACGCCCGTCGGAGTTTCAGGCTGTTCTGGATAAGCAGTTTCACCTGTTCGATGATTGATGAGAACTGGGCCCAAAACAACGGACATCTTTGGTACTTCAGGAAAATGACGCAGTGGTTTTGTCGGCGCAGGAGAGAATGCGAACTCCAAAAACGCAGACCCTACCGCGTAGAGCGTGCAATGGCCAAATTCTCGACCGTCCGTTCACGCCATGCCGTTATAGGGTCATTGCGATACCGGTTCTCCGGCAACTGTATTGTCGAAAACGACCGCATTTACAAAACCTCCGATCCGAATATTCGGCGCTTCCTTGCTCTCTTGTGTCCCGTGTACCACGACGTTCTTTAAGACGACATTCTCAATGCTGTGCACTTCGTCTAATCCCTGCATCGAGACGAGCGGCGATAGTTCAGGACCTTCGTGCTTTCCATACACGCTGACATTCGTGTAAGTTACGTTATGGATGTACGGACCATCCCCGGAAGTCACTGACTGCTCGTACGCAACTTGCGGCAAGGCGCAAGTCATCCGGATTAGCTTGAGAGGCCGTTCGCCGTTGATTCGAACGTCCTCGAAAGCAAGATTTGCCATTGGCATGTTGCCGCGCGGCTGAATTTGAAAGACCGCCACCTGCGGGCGGCTCGGAAAATGGATGAAGTCGATGTTGCGCGCCGTGAAGTTGCGGCAGGCCCTGGCGCGGCTCTCCGCCCCGATGCGAAAGCCGTTGGCGAAATCGATCCAGAAGGTGCAGTCCTCGACAACGATGTTTTCCGAGGCACGCGGATTCTGCTCGCCGAGAGCTGTGCCTTTTACCGCGATTCCATCGTCGTCCGTATGAATGAAGCAGCCGTTTATGGTCACATTGCTGGAGTTGCAGGGATCGATCCCATCGTCGTTTCCGCACCGGGAGCCGCAGATGCGTAGATTGCGAATCAAAACCTGATCGCAGCGCGAAGGCGCCACTGTCCAGTTCCATGCGCCGCGGATAATGATGTCCTGGATGAGAATGTTTCGTCCGTCGGAGGGCCAGACCATCCGTGCCGTTGGCCCCTCGGAATGGGGCCAGTTGTTGCCGCTGAGTATGCCGCGGCCCATGACGCGAATGTTGTCGCCGGTCGAAGTAACCGCGGAGTTCACAACCGCCCCGCCGGCAATGTACAGAGTCTGTCCTGCGGTAAGATCGATGCGGGTCGGCGTGTGAATTCCGGGGCCAAAGTAGATGACGCCGGAGTCGCCGGGCTTGGGCGGATTTTCCTCGATGGGATTGCTGAAGAGATGGAGCGGGCTATGCTCTCCATCGGGCTCGAAGGAGATATTGAAATGCCGGCTTGTGGTGAACGTCGCTGCGCCGTCTTCGGTTGTGGCGTGAATCCCATACTTCTCCGGGCGAATCGCAAGCTGATCGAGAGATGCCGGCAGATTGAGGGCAGCGAGATTGGGCTTGATTCTGACGGTAACCGTTCCGGAAAAATCGAAGTACGCGGCGGAATACTTCTTGTCGTGCCATTGCGACTTGATGGCATAGACGGGGACTGGCTTGCCATTTACCTCGACGGTGTAATCGGGCGACAGGACTTCGCCCTCCGGAGCGGGATAAATCACTACGCGCGGAGCTTCGGCGGTCATTGTGTGCGCGCTGGAATCCAGCGGTGCTGGTGATCCGGTTTGCGCCTCCACGATGCGCGCGCCGGCAAGCGCCGCGCCGGTGAGCTTCATAAACGTCCGTCGATTTAGCAAATCCGATGTCATTCGCATTCCTTCCATGTGCATTCCTCCGCTTGCTCCCGCACAAGTTTAGTTCCGGGTGAGTCAACAGTTGACCGCATCCGGCCCGCACAGTCCGCCAGCCACCGCATTGTTTCGCATGAGATTGTTGCGCTGCAGCAGAAATGCTCGTCTCTTCATCGCTCAACCCCTTGTGACGCCGGACGGCGCGTCCGCGGCGAAGCGGAATGAGATCGTGGCGCGCCCATCATCGTGGTGTCAATCACGGCTCCAGCCCGCGTGGATCGTTATGCGAAGCGGGCCACGCGGGATTGGGCCGGCTGGACATTTCGAGATCCAGTTCGCCTCCGCCTACGATCTCCGATTGCTTCAGCCAGAAACGTTCCAATGGCTTTCCATTGAGCGTGGCGGAGCGGATGTAGAAACTTTGCGGAGAAAGCCCATGCGAGACGATCTGGAAATGCTTGCCGTTGGGCAGCAAAATTGAGGCCCGTGCAAAATGAGGAGTGCCGATGGCGTACACCGGAATTCCCGGCGTCACGGGATAAAATCCGAGGGCGCTGAAAACATACCATGCCGACATCTGTCCCGCGTCGTCGTTGCCGGGCAGACCCTCCGGACTGTCGTGATAAAGCGTCAGCACGTCGTGGACATGTTCCTGCGTCTTCGGCGCAGCGCCGGCATAGTCGTATAGATATGCAATCTGGTGGCTAGGCTCGTTGCCCTGATCATAAAGGTTGCGGCGGAACAAAGCGTCGAGCTTGGCGACCAAGCCCGCGTCTCCATGTTCCAGTTGGATCAGTCCGGGAACATCCTGAAGAACGAAGAACGTGAACTGGAAAGGCACGCCCTCGGTAATGTAGCTGGCCGGTTGGGCAGGATTGAACGGAGTGATCCACGAGCCGTCGGCGTAGCGCCCCCGCGCAAAGCCCGTCACCGGATCGATGACGTTGCGGTAGTTTTGTCCTCGCCTGGCGAACATCGCGGTATCGGCGCTCTTGCCGAGCGACTGCGCAATCTGGCCCACCAGATAGTCGTCGTACGCATAATCGAGCGTGCGCGAGACCTGCTCATTTTGGTGCGGCGCTTCGCCCGCGTGATCTTCGAGGGGAATGTATCCGTATTTCAGATACGGCTGCAGCGCGCGCCGCCCTTTTCCATCCGCATACGCTGCCGGCGAGGGCGATTCCAGCGCATTCTTGCGCATCAACGCGTATGCCCGCTCGATGTTGAAGCCGCGCAAACCCTTCATCCACGCGTCCGCGATGATGGCGTCCGCATGATCGCCATCCATCTCCGAAGTATAACTGTTCCATGCCGGAAAGATAGGCAGAAATCCGCCCTCTTCGCCCTTGTCGATGAGCGATTGCACCATCTCCACGTCGCGCTTGGGTTGGATGATGGTGAACAGCGGATGCACTGCTCGGAAAGTATCCCATACCGAGTAATCGTCGTAATACGGACGCCCGTGAAGCGTCTCGATTGAGGCGCCCCCGCCAAACTCCGGATAAGTCCCGCTTACGTCGCTGAAGATACTCGGAAAGAGCAGAGTGTGATAGAGCGCAGTATAAAAGATGCGCCGGTTCTGAAGCGGACCGGAAACCTCGATGCTGCCGAGCGCGCGGTTCCACTTGGCCGCTGCCGCTTGCTCCACTTGGTTGAAGTTCCAGCCGGGAATCTCGGCGCGCAGGTTCTTCCGCGCCTCGGCAAAACTCGTAAAGGAGGTGCCGATACGCGCCATCACAACCTCTCCGGGCTTCAGATTGAAATAAACATAGGCCCCCGTCGAGGTCTGCCGCGTTCCGGGGAAACCTTTGTCGGGAGGTAAGTTCTTTCCGCTCCATGTTCTTCCCCTCGAAAAAGGACGGTCGAACTCGACCACTGCATAGCCTGAAAAACCGGCGGGCTGACCGCTTCCGGCATAAAGGCGGCGCACACCGCTGCGGCTCAGAATCTCCCGCCGGCTGGGATCGACGGTAACTTCGCCGTCGCCGGGGCTCGCGAAATTCTCCACCAGCACCCATGATTTTCCGCCCCGCGTAAATTGCATGCGCAGAATTCCGCAGCGAGAGGTGCCGGCGACGGAAGCCTCAATGCCTGGTGCTGGCAGCTTCACAGTGTAGACATAGGGCGTGGCGTGCTGGTCCGCATGGGAGAATGCGGCCGTCGGCGCACCCGCGGCAACATCCGGATCGCCCCGGCCCATCATGATCTGCACGCTTCCGTAGTCCTGCGTATCGGAGCCGGAAATATAGTGCGTGCCGCGGAATCCATGAAAACGCGTATCGGCAAAGTAGTACGGCGCCAAAGCCTTCAACTGGCCGTCCCGCGTAGCCGGCGTCCACTGGGTCATCGCAAACGGCACGCCCGCCGCGGGGTACGTCTGCCCTTCGTTTGCGGTGCCCACCATAGGATCCACCAAATCGGCCGGTTTGGTTTGCGCATGGACGGTAGAACCAAAACCCAAAGATTTCGGGTAAATGAGAATGACGGCGCCCAAAAAACAGAGAAATGCACGCATGAAGAATCCTCGAATCAATCGTCTGCAGCAGTTGTCGGGGCTCCACCACGCACGGCATACCTTCTTTGTGCCCCGTCCGGTGGGTCGCCTGTGTTGTTCATTGCGTTCGCGGCTCCGGCGGCGGCAATCGATTGGGCAAGCGTGCGGCGAGTGATGTTCGTGCTCATGACATGGTCCCCGGTCCGATTATGATGGGCGCGCACAACCTGCCTTCTGAAGCGCAACGAATCGCGCTCGCTGTCGGAACGGTAGATCTTTGGAGATCGCCTTGCAGATCCGAGCTTTCTAATTGTGAAAGCCCGGAGTAATTCCGCAACACTCCCGGCGAAAGTGAGTTACCAGCTCAAGCGGCCGGAGATTTGGACAGTTCGACTGGTTTGGTTCCCATTGCCGGAAGTTCCCAGCCGGACAATGCCGAAGTTTCCGTCGGTCGCGGAAGTATCGTAGCCGGAGGAGAACGTCTGCAGATGATTGAGCGCGTTGAACGCGTCGATTCTCAACTGGAAGGCCATGCTTTCATGGATATGGAAGTTCTTCGATATGTTCGAGTTCAGCTGATTGTTCGGCCCCTCCCTCGCGCCGGTGTATTCCACGTCCGGATTCTCCTGATACGACGTGTTGATGGAGATATAGTTTGGCGTGGTGCAGGCGCCGCTGGCGACGAACGGCTTGGATTGCGCGATCCAATCGTAACCACCCGAGGTGGGATCGACTGTGGCCACGCACGGCTTGAGACGCTGAATATAATTGTCCGATCCGGTGCCCTGTAGATTGGGATGCCAGGGGTTGGAATTGCCGGCCCAGTACCGTTTGCGGGGGACGAGATTGCCGCCGTTGGCTGTTTTGTTCACGATCCAGCCGCTCGTCATCGCCTGCGGGAACCCGCTTTGGTACTCGTATATGTTCGCGGTTTCCCAGCCACCAACCACGAAGTCGAGTGCGCGCGGCATGTTGGGAAAAAATCCGCTTCCGCGCGCGATAGGCAGTTTGTAAACCACCAGCGCCGTCAACCGGTGCGGCACATCGACCCCCGAGAGCGTCCGCGAAGGAATGCGATTGATGGTATCGGCAAAACCATTGGCGATGATCGCCTTGGAGTACGTATAACCGATGTTGGTGGTCAGACCGTACGAGGTTCTGTGTATGTAGACGGCTTCCAGGCCGTTGTACCAGGTCTTTCCACCGTTGATCAGCGCCTGGCTGATGGAACCAAATTGCGGGTAGGGGCGCGAGAACTGGATCTTGCCGATCGTGCTCGCCGTGTAATAGCTGGACCCGGCAAAGGGAGCAACGCCTTTGAACGGGTTGGTAATTTGGTCCGCGGACGCTGTGCAGTTGGTTTCCGATCCGCCGCGCAGCGGATCGCAGGCAGCCTGCGCCGAAGCGCTGATGTGGTTCATATCGTCTGTGTACGCATCCGAGTACAAGCGGGTGTCTACATACCTGACGTCGAGGGTGTCATGCGCTGAAAGCTGCCGTTCAATGCCGAACGAAGACGACAGGAAGTACGCAGGGTGATACTTCGGATTTTCAAAGCTGGCGCTCTGTCCCAGTTCTGTTTCAAGACATTGCTGCCAGTTCCCTCCGCAATTGCCGCTGGCCGTCTGGAAAGTAGGGAACGGATTGGCGAGATTAAGGGTGGGAACCATCAGGGTAGTATTCGCACCGGCGCCGGATATCTGCGCCGCGGGATTGGAGGCGGTGTAGCTGTTGGTGGTTGAGTACCCGTAGTTGGCAGGTGAATTTTGATTGCCTGTAGCCTGGTCGTTGAAAAAGAGGCCCATGCCTCCGCGAATCACAGTTTTGGAGTTATACGTGTATGCAAAGCCGGCGCGGGGACCGAATTCATACCGCACGTGCCTGAACTCCCAGGTCGGGTTTCCATTCACGCCGGCGTACGTAGGTCCGCCGACAAATCCGTTCAGCACTGGCAAGGTGGCAAGTGTGGAGGCGGGGATCAGTCCGGTGACAGGATTCTCATCCGTGAAGTCCCAAACGGAGTTCAGACGATTGTGACGGTCTCTGAGCCCCCGGCCCGGATCTTCCCAACGGACGCCCAAATTGAGTGTGAGCCTCGGCCGGAACTTCCAGTCGTCCTGGAAATAGAGCGCTCCATAATGCGACGAGACATAGTTTCCGCCGGCGGTGGTTGCATTCACGGTGCCTGTCGGAGACCAGGTGCCAGATTCCATGGAAGCAATGCTGTTGCCGCTATAGTTGTTGGCAATAGGATATTGAGATTCAACTCCACCGTTCTTACCTGCAACGTTGGTGTCCCACTGCTGTGTCCAGCCGTCGTCGGTGCTCAGGTCGAAGCCGGTGTTGTTGCTGCTCTTTTGGCTGTACTGCATGAAGCGCACTTCTGCGCCAAAGTGCATGACGTGGTTGCCGCGGGTCCAATTGACGGTATCGAGAAGCTGAAGCTCGTCGTCTCCGCGATACAGGACCGCCTGAGAACCCAGAGCGTAGTAGTTCGAGAGATTTGTCAGCGGAAATCTCTTGAAGTAGGTAGAGTTCGCGGCGCCGATGCTCGATGAAAAGCCAAGATTCGATGGATCGTATCCGCTTGCCGGACCGGTCGAGTCGCTTTCGAGCGCTGTCGTTACCTCTCCGCGGAAGGCGTTGACCAGCGTCGGACTGAAGATGTGCGTCCAACTTGTGCTCAGAGCCGGGTAGCGATAGTCCGTTCCGTTATAGTGCGGAATATCGTCCGCCTCATTCAGGCCCGGATGAGCCGAATTGACATTGCTTCTGGGAAAGGGGCTGTTGTTCTGCCCGTAATACTTCCAGAGGTGCCCGGTAACGTCGAAGGAGTCGTTTGGCCCAACGTTTTGATCGATCTTGACGATGTATGTCTTGTTGTCGGTGATCGCCGGCTCAATGCCGACGTAGTTGTTGTTGAACGGGTTTGCTGTGGTTGGCGTCGGGTCCTGGTTGGGCGCCGGATACCACGAGATCAGGGCCTGAGCTACCGCATTAATCTCATTTGCAGGAATGACGTTCGGGCTTCCGATCAGCACAGGATTGCCCTGCGGCCCGGTTCCGGTTCCGGGTCCGTAGCCGTACTGATAGCGGCAAACCGCGGGATGTGCATTTGAGTAGGTTCCCGTGTCCGAGTTGTGAGCGGTGCAACTGGCTTCACTGGTTGGGTCGTAAATGGCTTGATTGTATGCTGCTCCATTGACGGTCTGATTCAGAACACCGCTGAAGTCCCCATTCGCCATAGCGGGAAGAGGGACGCTGGTGATAGCCGTGGCCGCGCCCTGGGTGTGAAGATCCTCGTAAAGGATCATGAAGAACGTCTTCTTCTTGGCGCTCCACAACTTCGGGAAAACGACAGGACCGTCCAGCTCAATGCCATATTGATTCTGAGTGAACGCGGCCTTGTTGTACTTGGCGATGGTCGAGGCCGGGTCACCGGCGGCAGTGTCCTTAAAGATGTTGGCGTCGTTCTCCGGTGTATTGGCGTTCAGGAATGCGCGCTGCAGGTACTCATACGCGGCGCCATGAAGTTTCTGGCCGCCGGTTTTGAGCGTCATGTCAATCTGACCGCCAGGCGAGCGGCCGTTTTCCGCGTCCAGGGGACTGGTCGTGATCTTGAACTCCTGCAGCGACTCGGGCGGCGGAGCGATCGTATAGTGCTCCGGCCCCGTCTCGCTTTCGTTGGCGACGCCATCGAGACTGAACTCGACGCTTCCGCCATGAATTCCAAACGATTGTGCGCTTTGGTTGCCCGGAGCCGTACCGGTAGTGGTGGTCATCATGCCGGGCGTGAGAAAGGCAAAGTTGAAGGTATCGTTCGAATTGTCGGGAAGCTCCTCCACCAGCTGATTGCTCAGTACGTTGCCTATATCGGCCTTGTCGTAGTTGAGCACATCGGCGGAAGCGTTTACGGTCACCTGCTGCGTTACCGCTCCCGGCGCCAGCGTGAAGTTGACCGTCGCCGTTTGTCCGGTGACCAGGGTAATGCTCGTCTTCTGCATGCTCTTGAACCCGGCTGCTTCGACGCTGACGTCGTAAATTCCGGGATTGAGGAACGGAACGGAGTAGTCGCCTGTCGTTGTAGTGACCACCGTTTTATTGACTCCGGTCGCTTCGTTATGGACCGTGATGGTCGCTTTGGGAATGACGGCCCCGGTGGGGTCTGTCACCAGGCCGGTGATGCCCTGGGAGGTTTGCGCGTGGGCGCGCGCCCCCGGCCAGAGCACAAGAAGCGCGGCCACGACGGCGAGTGCGGCCGGGGGGAGCATTGACACAGACTGGCGCCAGCGGCGCGGGCTGCCCGTCATGGTCTTGCAGGATTTCATAGTACCTCCAAAGTTGGTCCTGTTGCTGTTTGGTAAACGTTATCGTTCAAATGCCCCGCTGCTCCTCTGGTCGGGGATCCCAGTCAATTCCCCCGCTTAAAACCGCGTTTCTGTTCCGTTCAGGTGCTCTTGGCAGAGTTCTTGAAAGACACCGAAGGATTCCGCCGCGAAGGCACGGCCCGCAAGTTAATTTACAGTGCTCCATTCTGTGGGGTCCATCGGCCCCGGCGCCGTTGCCCACACCCGAATCCGATAATGGCCGCCCTCCGTGGTCCGGCCGCGCCGGATCTTCTGAATCGCGGCCTCGCCGCCCGCAGGTTCAAACCTTCTTGCAAAATCTGTCTGCTGTGCCCCAAGCCGGGGCTCGGCAGCACCGGACTGCTACCGTCCGTTCCATTTCCCCACGCGACCAGCCCTTTGCTCGAACCGGGCGGCCAATATGTTGCCCTTCCCACCGAATGCCCCCACATTTCCCCACATGCGGGGTGCTCCAATGCGGCGAGTTTAGGGAGCCCTCGACGAATCCAAGGCGGGAAAATGTGTCGTGGTACACTACGGAACGTCACGAATTGCGAGCAGAGGCGGCGCGCCAATGGGAGGGTCGACCTCTAAGGAAATCGAAGCAGCCGATACGGCGTCATGCTGGGCGCTGCTCGAACGGCTCGCCACGAGTTCCCAGTTGCGCCGCGCGCCACGCCTGCGCGAGTTCCTCGAATACATCGCAAAACGCTCCCTGCGCGACGGCTGCAACCATATCCATGAACATGAGATCGGGGTGGAAGTCTTTGGACGCCCCGAGGCCTACGACACCAGTATCGACAATATCGTCCGCGCCAACGCGACCGAGCTGCGCAAACGTCTCGAGGCCTACTTCGGCGCCGAGGGCGCCCATGAGCCGGTGGTCCTGGACATCCCCCGTGGAAGCTATGTTCCCGTCTTCAAGCGCCGCCCGGCAACGCCAGAAGCACCCGAGCCAGCAGTTTCAGCTCCGCCGGCGTTCGATCTCCCCAGTTCCGTGGCCGAAGTTCGTCCGCTGCCGCCCCGCCGTTACCCCACCTTGATCTGGATTGCTGTCACAGCAACTCTCGGGGCAGCCTGTGCGGCCCTGTGGATGCAAGTCCAATCCACAAAAAAGCTCTTGTCCCCATGGAGAAGCGAGCCGGCAGTAGCGGCCTTGTGGTCGCAATTCGTAGACACGGGCCGGGTAACCGACGTCGTGGTTGCCGATCAGTCGTTCCTGTTGCTGCAAAACCTCGACAAGCGCTCCTTCACCTTCGACGATTACCTGAACCATGGGTATCTTACCCAGTTGCAGGCGCAGGATCTCAGCCCGGACATGCACACGGTTATGAACCTGCTCGCCAGTAAGACCATGGGCAATATGGGCGAAATCCGCCTCGCAGAGCACATCCTGGCCCTGGACCCACAGGGCAAAAGTGTCCAACTGTACAACGCCCGCGAATACACCTCGCTTCTTCTGGCGCGAGACAACGTTATTCTGATCGGCAGTTCGTTTTCCAACCCCTGGCAGGATCTGTTCGCCGGACGCCTCAATTTCGTCTCGGAGCCGGATGTCGACAGCATAGGCCCCATCCTCAACCGCGCGCCCCAGCCGGGCGAGCCAGCTCTTTATTCGTCAGATAACTATCGCGTGGGCTACTGCACTGTGGATTACCTGCCCAATCCAAATCATATCGGCAAAGTTCTGCTCATTTCAGGGACTTCAGCCGAGGCCACTGAAGCGGGAGGCGACTTTCTACTCTCGGAAGATCAGTTGTCCAGTTTCCAAAAGAAGCTGCACGCGACAACGCTGCCCTTCTTTGAAGTGCTTCTGAAGTCTTCCCAGGCGATAGACACGCCGTTCTCCACTACCATTGCCGCCTACCGCACCTACCCCGGCCTGCAATGACAATCGCCGCGGGAGTCGGGCACACGATCACCGGCATTTTCGACCGCGCCACATGAATGACGCGACAGCAGCCTGCTATTCAGATTGGGTCGCCAGGGAGTCGAATCGCACCGAGCCGTCCACGCTCACAATGCCGGAACTGGCGGCAATTCCCAGCGCACCGCCCTCGAACTCCCCAGCCTCGCCGGCTGCCCGCCACTCCGAGCCGTCAAAGGAAAATTGCGCCCGAATTGCTCGCTCGCTCCGCTGCATGTGAAACCATACCGGGTTCAGGAGCCGTCCATAGGTTCCGGCGGACTCGCCCAGCGGAATGTCGGCAATCGCTTGCACCTGGCCGTCTTCGCCCCGCGCCAACAGCCGGATCTGCCAGCCGCGGCGTCCGGTGCCCACAGGGGCAATCAGCAGCGCCACGCTTGGCGCGGTCGCCCCAAAGCCCCGGCGGAAGCCCAGTCCGAACATCGCAAACTGAGAAGCGATTTGCGGAACAAAGCGTGCGGTCAGCGCAGTGCAACCCGGCGCTGCCGCCACGAAATGCCCCTCGTCGGCGGGCCGCATTAGGCCTGCGCCGGATGAATCGATGGTGAGAACCCGGCCGTCGTACTGAACGTTCCCCGCGATGCTCGGCTCGCCCAGTGCCCCATCGCGCCATCCCCTGGGAAGGCCGGTCACAATGCGCACGGCCTGCGAAAAAGGCTCGCTTTCACCGGCCGTGATACGGTACACGTAGCCCATCTCCTGCTTCACCGCGGTGTCGCGGAACCGCCCATCGTGGATGCCGGACCGGATGCGCCGGAACCCTCCGCCCCCTACGGCGCGCTCGACCAGGCAGTCGCTGAATTTTCTCGGGGTCACCCAACTCAGTTCGACGGCGGCGTCCTTGGCCTCGGCAAAAACCGCACCCGGCGCAACCGGCCATGGCCTGCGGCGCCGATCGGTGTCCTCCGTGGCATAGAGCAGCGTTCCGAACCCCGTGTGGTCGGCGCCCTTGAATGCGCCCTCCGGGCGAATCTTCTCCACCACCCGCGCCACCGCCGGCGCTGGCAAACCGCGGCGGCCGTGATAGTGCGCCAGAATCTGCTCGTAGATCGGCCGGAACGTGCTGCGCGGCGAAATCACGCTGTGACGGTACTTGCCCGTCCGGTCAACGTCGGGAAGAAACTCCACTTCGCCGCCAAGATTGTACGTCGCGGTGTATTCAAACCCGCGCAGCAGGCGATTGTCCTCGGCGCCATAGAGATCGATTCCCTGGTGCCAAGCGATTTCGCAGGCGTCGCCCATGTGCGCAATACCCAGCTGCGTGTGCTGCTGGTCCCGGCCGCTTTCCTGGCACTGGCCGTTCTCGTAGATGTAGTGGGTCAGCCTGCCGTCCCCGTCACCGTGCAGATAGTAGAGCAGCGCGCGCTCGAACAGCGGCCGGTCGTCAGAGAAAACCGCGATCGCCAACATGGTCTTCATAGCCGCTGTATCCCAGTTGCCGTTTGCAAAAGGAGCAAAGTCGATGAGCGTGGGCAGGATGGTGCGGCGCAGCATCGCTGCGCATTGCGCCGCGCCAGAGGAATCGAGCTCGCCGATGGCGCGCAGAATTTCCGCAGCGCTGACGAACTTGAATGGACCCAACCCGGCCATCAGCACCGCATCCGCCCCGGAGACTCGCTGCAGCGAGCCCGACCACCCCAAAACAATGCTCCGCGCCACCATGGAATACCGCTCATCGCCGGTAATCGCCGCAATCAGCGAACACTGGTAGGCGGCATTGGCGTCGTCGTCGAAGGCCGGCTCGTTCACGGAGGGATTGCGGGCAATCTCCTCGCCGAATGGGTGCGGCGCATAATCGGGCTGCGAGAATCGATTCTCGCGAAGCTTCGCAAACCCGGCTTCGACCGGCGCCCGGCCATGACTTACTCCGGCTCTCATGCGATCGAGGTCGGCTTGCGTATGAAGGATTCCGGGATGGATGAACGCGAACGACTGGGGCTCCGCAGACCAGCCGGACAGTGGCGCTAGCAAACCCAGGCCAGCAGCTGCGGCGAATCCGTTGAACTCGCGGCGGGATAGCCGGCGCATGTCGAATGGCACTGACAGATCTCCGATATGTGGTGTTCCGAAGGATGGCATGGCGCGCAAAGCCACCATACAGAAAGCAAAGACTACTTCTCAATATCTGCCCCGAACCCATTCCAGTTCGATGAGCGATGAAGCAGTGGGGCTCGTGCAAAAATGACCTCAACATATAAGGAATATCACCCCGCAGCGAGGAACCACGGCTTTTACGCAGGGACTGCCGCCGAAAGATCCGAAGGGACTGTACCCGTTGCAGAGGACAATATTCACCATCGGGATGCGGGCGCATTCGTGAGCGCGCGAAACAATAAACACCGGCAGTTTGACAGGAAGCATGACTCGTGCAACGGCGAACGCGATTTGTGCCGGAAGTCGGCTAGGTTCCCGTGATGCCACTCGTCCGTATAACGGCCTACGCGCCCGCTTGCAAGAGTAGGCTCATCGCCAGCCGCATAGGAGGCGGCCGGCATGAGCAGAAATGGTAAGAGGAATACCCAAAAACCGAAATGGCCCAAGGCTAAACTCGGCCTTCCCGATCTGGATCACAGCAAATCTGCAGTCCTGGATAGTCTGCGCTCCCGTGAGTCGAAGCGCGGCTACCGCCACGCCATCGATGAATTTATCCAGTGGTACTGCGCCGAACCACGACTCTCGTTCAACAAGATCGTCGTTACCCGGTTTCGCATCGCCCTTGAAAATCGCAACCTGGCTGCGGGGACAATCAACGGGCGACTTGCAGCAGTAAGACGGCTCGCCTTCGAGGCTGCGGATGCTGGCTTGCTCAGTCCCGAACTCGCCGCTGGAATACGACACGTGAAAGGCGTCAAGAAGTTGGGAGTGCGGCTTGGAAACTGGCTTACTGCCGAGGAAGCTCGTCGCTTTAGGCAGTCGCCCGCATCGGACACGCTCAAAGGGAAACGGGATCGTGCCATTCTCGCCGTGCTGCTTGGCTGCGGACTCAGACGCCGCGAATTGGCCGATCTGGAATTCACGCACTTGCAGCAGCGAGAAGAACATTGGGCCATCGTTGATCTCGTCGGCAAAGGCGGCCACATTCGAACCGTGCCGGTGCCCGACTGGGTCAAAAGTACGATCGATCTGTGGGTGTCCGCAGCCGGAATCTCAGCCGGGAGATTGTTCCAATGTGTTTGCCGGGCAGGGAAATGTTGGGGCGTCGGCGTGACAGAACGGGTGGTCTGGCACGTTGTGAAGCAGTATGCAAGAGAATTCGTCCTTGCACAGCTCGCGCCTCACGACCTTCGGCGATCATGCGCAAAGCTTTGCCATGCAACCGGTGGAGAATTGGAGCAAATTTAATTTCTGCTTGGACACGTCTCCGTCCAGACGACCGAACGCTATCTGGGATGCAAACAGCGGATCCATGGAGCCGTCAACGACTGCATCGGGATCGAGCCGTAGCCGCGTTAACGTCTGGCATCGGAACGCGTAGGCGACTTTACGTCCAGGTGGCTAACCTCGGCGTGCATCATGCGCGCCCGTCACGAAGTGGCTGGCTGAGCATACGGAGCGAATCGAGGTCTTCTATCTGCCCGGCTACTCACCGGAGCTGAACCCGGATGAACGTCTCAATGGCGACCTGAAGCAGTTTATGGAGACGCGTGTTCCATGCAGAATGAAGGACAAACTGCGCCAGGCCACCACCGATCAAATGAGTGCCATTGAAAACAATCCCGACAGAATCAAGGCCTTCTTCAAAGGTCCCATCATCGCTTACGCAGCATGACTGTGTTTCGTCGCCGGGCCAATGGGCGGTTACCCGACCTCAACCTGGAAGTTTCGCGATTATGGAGTTGCCTCAAGGTTGGTGGTAAATGCCATTGATGGTATACACCGCTGAGGTCGCGGTGCTCGTCTTCCAGCCGCTTACTGCTGCAACCGCCTTCAAGACGGTGCTCTGGTTGATCGGAACAGCAGTCCCGCCGTATTGGACAGCCGTGCCCTGACCCGGAACAGGAGCTGTCCCGTCGGTTGTGTACCAGATCACCGCGTTCGGGGTGACGTCGTTCATGGTCACGTTCTGGGCGGTGAGATAGGTTCCAGACTGGAGGCTGAAGGCCGGGGCCGTCGCTGCCAGGGTGTAGGTCGCCGAAGCTGCGGAACTCGTCTTCCAGCCGCTCACTGTTGCAACCGCCTTCAAGACAGTGCTGTGGTTAATCGGAACCGCTGTCCCGCCGTACTGGACCGCCGTGCCCACGCCTGGAACAGGAGCTGTCCCGTCGGTTGTGTACCAGATCGCCGCGTTCGGGGCGACGTCGTTGATGCTTACCGTCTGCGTTGTTTCATAAGTACCCGGCGCGAGGCCAAACGTCGGCGCCGGAACGTCAAGCGTGTAGATTGCTGAGGTTGCGGAACTGGTTCCCCAGCCGGCGACCGTTGCCACGGCCTTGAGGGTCGTGGTCTGGTTGATGGGCACGCCCCTCAAATAGTATTGGAGTGCGGTGCCCTGGCCTGGAACCGGCGTGGTTCCATCGGTGGTGAACCAGATGACCGAATTTGCACTTGTGGCGGTGATGTATACCGTTTGCGGAGTGGTGAAGGTGCCGGTGCTGAGACTGAAGGCTGGAACGTTTGGCTCACCCACTATCTGCATCAATGGCGCAGAGGTGCTTGCCAGGTAGTTGGTTACGCCCCCGTAGATGGCCGTCAGCGAATCGGACCCTGCCGGCAGTGTGCTGGTCGCAAGCGTCGCGACTCCCGCGGAAAGAGTCGCCGTGCCGATGATCGACGTACCGTTCTTGAAGGTGACCGTTCCCGTCGGGGTTCCCGAAACCGTGGCCGCAACGACCGCCTTGAGCGATACGCCCGTCCCCGGGGTTGCAGGATTGGGCGCGGCGGTCAGGGTCGTGCGGGTGGGCGATAGGATGGTCAAGCTGTCTGAGTTCGTGGTCTCCGTGATGCCGGCAACGTTCACGCTGTAGAAATCGATGGTGTCGCTGCCGACAGTCGAAACCACGAAGGGAGTGGAATACTGCTTGAATGGGCCGCCGTTCAGCGAATAGTAGGTAGCCTTGACGCCGCTCAGGGTGTCCGTAGCCGTCAGGACGACGGTTACGGCCGACTCCCAGTCGTTCCCGATCAGCAAGCCGCTGAAACCCACCTTGGTTGCCGGCGCCGCCTCCTCGATGTTCACCTCGTTGGTGGCAACGCTGCTGAAGTTGCCCGCATTATCCTTTGCAAACGCGGTAATGGTGTTTTTCGCCTGCGCAGTGATCGTCAGCGACAGCGATGAGCTGCTCACGTAGTCGCAGGCGCCCGTATTGCTGGTGGAGCAGGAGGTGTTGTCGATCGCGTAGTAGAGCTTCGATATGCCCGAGGCGTTGGCGCCGCCGGGATCGGCCACGGTCAGCGTGACGCCGACGGAATTGGTGTACCAGCCGCTGGCCGGAACCGATTGACTGAAGGCCACACCGATGGCCGGCGCCACGTTGTCATAGCAGAGCGGGCCGTAGGTGGAGTCGCCGGTGCTCATGCCCTGGTTGTTCCAGCCTTCGACGTGAACGGTGTGGCAACCCTGTGCGCCGTTGTTGCCGGAGCATCCGTTGTCACTGAACGCCAGGCAACCCGTGGAGTCGTTGATGAACTGCGGTCCGGAGTAGAACGAGTTGCCGGAGCCGCCATGCGGTTCGCTGGTTGGATCGGCGGGAACGGAATCCCATCCCTGCGTCTCGCCCGCAATGCCCGTGCCAGTCGAAGATGGAGACCCTCCGGTGTAATCGACCACCGTCCAGTTCACGGTCTGGTTGGTGTTATACCAGGTATTTGTCGCCGGCCCGCTGAAGCTCACATATGGAACGCCGTTGGCTGTCGTCGTCTCCCAGTTGATGGCCCACGCCAGTTGCAGCATGTTGGCCGAGCCCCAGCCGGTCGCCTCGTCGTACCCCGGCCCGGCACAGTAAGCGTTCAGGTTGTAAGTGATCGTGAGGTAGTTGTCGTTGCATCCCTCGACGATGTCGTAGAACGGCAACCGTCCCGCGTTGTGGTCTCTGCCTTCCTCATAAATCGGGTAATTGGCATTGCCCAGCGGCGCGCACGCTGAGGTTCCGCTCGATCCGCACTTGTCGCCGATCGCCAGCAGATACGCGTTTTCCTGGGCAAAGAAACCCGCCAGCATGGGCGCAACCACGCTGGTGCCGGCTTCGTGGGCCCAAACTCCGTCGTACCATACGTCGTGCCCGTAGAACGCGTCCAGCGAAAGGTCCGGCACGGCGCGGCTGGAGAAGCCCATGCCGCTCTGATAGCTGGGTACGCCGAAGTATTCGCTGAAGCCGCCCGTGCCGCCGCCGCCGTTGCTGCCGCATGCGTCGGAAGTGGTATCTCCCGTCCAGGCCACTTCGTATGCGTTCCCCGTGGCGCCAGCAAATGCATTCAGTTCTGTTCCGCCGGCCGCTATCACGTTCGGATCCGACGCCGGGAACTCGACAGCAAGCGCGTCACTGCATTTGCCCGTCGCACCCTGATCGCCCGCCGCCGCCACCAGCGTCCAGCCCTCGCCCGCCATCTCCGAGAGTACATAGTCGCGCGCTTCCATGGTGGCGTTCAGGCAGTTGCTTTGGCTGCTGTCAGAAGTGTTTTCCCCGCAATCCCAGCTCGTGCTCATGGTGCGCGCGTGCGCGTCGCTCAGCATTTGGTTATAAAGATCGATCACGGTCGAGTCGTTATAGTTCGCGCCCTCATACACGTAGACCTTGGCGGTTGCGGCGGACGACCCCTCGCTGTTCGCCATCGCCAGCGACCACTCCGTGTCCATGGTCGCTTCGGCGCAGTTACCGTCGTAGCCGTTCGAGTTGTTGCACGTATAGCCGCCGTCGATGTTGATCGTCTCTACGTTGTATGCGAGATAACTGAAGTACGATTGGAAGTCGGCAATGTCGGTCAGGCTCACGGAGCCAAAAGCGGCGATGGCAATCGAAGTCTCCCGCGGCGTGTAGGTGGTGGGATTGTTCAGGGGGTTGCAGCAATGGCCCTGCGCCATCAGCGCGCCGTAGTCGTACTCCGGGCTCGAGAACATGATATCCGGTGTAAAGTAGCCTGAGCCGGGCGGCGTAATCTCGGTATTTTCCGCTCCCGGCGCCCCCGCGATTTCCGCTCCCTGAACCGCCGCCGCGTTGGGCGGGGCCGCGAGAGTGGTGGCGTCCTGCTGCCGAGATTCCTTCACCGCGGAGGCCGGACCCGGAACGTAATCCGGCCGAGCCACCAGCCGTCCCGTGCCGCCCCCCGGACGAACTGCCTCAAATGAATTAAGCCCCTGGATGGAGTGGACCACCCCCGCCAGCCGCGACGGCAACGTGGGCTCACGATCGTTCGAGTATCGAAACGAAAGCGGATCCGAGGGATCGCTTCCCGGAAGCTGATAGGTATTGATCGTTATGTTGAGCGCCTTCTCGATGGTCCCCGCCGGCGCTTCCACATCCACCAGCAGCCGGTTGGGATAACGCTGAGTGATGGTCATCCCCTGGCTCGCCGCCCAGTCGGCGACCGCCTGCTCGTCTTCCGCCGCCGGTCCGAACTGGTCGCGCCACTGCTCCGTCGTCAAGTACTGGTGAAACAGCGGCGACTGCTTGTTCTGGACGTCGTTCAAAAACTGCCGCTCCTCGGCGAGGTGCGGCGGCGCCAGCACAATCGCCAGCCGAAGCACCTTCGTGGGATCGTAGTGCGCAATCCGGGTGGCCCTTCCGTTCAGGACGCTGGGAGGCGTCAGGCTGCGCTGACTGGTCTGCTCGGCAAGCCCACCTATCGATCCATCCGCAGCGGCGCCGGCGACCTGCGGGAAGCCGACAGTTTGCGCTCCGGCATGCCACGATCCGGCAAAGAGCAAAGTCAAGGCAAGCGAATAGATTATTACGGCTGGCATGTTCGGCAATTCGGAACGGCCGGGGTCTTGCATTTTACCCTCCCAAGAAAAAGCCAATCTTCTCCGGTCCGAGGGGAAAAAGGGGACGCGCAACGCAATCAAGCTATTACGCGCTGCGGCCGCCGCGCTCTTCAACACTGCAAATTGGCTCTTCATCTTTCACCTCGCTGATCGGATTTGGTTGGGTTGAATTGCGTGACCGCCGGCAACGCCGCGGGCGGTGGAGGTTCGGCAAGAGCAAGTGCCCTGCCGCAGAAAATACAGACTCCCTGGCTGTCCAGACTGCCCTGGGGCGCGGCAACCGCATCGCCGTCGATCTCCCGGCGCTCCGATTGCCCGCTCTCTGGCCGATGTCCGCTTTCAGGCCGATGCTCGCTTTCCGGACGATGGAGGATGGAAACGATCTCCCGCTCCACGGTAACTTCCACCCGCCGCAGCACTGCCTGCTTTTCGTCCGCTTGCGCCGCGGAGGGATCTTCGGAATTTCGATTGTTCCGCCACCTGGCCACGCGTAAACTCCTTGGTAGCGCCGGGGTGCTGCTGCCAAGTATGACTAAACCTCACATCGCTCTCGAAAATCTTGAAAATCGGCTCTGAAAATTCCTGAAAAGGTTTGAAAACGGCCTATGTCCCTTGCGACCAACGACTTGCTCAGCTTTGAAGGGTTTGAGCTGGACGTCAGCAAGCGGACATTTACGCGCAATGGCCAGCGTGTAGCGCTGTACCCAAAGGCGTTTGAGGTGCTGGTTTACCTGGCGTCGAACCCACGCCGGGTGGTTACCAAGGAAGAACTGATGAAGGCGGTGTGGCCCGACTCCTTTGTGGAGGAGGGCAACCTGGCGCAGCAAATCAGCGGGCTGCGCAAGGCCCTGGCGGACAAGGCCGATCTCATCGTGACCGTGCCGGCGCGCGGCTATCAATTCGCGGCCAGCGTGGAACGGGCGGCTCCCGAATCGAGCCTGGACCGTGTCCCCGCCAGCGGACTCGTCATGCAGCGGGTGCGCGAGAGCACGCAAATTGTGACCGAGGAACTGGTCCCGGCGCGGATCGGCAAAGCGCGACGCTCCATCTCGGTCTGGCTGGCATGGAGCTTGACTGCGGCCGTGCTGCTCGGAGTAATCGGATATTCCGGCTGGAAGCGATTTGCCCCGCAGCCGCAACTGCGCAAGGTCGAGGTCGGGGATTTTCTGAATCTTACCGGCGACTCCTCAATGGAAGCAACCCTGAAAAGCGCTCTGACGATTGGCCTGAGCCAGACGCCGTACATCCAGTTGATGAGCGATGGGCTGGTGCAAACCACCCTCGGCGACATGCAGAAATCGGCCGACACCGCTCTGTTGGGCGCCACGGCCCTGGAGGTGTGCAAACGCGGAGATTACCAGGTGCTGCTCCGCCCTAATATCGAAACGGCGGCCTATGGCTACGCTATTTCGCTGGAGGCGCAGAACTGTACAACGGACAGGGTTCTGGCGGACCTGAAGGGACAAGCGCTTAATAAGGACGCGATCCTCGATACGCTCGACGGCCTGGCCAGGCGGACGCGCGTCGAGCTGGGCGAACCGAATGCGTCCCTGGACCGGTTCAACGTTCCGCTGATTGAGGCCACCACATATTCGTTTGAGGCGCTGAAGGACCTCAACATCGGTTCGGCACTGGGGAACGCGAGCAAGCTGAAGGAGTGCATCGAGTACTTCCAGAAGGCGGTGGACATCGACCCCAAGTTTGCCATGGCGGAGGCCAGCCTCGGCACCGCTTACTACAACCTGGGGTCCATGAATACAGCAGCCGCTTATTACACCAAAGCATTCGCTCTCAGCGCGAACGTCAGCCTATGGGAAAAGTTCTATATCCGCTCGAACTATTACCTGATGGCGACGCGCGACCTGGATGCCGCGGCAAAGAATTTCGCGGAATGGACTCGGGTTTATCCGGCGGACGAAGCGGCGTGGCAGGGGCTCTGCAATGCGGAGACGCAGATCGGCAACTTTCCCCGCGCCATCGAAGCCGGAGATCGCGCCCTGAAGGAAGGGCCCAATCGCTTCGAGCTTGGCTACCAGATTCTCTCCGAGGCATACATGCGCGCCAACCGTTTTGCCGACGCCAAGCGCACCATCGCCGATGCGCAAGCCCAGGGCAAGGATGCGCCTGAGCTGCACCGCATGCTCTACCAGATCGCGGCGATCGAGCGGGATCCCGAGACCCTT
This sequence comes from Occallatibacter sp., assembly GCA_050745765.1. Taxonomy (GTDB): domain Bacteria; phylum Acidobacteriota; class Terriglobia; order Terriglobales; family Acidobacteriaceae; genus Telmatobacter. The sequence continues at coordinate 7,199 of JBOGLX010000040.1, read as the reverse complement.
CGCCGCGAGGCGCAGTGGGCTCAAGGCAAGCCGGAGTACGGAGCCATGCTGGAGAGCGAGGCCATCGCCGCCGCCGATCAAGGGAAGTACCGCCTTTTCGAAGAAACAATGGCGAGCGCGATAACGCAATCCGCGCGGGAGGTGGACGCGGACAACGCCGATGCAATTCTGAGGGATGAAGCGAGCGTCGAGACTCAGCTCGGACGCACGGCGAAAGCCGCCGAGCTGCTGAAGCACGTTAAAAATAAAAGTGACTATGCTTATGCCGTGATTGCAGTGCGCGCCGGGGACCCGGCGGCGGGCGAAGCCTTTCTGCGGCAGAAAGAGGCCAATCCCGCGGATACAATCCAGCATTTTCTGCTGCTTCCGGAGTTGCGGGCACTGGTGGATTTGCGTCTCAACAATGCCACCGCTGCCATTGCCGCACTGGAACCGGCGCGGCAGTTCGAATTGGCGCGGCCTGAAGTGATCGAGGTACGCGCTCAGGCCTACCTTGCGGCCGGCGAGGCGGACCAGGCCGCGCTTGAGTTCCAGAAGTTGATCGCGAACCCGGCCCTTGAGGATCCGACGCAGCCGCGTACGATTGTGGCGGACGCCGGCTTGGCGCGCGCCTACGCCATGGAGCACAAAATTGCCGAGAGCCGGGCCGAATATCGGACTTTTCTCACCCTTTGGCGAGATGCCGACCCGGACGCACCGATCTACCGGCAAGCTCGCCGCGAACTTGCCGGCCTTCAATAATCGCCTTGCTCCTGGCAGACCTCGCATGAGCATGGGGAACGGAACTTCTCCAATACCGGGGTTTCGCGCGAATTGACCCTGCTCTTGGATGGCGTCTCGATGAGAGTTAGTCGCCACTCAGCCATTGATAAATTTTAGAGCCCTGTTGAAGGGCATCTTTGCGGATCTTTGTCACGTCACCACGCAGCTGGTAGTAAGTACATGGTTAACAGCCAAGCTTATCTCATACGACGGCTACTGCGATTTGTGACGGGAGTCGGCCAGGCACCGCGATGCCACTTGGACATATAACGGCCAAGTCGGATATCTGCCTAAAGATGCCGCGTACGAACTCCTGGGAGCCGCGACAAGAATCGGTACCGATATGTCTGCATAGGGCCAGCGAACTGTCGTGATTCGGAATGTCAACGGTGTCAACAGGGCTCGAAATCCATTGAGCCAAGGAGCCCGATCAGAGTGCATGCCCGCCGAACAATCCCTCATGCATCTGATCTCCCCTCGTGTAGTGGTGTGGCACGGTCGAAGTTCTCAACCAGCCCAGACCAGTATTCAAGCCGCCGCTGACACCGCGAGCAAATTGCCAGATGCCTGGCCCGTTCCGCTAGAAAGAGCTTGCGCACATCAAAGGCAAAGGCGCGGATCTCGTCATCCGTGTAGCAGGCAAAGTCCTTCTCCTGAAACGCAGGTCGAGCCGAAGCTGCCGCCAACAGCTCCGCTTTCCGCCTGGCCACCATGTCTTTGAAGTGAATCTGCCGGCTCGGCGCCTTGACCCAAAGGGTCTCGTCCTGCGCCCAGAAGTCTTCGAGCAGGGCGCTCGAATTGAGAGCGAGGTAGCGGATGTCATTTTCTCTTCCTCCGACCGGCTTCCGTTGGTCTGCAAGCGCGGCACGGGCAATCTTCGCAAGGCCCACGATCTCCTCATCGGCGAACGATCTGGCAAGATCGCGGAAACATCCGATTTCTTCTCGCGCGATCTCCATAAACTCTGAGTCTCCGCCCGCCGCGCCGGCTACCTCGGACGTCAGCGCCGGCAAATCGATCATCGTTCCGGGAGCCTCCTCCCACGCTGGATGGTTCGAGGTGTACATGCCGGGATCGAAGACTTCGAGCAGCGAATCCCTGCGGTCCTCCGGACCGCGAAAGCGGTTCAGGAGGTCCAGAAGCCAGCTCAACTGCGATGGACTGAACTCCCGGGAAGCAGCCCCGGCGGCGTCTTCCCGCCAGGTGTCGAAGCTCTCCATCAGCGAGCTCGGCAATTGGAATTGATTCAACTCTCTGATCATTTGGTCGATGTCCGTGGTTGGGCTCTGCATCAGTGTTATCCCTCTTCGTGGACTGTTTTCCCACGGAACCGAACCTCTGTCAAATGGCCTGAGAACCGGACCCGCTCCCTCTCGGAACTCCTTCATAATGCGCCGCTTGCCGCGATGTCCCCACGCATCCCTTCCTTCAGAACCAAATCCCAGCACAGTGCTTCGAGGCTGTACCTCCCCTGCCGGATACGCACCCACCGGTTCCTGATGCTGACGACCTCGGCCCGACGCAGGAGGAACACCGGCGCAGGATTCCCCTCTCCAAAGGGCTCAAGCAGAGCGAGCTGCTCGTCGAATTGCCGGCCCACGGTCGCCAGCACCAGTTCGGCGTCCACACGCATTTCGGACTTCTTCAATTTAAAGGTGGCAACGAGTGCCGCGAATTCCTTTGCGAAGGTTTCGACGTTAGCGAGCAGCATCGTCAACCCAACGGGCTGGGCGTGGCCGCCAAACCGAGTGAAGAGTCCCCGGAACTGTTCGAGCCCTTCCACAAGATCGAAGCCAGCGACGCTTCTGCCCGATCCCACGACAAGGCCGGGATCCGGCGACGGCGCCAAGACGATGCTCGGCGCCGAGAATCGCTCCACGCATTTGGCGGCAACGAGTCCGGCGATTCCTTTCGGGCACGACTCGCGGTAGACGACCAGACCGGCCGGAACGGACTTCGGGATTTCCGAACACAGTTCCTCAATCTGTGCGGCAACAAGTTGGCGGCGTTCCTGGTTGAGTCGATTGAGCACCTCTACGCTTTTTCGTGCGGCCCCTTCGTTCCGGGCGGCTTCGAAAACAGCGAGCGCCAGTGCCGGATGGTCGATTCGTCCCGCGGCGTTGATCCGTGGCGCTATGCCGAACGCCAAGTCGTTGGAATCCGGCCGTGACGGATCGGCGCAGGAGGCGCGGAGCAACTCCTTCGCTCCGCAGTGTTCGGTACGGCCAAGTTCGTCCATCCCCAGCCTCGCCAGGGTCCGTGATCCATGGAGCAGAGGGACGCAGTCGGCAATCGATGCGATGGCGGCGTACTGGCCTACAGCAGAAAGAAGACGCTCGGTGCGCTTCTCAACCCAGCCAGCGCGCTGCGCCAATGCCCATGCGAAAAGGGCAGCAAGCCCGGCGCCGCAAAACTCAGGAGACCAAACGGTCAGCGTGTTAGCCTGCACCTGAATCCGGTGGTGATCGATCACCAGAACATCGATCCCCAGCCGCTGGGCCAGCAGAACTGCCTCGCGCGCGTTGATTCCGTTATCGACGGTGATCAGCAGGTCGGTTCCGGCCAGCGAGAATTGATGCACAGCGCGCGGATTCAGCCCGTATCCGTCGTCCCGATGGGGCAGGCAGGCGCGTGCCTGGCCGCCAAAGCTCGAAAGAACGCTGCGCAGAATATGCGCGCCCAGCACGCCGTCGCAGTCGTAGTCTCCGAAGATCGCAATCCTCTGGTTCTCGCGAATCGCCTCCAACACGCGACCGACTGCTTCGGTCATTCCCGGAATCGACGCGGGATCGGGAAGATCGTTCCAGGACGGGGCTTGAATGAACAAATCAATGTCCTCGATTCCGCGGCCAATAAGGACATCGAGCAACGGCTGGCAGAGAGACATACCGCCTCCTCGTGGCCCGGATCGGGCGATCTGTCAATTATTGAATTGAGAACTGAATGCCGGGCTCTCGCAGTGAGAGCGCCACGACGGAAGCGGCAAACTGGAGCTGAGTACTTCCGTTGGAGGACCTGGGCGGCACGCCAGCACGACCATGAGAAACTATCGCCGTGACCTTCAAACTTCACCCCCGCGTCAGCCGTTCCGACGCCAAAACCATTCGCCAGGCACTCACCGACCTCTCCGCGAAGGCTACCGGACTCATCCGTAAGGTCATCTATGCCACCCCCGCCGTTCCGGCCGCGATGAAGTGCTCCATCAGGCGCATCAGACCCGACACGCACAGGCATGCTCCGCCGGCAACGAAATGACGGATCCAGTCGTCGCCGATGTAGAGCCGCTCGAAAAACCCACCCAGTCCGAGCACGGCGCGCGCAATCTCGATCCCCGCATAGACGGGGAGAATCACGTTGCCCACCCAGTCGGTGAGATAGAGGATCGCCCGCCCAATACTGCGTCGTTCCCGTACCCTGGCTCGCGAAGACCTCGGCCAGCCGCAGGAGGCCGGAGATAGACAGGGCGCTCATCGTTCCGGCGATGTAGGGTTCAAGGTGGTACCCGCGCGAATACTTGAAGATGCCAAGCGCGAGAATCAGCACGGCGAGGATCGGCATGACGGCGTTCCCGACCCAGTTCGTCAGCCCCAGCATTCCGGCATCGAAGGAGCCTGTGTTCATGCCCCACCTCGATTTCCGGTGGCCGTCGCGGCGGGGATGCGTGTGGCTGAGCCATCACGAACAAAGGCAGCAGCCAGCCGCCCACTCCACTTCCACAAACGCCGTGCGACTTTTACCAGTACGAACAGCTCTGCAAACACGCACAGCGCCCCGACGCCAATGGCGAAGAGAAGCCGGGGCACTTCAAAATGGAGCGCGGCGGAAAAGGCAAGCACGAGCAACAGCCCCTCGACGACAAAGAACACGGATTGCAGCGCCAGGCGGTAGTTCATTGGAGAAACTCCTCGTTTGTGCATAGTCCGGCACAGAAAGTCCTGAACTTCGGCCACCTGATGTGCGGCGCGCGGAATGTGGTAGGATCGGACGCCAACTCGTCGGTATTCACCGTTACGCCGGATCCCATACCAACCGCAGGCAGGGAAATCCGAAACCCCATCGAGCATCCGAAGAACGCCGCGAGAGACAGCAGGATCGCGCCGACAAGTTCCAGAACATGTCGCTTCACAGGCTCACCCCCGCAAAGTGCGTGACCAGCGCCCAGATTCCCGAGACGCTTAGGAAAGCGAGGCCGCTGGCGGCCAGAGCGCCCCAGGGCCGGTGCCGCACGTGATTCAGGATGGCCGCGGAGAGAGCCAGACCGCCGACGATCGGGCTGATCGTGTTGGCGGCATAGCCGAACATGCTCATCAGCATGTCGGTCACCCCATAGGCGTCGCCGGTCTGCATCCAGCTTCCCGTCGCCAGGTTGTAAAACCCCTGAACGCCAAGGAGAAACAGCGCCGCGATGATCGAAGCAAGCGGGTTATAGCCCTGGCTCATATCGAGAACCGCCTTGAAGACCAGCGACGCGGCGACCACCGGGACGATATGCCCCACCAGAACGTTGCTGACGAAATCGTTTGTGACCCGTTCGATGCCAGCCGTATACGGCGCCCCGGTCGCCCCGGCAATGGTAAGCTGCTGCGCTCCGGGAACCGACTCATTGACAAGCCATTGGCTCAACCCAGGAAGGCTCAGCAAGAAGCAGCCCCAGAACAGCCACTTCAAGAAGCCGCCACTGGCCTCAAAGTTCATTCCCCCTTCCGAGCGCAGCCTCATGCCCGCCATCACGAACGCTCCCAGCGAAGCTGGGATGGCGAGATCCATGAGAAGGCCGAGAATGGCATTGAAAACCAGTGGCGTCTGCATAACCACCTACCCGATCGCCTGGCCTTGCGCGATGAAGTACTCGATGAGCCGCAGAATGCCGGAAACGCAGATGAGACCGCCGGCCGTCATGGCCGAAGGGAGCCAGCTGCGCCCGCTCCGCCACTGCAGGATGGTTGCGACCACGGCGATGCCGGCGCCCACGGGGCAGATCACGTTGCACAGCCAGTTGACGGCATTGAGAAACGCCCCTTCCGGCTGTGCCGCGGTCTGGCCCTGGACGGCCTGCCCTACCGCCGGCGTAGTTCCGAGGTTTTGAGCCACGCTGGCGCAGGGCGCCAGAACGGCCGCTCCGATGAAGGAAGCGAGCAGGAACGCCAGCACCTGTTTACGCCCGGCGCGCACCGTCCGCATGAACGACTTGATCATGAACTTGCCTCCTTGACGGGAAACCGTCGAGGGAGAAAGTCACACGATTCATCATTTCGGGCAAACGAGAACGCCCACGCGTCACATCGCCAGATGGATCGCAGCCGTCCACTCGCAGAGGGATATCGGATGCATCTGTCCCTCTGTAAAGGTGGAAAGACTACGGCATTCAATGGATGATGGGCCGCGCACCCGACACGATCAGCACGTAAACGCTGGGCGTTTGGAACAAAAGCCAGGTACGCGCTTTTTCTCCTTCCTCTTTACGGTCGTTCAGATGAATGGCAGCCCGATTTCCGGATCACGCATCCCAGCCCCCGCAGAGCTGCGCTATGGGAACCAAGCCGTGAACCGCCGATGTCGGTGAGGCTCATGCTCCGAAGGAGGCGGACAGAGGTGCATGCCCGAAAGCAGATGCACCGCTCACCGGACACATTTACTGCGTGAGCCCCTGGCGTTTGGAACAAAAGCCAGGTACGCGCTTTTTCTCTTTTCCTGTTTGCGCTCAGTCAGTCAGGGCCGCAGGCCGATTTGCGGTCGGCGGAACCCCGCTCCCTGCGCAGAGCCCCCCGAGGGCCAGCTTGCTAACCTCTGATGGGGGTGAGCTGACCGATGGCCGCAATTGGCTGACCGGGAATTCTGATCGCTAGCCGACATTTCGGTACTGACCAATTTCAGGCTCAGGCCCTCGGCGCTTCGCAGCCAGGCTCTATCGGGCGTATGGCGGCGGCTTGTGGTATTTCCTCCGCCGATTGTCGAAAGCTCGGTAGGTGCCTTCAAGCACGTTTACAGCTGCCGTATTCAGTTCACTATCTTCAATAGCTCCTCCCCGGTACGTCACCTTGTTGCCATTAGCTTTATCGATGTTGCAAAAGATAACTTGGTCGGCATCGCAGAATACGGCGAGGTTAGGGTTGTGCGTAACGATCACAACCTGTCTCTTAGATCGCGCCTGGCGTATGCAATCGACAAGAAGCTTAACAACGGACTCGTTGTCCAAGTTCTGTTCGGGTTGGTCAATGACAATCGGAATCTCGAGGATGTCCCTCCGCCAGTTGAAAGTTGGCAGCGGCGGTTAGGTTGATGTTACTACGCCGCTTTTTGGCTGGCGGTGGCAGACGGGTTGAGGATCGCTTCTAGAGCCCACAGATCGCGATGTCCCATGATGCGTTTGAATCGCTTCTCTGTTCTGAGGAAGGCCGACGCCATCCAACGCAGAACCATCTTGCCGTTCTGCCAGT
>JBOGLX010000039.1:0-4214 GCA_050745765.1 Occallatibacter sp. | reverse complement strand
CGGGCTGCGCCACGCCCGCAGCCCTCTACTCAAGAATTGTGCGCCAAAGGGCCATAATTATATGCAAAACGGGTGGGGAAGATTTTGCCGGCGTCTTCGGGATACACCTACTATGGAATTGCTCTAGGCTCGAAAGTTTCTCCATTTTCATTGTTGCGGCGGCTGCGAACGGCTCTCGAATTAAATGCCGTCCTACGCAGGCCGCCTGAACTCTCTGTGCGACAATCCACAACAGACCGGCTTTTCGATGCGACCCTTCTATGCGATTTGATCGGCGTTTCCCAGGGTGGATTTGCGTTTGGGCCTTGCTGTGCATGATCGCATGGCCGCAGGCAGCGCCTCCCGCTCCTCCAAATCCTCCGGGTCCGGCGCCTCTGGTTCTCGAGGGCGGCACGGTCGTCGATGTCACCGCCTGGGGCGAGTCGGCTAACGACCTTAAGAATGCCGTGGTCATTGTGGAAGGGAGCCGCATTGCCGCCGTCGGGCCGGCGGGTTCGCTGCCCATCCCGAAAGACGCGCAGGTCATCGACTGCACGGGCAAGTATATTGTCCCGGGCCTGATCGACGGTTTCGCGGGCATGAACTCGCAGGGCCAGGCCAACGCCAATCTCTTTATGGGCGTGACCACCGTGGTGGTGCGGCAGGATTCGCGCCGCGGGCCGATCGACTTCGACGCCAATCCCACCCCGCATCTGTATCCGATAGACTCGGTGGGCACGACGGACAACTGGAGCCTGCTTGCCGGGCGGGCGGCGTGGGCGGCCACGCTCAAGGAGGGGGCGCGCCCGGTGGAGCTCGACCCGGAGACCACGGCGAACCAGCTTGTGGCCACCCAGAGGCTGGGTACGCGCGTGGTTTCTCTGGGCCACGACATCACCGCGGCCAACACGCAGTGGATTATTGCGCGCGCCCACCAGTTGGGACTGGGCACTTACGGCGAGTTTGTGGCTACGCCCTACCGCGTAGGCATCGAGGCCGGCGTGGACGCGCTCTTGCACATGGGACGCTACGAGCTGGGCGTGATTCCCGACGAGCTTCAGGAGCCGCTGGTCAACGACCCCGAGGGCCAGACGGCGCGCAACGCCTACGATTACTCGGAGCGCATTCCGCCCACCGATCCGCACGTGCGCGATTACGCGCACTTCATCGCGGCGCACCACGCGGCGCTGCTGCCCACCTTCAGCCTCTACTACCTGCAGTTGCCTGGACACAGCGACCTGTGGAAGGAGCCGGCCGCGCCGCTTCTGAATCCGGCGAACATGTATCACCCGTCGAATGCTGCGACGGGAGAACTATATTACGCGCTTCCCCCGTGGGCGCACCGGCTGCCGATGTTCGCGCAGCGGTATATGGAGGCAGGCGTGGCGAAAAAGGCCGATCAGGCGGCGATGCGGCTGTGGCGGATCAATCAGGCGATTTTTTCAGCGTTTCCGCACTACCTGGCGGGGTCGGGGGCGAACTCGATGGGGACGATGTCGGGGATTTCGCTGCAAACGGAGTTGGAGATGCTGGTGCGGCTGGGGCTTTCGCCGCGCGAGGCGCTGGCCGCGTCGACCAACAACTATTCGCTGCAATTCGGGTGGAATGAGCTGGGACAGATTGCGCCAGGCCGGCGGGCCGACATTCTGGTTCTGGACGCGGACCCCACGGTGAACATCTGGAATACGCGGCGGATTTCGACGCTGATTCTGGATGGGAAGGTGATGGACCGTGAGGGGCTGGTGCATTTGAAGAGGTGATGACGGCCGCGTTGGGGAAACTTGATGCACGCGGCATTGGCCAGGCCCGCCCTTTCCGCAAAAGGCCGCGGAAAGGATGGAGCACCCTCAGCTTTGGAGGCGTCCCACCCATTTCACGATGAAACCGTGAAATGGATGGGGCACGGAGCAGTGGTGAGAACGACGCGGCGGGGTGCGTTCAATTGCAATTCAGTCCGCTGGTTCCCACGGGCGCGAGGTAACCGCCGCCGCCGAGGCTATACACGGCTGAGCTGGCTGCTCCGTCGATGCTGCCGGAGTAGTAGACGCAGTGGCCTCCGCCGTCGATGTTGTTCACGGATGCACCGTTCAGGTCGAGGCCCATCAGGTTTGTTACATACGAAGTTCCGGTCACGACCCACAAACTTGCCGGGTCGAGAGTCAGGGTGACCGACTTTGCCGTGTTTGCGCTGTCGATGGCGCCGGTGAGCGTTGAGCCGGTTCCGGAGCTGTCTTCGAGAATCGAAAGCGCGGCGGTGCTGGCGCTGCCGACAATCACATCGCCGGTGAGCGCTGTGCCTTGCGCCGTAAAGACGACATTACCGCCATTCGTTCCCGCTGTTCCCCAGGCGCCGGCATTCAGCGCTTGGGCTGTGAGCAGCGTTCCATACGGGTTGGCTGCGGTCGCGGTGCCGTCGGTCACCTGAACGTCGGTCAGGGAAACTGTAGCCGTGTCGTTGGCGATGGCGAACAGCGTGGCAGGATTGTTCTGGTCCGCCGAGGTCGAACCCTGGGCACACGCGGGCGTCGCCGTGGCGTCGCAGTTGTAGGCGAGCGAGCCGCGCGTCATGCTGAAGCTGGAGCTGCCAGGGGCCGGCGAAGGCTGGTAGAGCAGGACGCCGCGGTCGTCGCCATTGGCGCCGCTCAGGGTTGCGCCGACGAGGGTGATGGCGCCGTTGCCGGCAATGACGGCGGCCTCGGCGTTGGAGGCGGCGTAGGTCTTGCCGGTCGCGTTGAAGGCGCTGGAGGTTTGGATGGCTGCGGTTTGCTCGCCGGGCAGTACAGGCTTCCTTGCAGTGCTGACGGTGACGGTGACCGCGCTGGAGGTGCTGGAGGCGTAGGTGCTCGATCCGCCGTAGGTGGCTGTAAGAGATTCAGTGCCCGCGCTGGTGAAGGAGGGGGAGATTGTGGCCGTTCCCGACGCCAGCGACGACGTGCCGATGGAGATTGAGCCGTTGTAAAAGGTGACGGTGCCGGTGGCGGCGGAAGGCGTAACGGTGGCAGTGAGGGTTACGGTGTCGCCCGTAGCGGCTGTGGTGGTTGAAGGCACCAGGGCGGTGCTGGTTGCTGTAGTTCCGGTGGATGTGGTCCCGGTTGAAGTGGGGGCCTGCCAGAAGTTGCCGCAGCCGGCGAGGAGCAGGGCCGCGCCTGACGCCGCGAGGGCGAGAAGGCCGGCGGCGAACAGATGTTTGCGCCGAAGCCCGTCCTTCAGTTTTCCCCGCTTGCAATGTCTCAATCCGGAATCAACCATCCGATGGGCTCCGCGCAATTAGATTAACGGATCGGGGCCTGTCAGCGCTCGCGATGGCCGAGATTGATGCGGCTTTGGTTCTGGCCGGGCCCGCTCCTTTTGCCAAGAGACGTGCAAGGATGGGCACCCGCTTTCGGGCAATTCCGGGAATGCTATACCGGACTGTCGTGGCCTCCCACCCATGCGACAGAGAAGAGTCGCATGGATGGGGCACTGGCTTTACAGCGAGTCCAGAGGGGCTGTACCCACCTGTCTTGGCCTTCCCACCCATGCGACAAAAAAGAGTCGCATGGATGGGGCACTGGCTTTATAGCGATTCCAGAGAATCTGCCCGCCTGTCTTGGCCTCCCACCCATGCGACAGAAAAAAGTCGCATGGATGGGGTACGGAGTTCAGGGTGCAGCAACTTCTAAAATGCGTTAGCGGAAGCGCTTGGAGGGTTCGTCGGAGAAGATCTGGCCGTCGCGGATGTGGACGACGCGATGGGCGAAGTCGGCGATGTCGGGCTCGTGGGTGACGAGGACGATGGTGTTGCCGCGTGCGTGGAGTTGATCGAAGAGGGCCATGATTTCGAGGCCGGTCTTGGAATCGAGGTTGCCGGTGGGCTCGTCGGCAAGGATGATGGAGGGGTTGTTGACGAGAGCGCGGGCGATGGCCACGCGCTGGCGCTGGCCGCCGGAGAGTTCATTGGGCTTGTGGCTCATGCGCGCTTCCAGGCCCACGTCGGCCAGGGTCTGCCGGGCGCGCTCCAGGCGCGCGGCGGCCGGCGTGCCGTTATAGATGAGGGGCAGCTCGACGTTGTGCAGAGCGGTGGCGCGGGCCAGCAGGTTGAAGGTCTGGAAGACGAATCCGATCTCTTTGTTGCGGATGCGCGCGAGCTGGTCGTCGTCGAGATCCGAGACCAGCTGGCCGTTGAGCCAGTAACGTCCGCTGGTGGGCGTGTCCAGGCAGCCGATGAGGTTCATGAGCGTGGATTTGCCGGAGCC
>JBOGLX010000038.1:0-20220 GCA_050745765.1 Occallatibacter sp. | reverse complement strand
CGCGTGTACTGTTCGTGGCCGGGCGTATCGGCAACCACAAATCGCCGCCGCGGAGTGGCAAAGAAGCGATAGGCGACGTCGATGGTGATGCTTTGTTCGCGTTCCGCCTGCAGTCCGTCGACGAGCAATGCCAGGTCCAGGGCCTCGCCCTGCGTACCGTAACGCGTGGAGTCTTTCTGGAGGGAAGAGATGTGATCCTCGAAGACCTGCTTCGACTCCCATAGGAGCCTGCCGATCAACGTCGACTTCCCGTCGTCTACACTGCCGCACGTGATGAAGCGAAGAGTATCCCGCATTAGAAGTAGCCCTCTTGTTTCTTCTTCTCCATGGACCCGGCCTGATCGTGGTCGATAAGGCGGCCCTGGCGTTCGGAGGTTCGAGCCGATTGCGTCTCCATGACAATCTCGCTGACGGTGGTGGCCGTGCTTTCTATCGCCGCGGTCAGTGGATAACAGCCCAGGGTCCTGAAGCGGACAACGCGCATCTCAGGCGTTTCCCCCTCATTCAACGGCAGCCTTTCGTCGTCAACCATGATCCATTGACCGGAGCGCTTAACGACTGGCCTGGGAGCGGCAAAATAGAGCTTGACGATCTCGATATTCTCTTCGTCGATGTACTGCCAGATGTCGGCCTCGGTCCAGTTGGAAAGCGGAAACACCCGGATCGACTCGCCCTGATGGATTCGGGCGTTGTACAAATTCCACAACTCGGGTCTTTGCAGCTTTGGGTCCCACCGGTGACCGGCCGAGCGAAAGGAAAATATCCTCTCCTTGGCGCGGGACTTTTCCTCGTCGCGCCTGGCGCCGCCCACAATCAGATCGAAGCCGCCGGCGTCCAAAGCCTGCTTCAGCGCTTCTGTTTTCATCATGGTGGTGTAGCGGTCGGAGTCGTAAGTAAACGGGTTAACGCCCTCCGCAATGCGCTGCCGATTGGTATGCACCAGCAGCTTCATGCCGGTTTCGGCGGCAATCCGGTCGCGGAACGCGATCATCTCGCGGAATTTCCAGGTGGTATCGATGTGCAACAGGGGAAACGGAGGCGCGGCCGGCCAAAATGCCTTGCGCGCAAGATGCAGCATTACGGAGGAATCCTTGCCTATCGAATACATCATGACGGGCTTCTGCGCCAATGCAACCGCTTCGCGAATAATTTCGATCGACTCGGCTTCCAGGCTAGAGAGATAACTGCTCATCGGACCATCCCTGACTTTGAAATATAAAACGGTAAAATTCGACCAACTGACAAGAGCTAGAACCTTGCTGCGCGGAAGCAAAACTCCACGCCGAGCGCGAACAAAAATGCCGACAGTGCAAAGCGGAGCTGCCGGCTTGGCACGTGAGGCGAAATACCGCTTCCCACGATCGCGCCCAAAATGCCCCCCGCTACCAATTTGGTGAGCAATACTGCATTATACGTGCCGTTTATTACGTGAATGCCGCTGCCCGCCAGCGTCACCCCCAGCCCGAATACCAGATCGGTGCCAACGACCTGGATCGCGGGCAGCGAGGTAAGACTGAGAAGCGCCACGGTGCCCAGGGCGCCGGCGCCCGACGAGGAAAACCCAACCTCGGCGCTAATCGGAAACATGAGTGCGGCAATCCACCACAGCCGGTCCTTGGGCCCGCTGCCGGCAACAGGGGGACGGAAATAGCGGAGAATGTGCCAGGACGACGTGAATATGATGATTGCGCCCAGCACCCAGTAGAGCACAGTCCAACTCCCGCGCACCGCCACGCGATAAAAGAGCAAAGAGCCCAGGATCACCCCTGGCATTCCGCCCAAAAGCATGAAGGCAAGCACGCGATAGTTCACTTGACGCCGGACGATCTGCACCGGCGCGACGATCAGTTTGACCATGGCCGAGTAGGCCAGCGCAGTGCCCACCGCTATGCCTGCCGGCACATGCAAAAAGAGAATCAGGATGGGCGCGGTAATCGTACCCGCGCCGACCCCCGTCATGGCGATGACCGCTGCAATTAAAAAGCCTGCAAGAATTTCCATCAAAAATCGCCTGCCAATCCCATGGTGAGCTCTCCCAGCGCTGCCGGGCCGCCTGCCGGAGTTCGAAATTTTCCAGGGTCTATCCTTTTTGGGAATCTATCCAGGGAACTCCGTGAGTGAACCGGTAAGCGAACATAAAGCGAATCTGGACGGGGCGAGCATGAATGTTCATATGTATTCCTGCCTGCTCCGGAGTGAGAATCGCGAACATTCCTTATAATACCTACTAGTATACTAGACTTTATTGAAACAAGTTTGATGGGCGATGCAAGGGATTAACGCTACAATGAGATCCATTCAGTTGTAAACTTGCACTCCATGAGAATCTCTCAGAAAGGGCTGTACGCGCTGCAGGCGCTCACCATGCTTGCGCGGCACTATCCCCACGGCGTCGTCAAGATTCGCGAGATTGCCAAGGAGGAGGAATTGCCGGAAAAATTTCTGGAGACGATCCTGCGGGAACTGGCCTGCGCACGGTTCCTGAAAAGCGTGCGCGGCGCACATGGCGGCTATCAACTGAAGCGCGCGCCCGACCAGATTTTCCTCGGCGAGGTGCTCAGGAAGATCGACGGTCCGCTGGCTCCGTTCGAGGACGCCGAGTCGCTCGCCGACCGCGTGGAGCACGACGCGAAGCATCGTCCGCTGTTCCGCGTGCTCCTCGAGGTCCGCAACGCCACGGCCCGCATCATGGACCACACCACGCTCGCCGACCTCTGTCGCGAGTAAGCGCCCTCACCGCAAACCGAAGGCTCTCTGCCGCGCGCTCAGTTCCAGGCCGGCGCGCCCGCGCTCAACGTGTACGCCGCCCAGGAACCGCGCACCGGAAACAACAGCGCCGCTCGACTCCAGGAGACGTTGTGAAGTTCTTTTTGAAAGCCTATTTCCTTCCGCTCTTTCCGCTTCTTGTCTTTGGCGCGTCCGCGATTGGCCGCGCCCAGGTCGTGGGAGGCACAATCGGCGGCGAGGTGGCCGACACCACCGGCGCCGCCATCCCCGGCGCCGCCGTGACCGTGCGCCAGATCGAGACCGGAGCCACACGCGAGCTGCTCACCGGGGCGGACGGACGCTACTCCGCGCCTTCGGTTCCTGTCGGCACGTATTCGATCCTGGCGTCGATGGACGGCTTCCGGGCGGAGGTGCGGACCGGCATCTCGCTGTCCGTGGATCAGAGCATCGAGGTCGACTTCAAGCTGGGCCTGAGTTCGGTGAAGCAGGAGGTAGTTGTAAGCGGCTCTCAGGGCGGCGTAAACACCTCCGTCCAGCAAATCTCCGGGCTGATTGACGAACGGGAGGTTAAGTCGCTGCCGCTGAACGGGCGCAGCTACGACGAACTGCTCACGCTGAACCCGGCCACGGTGGACTACACCGATCAGCGCTCCGGCGGCATTGGAACGTCGAACTCTTCGGTGGGCAACATGTTCTCGGTGAGCGGGCACCGGCCGCAGGACAACCTGTTTCTGCTTAATGGAATCGAGTACACGGGCGCCTCGCTGATCAACGTTACGCCCGGCGGCGCCAGCGGCCAGTTGCTGGGCGTGGACGCGGTGCGCGAGTTCAACGTAATGACCGACACCTACGGCGCCGGCTACGGCAAGCGCGACGGCGCCCAGGTCAGCATCGTCACCATGTCCGGAACCAACGACGTACACGGCAGGGCGTTCGAGTTTATCCGCAACAGCGCTCTCGACGCACGCAACTACTTCGACGCGGGATCGATCCCCGAGTTTGAGCGCAGCCAGTTCGGCGCAGCGCTCGGCGGACCCATCCGCAAAAACAAGCTGTTTCTCTTCGGCAACTACGAGGGCTTCCGCCAGAACTGGGGTTTGAGCGCGGTCACGCTGGTCCCGGACAATGAGGCGCGTGCCGGTTACCTGCCCAATTCTTCGGGCGCGGAACAGTTTGTGGGCGTAAGCGAAGCGGTAGCACCGCTGCTGGCGCTGTGGCCGGCTCAGAACGGCCCCGATCTGGGCAGCGGGATCGGCGAGGCGTTCAGCCATCCGCCGCAACACATTCGCGAGGACTTCGGCGCCACGCGCTTCGACGCGAACCTCGACGGCAAGGACCTGCTCTTCGCCGTCTACACCGTGGATGACAGCGCCGCCGAAACGCCCTCGGCCAATCCGCTGAGCCTGATCGAGGAAAGCCTGCGCGAGCAGGTGGGCAGCATCGAGGAGCAGCATGTTATTTCGCCGTCGCTGCTGAACACGGCGCGGGTCGGCTACTCGCGCGCCAGTTTTTTCTTCACCGGCTATACTCCGGTCGATGTGGCCGGCTGGATAAGCGGCAAGCCCGTGGGCGCCATCGTGATCGGCGGCAGCACCGCCTCCAACGGCGCATCTGCAATTGCGCAGGCCGGAACGAACGTGGGCAGCAACAATATCGCAGCGCGCAACCTCTTCACCTGGGCCGACCACGTCTATTGGTCGCGTGGAAAACAACAGATCGAAGCGGGAGTCTGGCTGCAGCGCCTTCAGGCCAACGACATGCTCGCACAGGACCAGAATGGACAGGTAACGTTCAGCACGCTGCAGACATTTCTTCAAGGCACGGTAAAGACCCTGACCGTGGTCCCGTCGCCGACGGAGATGGGCTGGCGGTCGCTCGAGGGTTCCGGGTTTGTCGAGGACACCATTAAAGTGACGCCGCGGCTTGAATTGCGCGCCGGCTTTCGTTCCGAATCGACGAACGGCTGGAACGAGGCGCACGACCGCGCCGCAAACTACGCCATCGCCGGTGGTGTGCTGCAGACTGAGCCGGCCGTGGGCGTCTCCGCGCTCACAACAAATCGCGCCAAATTCCTCCCCGAGCCGCGCCTGGGCTTTGCCTGGGATGTATGGGGCAAGGGCAAGACAGCCGTGCGCGGGGGCTTCGGGCTTTATCACGGCCTGCTCGACACGCTTGACTACCGGCTTGACCAGACAGCGCCTTTCAACACGGCCGAGTCGATCAGGAACGTCTCCCTTGTCAACCTCAACATCGTGCCCGGCGCGCCGCTGCCCGCTGGAACGCTGGTTTCGCCGAGCAACGTACAGCCCGACATTGCAACCCCCACGGTTGTCGAGTGGAGCCTGCGCGTCGAGCAGGCCGTCGCGCCCCAGACCACGTTGACCGTCGGCTACGTGGGCTGGCACGGCTATCACCAGATTCTCTCCGAAGACATGAACGAGCCCTTACCCAGCTATCTTCCCAGCGGGGCGCCTTACTACCCCAGCGGCGCTGAGGACGCGAATCCCAATCTGGCGAACTCGACCTCCTGGGTCTCCGAGGGGGTTGGACTATACAACGCGCTCACGGTGGACGTTCGGCGCTCGTACGCAAACGGCGTGCAGATTCGCGGCAACTACACCTGGTCGAAAAATCTCGACGACGGCTCGGCGTGGAACACCAGCGTCAGCGGCAACACGCCGGCCTACGTCGAGTTTCCGCTCGACCCGAAACTGGACTGGGGCCCGGCGGCGACGGACGTGCGCCAGGCCGCCTCGCTCAACGCCAGCTACGATCTTCCCTTCGGTCCGGATCGGCATTTCCTGAGCCACGCTTCGCCGCCGGTGAAATTTCTGGCGGGGGGTTGGACGGCCAGCGCGATTGTGACTCTCCAGGGCGGATTCCCGTTCTCGCCGCAGCTTGGCTATAACCCCACCGGCAACGGCGATTCGCGCGATCCGGTGCGGCCCAACTGGAATCCGGCATTTACGGGAAGTCTCTACCCACGCACACCCGCCGAGTACTTCAATCCCAACGCGTTTCTGCCTCCGGCCGCGGGAACCTACGGCAACGTTTCCCGCGACCCGCTGGTGGGGCCAGGGTTGCGCAACCTGGATTTCTCCGCAGTCAAGAACGCGCACATAACGCGCGAGCTGGGCATCCAATTCCGCGCCGAGTTCTTCAACATTCTGAACCACGCCAACTTTCTCACTCCGAACGAGGTGGTCTATACGTCGGCGAGCTCAGGCGTTTCGCCGACGGCGGGCGTGATCACGGCGACATCGACCACTTCGCGCCAGATACAATTCGGCGCGAAGCTGCAATTCTAGCCTGACTTCCGCGTAGTTCAATGGTCCCATAGCAGGTGTGTCCCGAAGACGACGTCAAAATCTTCCTCACCCGTTTTGCATATAATTTTGAGCCTTTGGCGCACAATTCTTGAGTAGAAGGTTCCAGGCGTGGCGCAGCCCGCCAAAGTCTGACAGCAGGCGAAGGAGAACGCGCCGCGATCCGGAAAATCCCCGCTTAAGCACCCTCCCTGAAGCGGGTGGGGGTGGGGGGGCGTGCAAATCGCCCTATTTTCAGTGCATGATGTCTTTGAAGTCACATGCAATGAACTACTTGCGAAATATCATGGGTTATCAAGTAGTCAACAATAAATCCGTTTTTAAGCTATTTTAACCCTATTTAAGGACTGTTAAAACTTGCTTAAATTCGTTTTGAAGGCCGTTCCGCGGCCAAGCGGACCCGAGCGAAACGAAAGAGGACACAGGAACCCTGGTTTCGCTCTAGAAATCTATGCTCGGGTCATCGCTCACCTGTGACGCCGACTTTCGGCCGATCATTCCCGCTCTACTTGGTGATGGTCAGCGTCACGTTCTGGTAGTGGACGATATTGCTGCTCGAGCCGGCTCCAACTACCTGGATGGTATACGTTCCCGGAGTAGCCGCGCCCGCGGAGAAGTTGCTGCAGCCGGAGAGGGAAAAGGCCACGCCGGAGAGCGCGAACAGCAGCACCAAGGTGAGGAACGCCCGGCTGCGCCGGCGCTGCCGCCAGAACAGCCAGCCGAAGAACAGACCGAACGGCAGGAAGAAGCCCGCCATTTCGACCCTGCGGCCGCCGAGCTGCGCATTCATGGCCGAAGACCCTCCGGTGAGCGGCGAGTTGGTGTCGATGGTCAGTTGCGCGGTCGGGGCGCCGTTTGCCGCCAGGCTAACGTTCGTTTTCGAAAATTGGCACGTAACTCCGGCCGGCAGCGACAGGCAGCCCAACCCGATCGTGTCGCTGAAGCCGCCCTGGGAGGTCAGCGTGACTGTCACAGTGGCGTTTTGCGAGTCGGCGAGCGAAACCGCGGGGGGCGCAACCGCGAGGTTGAATCCGGCGGCCGCCACGGTGGTGGCGGAAACCACCTGCGAGCTCGATGGACTGTGCAGGGCGTCGCCGCTATAGTTGGCGACGATCGAGTAGCTCCCCGAGGACAGATTCAGCGTCAGCGAAGCCACGCCGCTGGCGTTGAGCGCGACTTGGCCCAGCGTGCTGGTTCCGCTCGCAAACGTCACCGTTCCCGTTGGCGTCGGCCCGGTCACGCCGTCGTCCTGAACTGAAGCCGCCAGGAACTCCTGCGGGTCAGAGCCGCCGGTCGATGCACTGCCCAGGGTCGTCAATGTGGGCAGCGTCGCAATTACCTGGGTGAATGCCGCCGAGGCGCCCGGCGAGTCGTTTGTGTCGCCCGCGTAGTTGGCGGTGATGGAATACGCTCCCACCGCCAGCCCCGAGTAAACCACCGTCGCGGTTCCTGTCGCATCCAGGTTTGCAGTCCCGATCGAAGTGCCGCTGGCGAAGAAAGTGACCGCGCCCGTCGCAAGACTGCCGTTGCCCGTAACCTTGGCGGTAAAGGTCACGGGCGACATTACCACTGCAGGGGTCTGGCTGGAGGTCACGACTATCTGCGTGGTGGCCTGCGCCACCGTGTAGGCCAGCGGCCCCGAGACGCTTCCGCCGTCATTCGTGTCGCCGGCCGCGGGCGCGTAAGACGCAACAATCTGATAGGAACCCAGCGCCAGCGTCGGAACGATGGCCGCCGTTCCGCCCGTGCCCACTGCTGCACTGCCCAGGACGGTCGTCCCGCTGGTAAAGGTTACCGTGCCGGGGGTCGTCGAAGCTCCTTGAATCGCGCTTACCGTCGCCGTGATCGTTTCCGGCGCGCCGGCGATTCCAGGGGTCGGGCTGGCCGTGACGGCGGTCGACGTAGTTGTCGGGTTTACCACCTGGTTGAGGATTGGCGAGGTGCTCGCCGTGTTGTTCGCGTCACCCACGTAAACCGCGGCGATGGGGTCGGTGCCCACGGTCAACGACGAAGTGGCGAAGCTGGCCTGGGCCGGATTGCCCGACAGCGTCCCCGATCCAAGCACCAGACCGTTGTAGACGAAGTTCACCGATCCGGTAGGGGTTGGAGCGGTTCCGCCGGGCGTAACGGTTGCGGTAAACGTCACTGCGTTCCCGTAATAGGAGGGGTTCGGCGACGAGACGGCTGTTGTCTTGGTCGAATTCACCGCCGCGACGGTTCCGACCAGCACGATGTCGAGGGGTGAATCGTCCATGGCGCCAGTCACGTCGATATTGGTAACGAGATTGCCCGCGACGGTTGGCGCAAATTCCGCCCCGATCGTGCAGGTCGAGGCTATCGCCAGGGAGCCCGGTGTACACGTTGTCGTCGCGGGGTCCAAAGCGGCGTTGGTTTGAGCGGTAATCGCCGTCAGGTCAAGCGGCAAATTTCCTTGGTTCGCGATCGTCTGTACGCTGCTGTAGCCGCTAGTGGATGTCGACTGCGATCCCTCGGGCACGGACCCGGTGAAGTCGAGCGCGACAAGGTTGCTCTGAATCTCGCGGACGACCATGTCGAAGTAGCCGGAAAAATACAAGTCGCCGGTAGAATCGAAGTAAAGCCCAAGCAGGCCGTTGACTGAAACAGTGGAGAATTTGGAGTTGGCGTAAGACTGCCCCTTTGAGTTGCCAAGGAAGGGCGAAGCGATTCCCGGCGAGGCGCTGGCTGCCGACGACACCTCCATGATTCTGTTGTTGCGCGTATCGGCAATGAAAACGTCGCCGGCCGGATCGACAGCGACGCCGGAAGGCGTGTCTAGCTCGGATTTGAATGCCGGACCGTCATTGCCGGCGTTCCCGGAGATCCCATTGCCGGCAAAGTCCTCTATGTCGCTCGATGAAGTAATTACGCCGTTGCTGCCGGCAAGCACCTCACGGACCTCGTTGTCTCCTGAGTCCGGGATGTACATATTTCCCTGAGCATCGAAGGCCACGGCGTAAGGTGTTTTCAGCTCAGCCGAGGCGGCCGGACAGCCGTCGCCCACGACGCTCTTGTTGCCGCAGCCCGACCCGCCGCCTGCCACCGTGGTAATGAGTCCTGTGGACGCGTTGACTTCGCGGATGCGATTGTTCGAAGAGTCGGCGATAAACAGGTCGCCGCTTGCGTCCGCGGTCACGCCCTGAGGGCTGTTCAAGATGGCCGCCGTGGCTAAGCAGCCGTCGCCCATGGGGTCCGTTGCCCCGCCGCATACGGTCGCCGCGCCTCCTGCCACGACCGAGATAATTCCCGTGGCGGCATCGATTTCGCGAATCTCGCCATTCACTGAGTCCGCAATGTACAGATTGCCGGCGCCGTCGATGGCCAGGCCGGACGGAATATACAACTCTGAATTCGCTGCCGCACCGCCATTTCCGGTATCGCCTGGGGTGCCATTGCCGGCGGCCGTCGAAATATAGCCAATCGCCGCTGCTGTGCAAGAGGTGCCCGTGATCGTCGGCTGGGGAGTGGGCGTATGGGCCGCATCGCACACCATGCGGATGCGGTTGTGGAAGCTGTCCGCAATGTATAAGTTGCCGGCGCCATCCATCACCACGCTCGCCGGCAGCTCCAACGTCGCCTTTGTGGCCGGGCCCCCATCGTCCACCGCGCTGCCGGACACGTCCTGCTGGCCCGCTACCGTAATCAGGTCGCCCGGCGCGAAGACCCCTAATCCGCCCGAACCCGTGCCCGAAATCAACTGTTCGCCGAGGAGATTGCCGCTCGCGTCGAGGAGGACCACGGCGCCCATCCGCAGCCCGGGCGCCGCCGGCGTAAATGTTACGGACTCGGTGCAGGTGGTCGTGCTGCTCGAAAACGTTATGGTATCGCAGCTCGACGTGCCCGTCCCCTCGACGAAGTCCAGTCCGCTGGCGCCGAAGGTGAGGACCTCCGCCTTGCTTACCGTCCCACTAACGCCCGGCACGGCCGTCACCGTCACGGACTGGTTGCCGGTGGCCGATCCCACGGCCACAGGATTACTGGGACTGCCAAAGGTGGATTGCGCCCGCGCATCCGCCGCCAGCAGCAACGCCGCCAGACAGCCGGCCGAAACCAGCCAGAGCCGGCACAAGCCGCGTAGAGCGGCTCCGCGATACTTGTAGCCATTTCTCGCGGTGATGCAAGTTGGGTTTTTCTTCCCGGGCAACGAAGAGCTGTCGCTGGGCGCCTCAGAGAGGAAGAACCCGCTTGGCTGTTGCTTCGGGATAAAACAACTGTGGAACCGCTGTAGGCGCGCTACGGCCACGGGGCGGTTCTTGTGGTCCTGTTTCTGGGGAACAATGGTGTCAGTGAAGCAGCTCATATGCAACTCCGTGTCCGATCTCGGGTTCTTGCCCGTCTTTCAATACGGCACGTCAAGGTTGCGGTTACCACACTGCAATCCGTCAGAAGCCGGGCAGTCAGGGCCGCTGCCGATCATTCGTCTCCAACTACCACTGCACGTACGACGCCTTACTCGAAGAGGAACGCAAATCCCGCGAGATTCCGGGCAACTGTAAACCTTGATTCCGCATTCCATCACTGCATTCGTGTGGAACGGCTCGCAAGCGAGGCGGGTCGGCTCATAAAATGTCAAGCCGCGCGACGAAGAATTAACACAAGCCGGCTTCGCCTCTCCGGCCATCACCCGATTAAGCACCGCCTCAAAGTCATCCGGAGCCATTCGCTTTCCCATAGCCATTCGCCAGAAGCCACTAGAGCCTTTCAAATTTCGATTCCTACCCGTCCGGTCCGCAAAGTGTTGGCCGTGGTTCATCAAAAGTGAGGAAGAGCCACTTTTGCTCCGCCACGCCTTTATGCGGCGCGATGTGGTCTGTACTTGCTCCTGCGAGTACAGATAAAAGAGCAATGCGGCGAAGGAAGGTGTCTCCATGGTTGACATGGGAGGCAGATTTAT
Organism: Occallatibacter sp.; assembly: GCA_050745765.1. GTDB lineage: Bacteria > Acidobacteriota > Terriglobia > Terriglobales > Acidobacteriaceae > Telmatobacter. The sequence continues at coordinate 9,255 of JBOGLX010000038.1, read as the reverse complement.
CGCCGGAATCGAAACTTGGAGCTGACTTCCCTCCGAGGCCCTTGAAAACAAGTCTGAGCTAGAATTTCAACACAGACGCGAAAGCAAAACAAGATACAGGATGGTAATGCATTGTAATTACCATAGTAATGAATTAATGGGTATTGATGGGTATTGAAATTGTGTTACCATGACTGGGCAAGAAGAAAGCACCCAGTTTTTGTGCAAATTGACGCAATCACGCAGCTTCAACCTATCGTAGCTGGCAAATTATTTGCAGCAGTGTGTAAATAACTTGCCACTCATTCATCACAGCGCGGATATACTCTTCTGGGAAGTGAAAGCGGGGCCTTGCGCGGAAGTGTCCTTGAAGCCGGGCAGAAACTCTGTGTGAGGCCATGGGTGCAGACACGATGCCATACGATCTCTGCTCCGACGAATTTCAAACTTTCGGCGGCTTGCGGGGCGCAGGCGCAGAGGCCAAGCTGAGATTTCCCATGCATCCCCATGCGCCACAAAGTCCGGTTCACTTCCCGGAGCGGCGAACAGACGCGGTACAGGCTGCAACTGCCAGTGATATTCCGTTGGCGCGACATTGAAGAGCGCACGGCGGGCGGCTTTTGGGAAGCTTCGAGGGCCGGCACGCTGATTCGCAGCGCAAGTTGCCCGCCGGTGGCGGTCGGATGTGCGGATCGGGTTTCTTCTGCTCTCACTCGGTCCGGAAAAGAGCGGTCACAAATTCAGTACGAAGGGAGGGTGACACGGATTACCAGGCAGGCGGGTTTTCGAGCTTTGGCTTCCGGGGTGACCTTGAGGACGGCTTTCTCCCAGGGAATTTCCTCTTATGAGGGGAGACAGACCTGGAACGGGCGATCTCTGTGCCGGAAATGACCTACGAGCTCAGGAAGATGACCTATAAGTACCCGAACTGACCTGAGAGTAGTATTCCAACCGCAGGTGAGAAGTGGGATTACTTGAGGAAAGGCGAGGTAAATATGCCGGAGATACAGAATACCGAAGCAAGAACGTGCGAAAGCACTCCGTGGTGCGCACTTTACACACGCCATCAGCACGAAAAGGCTGTGGCAGAGATGCTGTCAGCGAAAGGTTTCGAGGTATTTCTCCCCCTGTATGAATCGACGCGCCGGTGGAAGGACAGAAAGAAGGTTATATCGCTTCCCTTGTTTCCATGCTACGTATTTCTTCGCGGAGCGACGGAGCGGCGCCTGCCGGTGGTGACGACTCCCGGCGTCCATATGATTCTGCGCAACGGGGAGGAAGCCGCTACGATTCCGGAAGACGAGATCCAGGCGATCCGAAAGACCCTGGAAGGTCCGGCTCGCGTGGAGCCGCATCCATTCTTGACGTGCGGCGAGCGGGTTCGGGTAAAGCGGGGCAGCCTGGAAGGCGTGGTAGGGATATTGACACGCAAGAAGAACCTCTTCCGGCTGGTGCTGTCGGTCAATCTCCTGTCGCAGTCTGTGTGCGTCGAGATCGACGCTTCGGACGTAGAGCCTGCGGAAGCGCGCCGATCGGCGAGCGTGCATGAGCGAGAGGCGATCCTGGGAAGAAAGAGTACTGTCGGCGAACCTTCGGTGGTAAGCTTCAGCGGTTGAGCAACAAGCCCGGGCCGGATGGGGATGGGCAAGGGACGGCGGCCCTGACAATTTTGTATGTATCCGAGGCGAGATTTGAGCCGCATTGATTCCCCGATTTGACTGGATGAACCAGGTTCTCAGGACCGCGGCGTCAACGCGGGCGAAGGGTTGACGGGCGCAGCAGCGGGGTTATTCGCCGCGAACGGGGGAGTGGTTGGCTGGCCGGCCAGGAAATAGAGCCGGTTCATCGAGCGCCCTTCTGCATGGGTTTTCATTTGTGAAACAACTTACGAGAGGGCACTGTGCGCACTTTTGCGTTGTTGTCCTCGCGGCGATTTTCTTTGCCGGTCTGCGCCCGTTCTGTGCGCCGAGGAATAAGGCTGTCTGGCTTGGCGCTCGGAATGGGATTCAACTGGGCCGAGACGCCGTTGCGTTGAGCGAAAGGGCGTTTCGCACCGCTTCTCCGGACGGCAACCGCACCCTCGAGGTCTTACTGGAGCCTGAACAGGTGTCGAGTTCGGGTTCGATCCTTGCCTTTGACAACTCTGCGGATGCGCACTTTCCGCTCACGGTAGGGCAGCGGAGCCGGAGCGTGACGACTCAGGGCGCAGGAACGCAAGAGATCGTCGGACCAGTAGCTCCAGGTCCGCCAGCCGCTCCAGCGCGAGCTGAAAGGGCTCAGCTGGGACTCGAGGAGCTTCGGATGGAGAACCCTGTACTGCGCCGGAATCGTCCGGTCGATCCCCGAGCCCTTCCGATCGCGTTCCACGCTTCCGCTCCGCTCATTGAAGAGATAAAGAGCCAAGCGGCCCACGGACTCCACGGGAAAATGGATCTCGCGGTGGTATGACACCGGTCCCGTGTTTGCGGCGGGGAAGCCTACCCTCGTGACGTTTACGGGCTGGGAAGGAATTACGTCGATCTACAAGGTCATTGACGCCGGGCCTTGAAATTATGGCAGCTCCGGGGTAGCGATACCCATTTTTCAAGTCGCGCGCCGAGTTCGCCTCGACTCGCAGCGGCGCCAGGGCATAGTCATACTCCGCCAGTCCCGTGGTGGAGGCTCCAAGCACGAGCCTGCCCCGTCGGATCCGGCGGCCGCTATGGACCGTGATTTTGTTGGGCCCAGCAGAAATCTTATTAAAATCAAGCGGTATTTCTAGGCTCCGGATTATTACACAAGTAATCTAACGTAAAGCATTTGGTCACCTCTCAGTTGCCGGTTTAGGTAATGGGCTTTGCCGCAGATTAGGCCACCGTGGCTCATTTTGCCCCTGATATTCACGTGCGCGTGACGCGAAGGATATATCTTCATGGTTCCTTTCGTTGTAGGAAGCCCTGCCCGCGCTCTTTTTTCTCTTAATTTGCGCTCCGCACGCACTAACCTCGCGCTTGACAGGAGGCTCTCGATGCTGCATATAATTGCATCATCCTGTTGGAACGGACTTGAGCTTAGCAGGCTTCGAAGGGTACTCAAATTCGTAAATCCCATGAAGCGGATTCAATGGGCGGTTTTTTGGAAGATGAGTTCGGAAGTTAGCGGCTCTGGACAGCATCCTCCGAATGAAGCTCTGAAGAAGATTCCAGGTCTCGGAACGTTTGCTCAATTGCAGCCTTTCACGAGTGGTTCCATCTCGGCGGAGGATAAGTATTTCGCCGCAATGGAGCACTCCAGCTAGAAGTTCCGCATATTGCTGAAGAGTTGATTCGCGAAGGCGATTACTGCCATGAGCCAAGCTCGCCGTCCAGCGCAAGCTGGTGCGGTGCATGTGGCGGCCGGAATCATGTAAAGAATGGAAACGGCAAAGGGCTCAGCTTGCTGACCGGTTCTCCGAGCAGGAATAAACGTGTCGTCGGCATATCAGCTAGTTTTTTGAGTCAAGACAGCATGTGACTCACAGGGCGAAGCTATGTTCGCCCGGTCTGGACAGGCATTTACTTCCCTAAATCTCGAGTAAGTCACGAGCGTTGGAACGTAGATTTCAAGACAGTGACGAAACTCTCCGCATAATTGCACGGCGCCTTCAGACGTAGACCGTCAGCTCATGTGCGGCCACTCTACCGCCGAAGCCAGATAGCCAGATAGTTGGTCCGCGGGCCTGCAATCAGCAGCTTCTCCGAGGCGTTTTTCGTGAGTGCCGCGGCGTCAACGCGAAAACCTGCTTGTCCATCCGGCGCTTCTCCGAAATCGATCGCTCTACTGAAAGCATGTTGACTACCCCATCTGCGCTTATGCCCGAAACCGAGTTTTCGAAAATTCTCGTCGTCAGCCATAACACTGCGGTGCTTCGCCCGCTCTGGTCGATGGGAGAGTCGAGAGGCTGGAAGCTTGAGATTGTAGACAGCCCATGGGAGGCTGTCGACAAAGTTCAATCCGGCGCGACTCCCGACCTTCTTTTGCTGGACCTGCCCAACGGAGAAGCGGGAGGATTGCACATATTGCGCTGGATGCGGCGCCTCCGTCCCGCCCTTCCAATCGTCCTTATCGGCCACCCTGGGGTGGCGGGCGCGCGCGAGGAATCGATGTGCATGGGCGCGCGCGACTATCTCGAGAGCCCGTTCGACGAGGGGCAATTGGAAATGGCAATCAGGCGTAACTTATGCGCGCCGGCCGAAGATGCAGAGATGGATGTGACTAGCGACGATGTAGAGCAAGTTAGCTCCGGCACAAGCTTCATCGGCATCAGCCCGGTCATGCGAAAGCTTCGCGCCCAGGCGGCGCTGCTTGCGGAAACCAGTGTGCCCGTATTGATTGTTGGCGAAAGCGGCAGCGGAAGGGAAACCACGGCGCGGTTGATTCATAAGCTGTCAGTGCACTCGGAATTCGAGTTTGCGAAGGTCAACTGCGCGGCGCTGCCCGCCGATTTGCTGGAGAAGGAGCTATTTGGGTACGAGAAGGCGGACGCAGCGGCGCCCCGGATCAAGCGCGGCAAACTCGAGTTATGCGGCAAGGGAACAATATTCTTCGACGATGTTAGCGAAATACCGCTGAGTTTACAGGATCGATTGCTCGAGGTTCTCAAGAGTGGAAGATTCATCAGACCGGGAAGCTCCACGGCAGTCGAAACCGAGGTCAGAATTCTGGCCGCGTGCGCCACTGATTTCGAGCGCGCGGTGTCCGGCAACCGCTTCCGCGAGAGTATCTGCGGGCAACTAAGCGCGTACACTATTCTTGTGCCGCCTCTGCGGGAGCGCAAGGAGGAAATTCCTTTCCTGGCGCGACACTTTATGCACCGGCTCTCGAAACATTATGGCCTTTCCGCGAGAGAATTCTCTTCGGCCATTCTGGCCGCGTGGCAGAAACATGACTGGCCCGGTAATCTCCGTGAGTTAGAACATTCGATCAAGCGCTATCTCATGGTGGGCGACAAGGAACTTGCGTTTGAGCGGCCGCAAGTGGAAGCGAATGGCGAATTGCAAAACGGCAGAGCGGCAAGGAGCGGGGACGGGAGCCAGGCAGCGGCGGCTGTTAATCAACAGCGCAATGGCGTTCCGGGATTCAAATCGCTGCGCTCGCTCATCCAGAGCGTGCGGACGGAAGCAGAGCGGAGCGCGATCGCCGCGGCGCTGGAGAAGACGGGTTGGAACCGAAAGGCCGCCGCGCGTCTGCTCAAGGTCAGTTATCGGACAGTACTCTATAAGATTCAGCAGTACCATATGACCTCCGCCGATTTTCACGGTCGCACGGAAGATGGCGGCCCCAACACTGGCGAGAACGGATTTCGCGAGGAGAACGGGACGGCGCCTTCCGGTCCGGCGATCGAGTCTCTCCGAGGTCGTAGTCAGGAGTCTATGTGAAGGGCAGAAGTTATTCTGGAATATTGATTGGAATTTTTGCGATGAGTGTCTGCGCCACGGCGGTGGCGCAAAATGCGGTCGCAGCGAAGCCCGATCCCGCCACAGTTTCGGCTGCGGAAGCAACCCCGGCGGAGCCCACCACCACGCAGGCGGTCACGAAAAGGCACGACGAGCACTATGTGATTGGCAGCCAGGATGTCCTGAGCATCAACGTGTGGAAGGAGCCGGAGATCTCGCGGTCGCTTCCGGTGCGATCGGACGGCAAAATCTCGCTTCCGCTGGCGGGCGAAGTGCAGGCAGCAGGGCGCACACCGCTGCAACTGGAGCGGACGATTTCAGGGAAGCTGAAAGCATATATGACTGACCCGGAAGTCACCGTGATGGTGCAGCAGAGTAACAGCGAGAAATTCAACCTTCTGGGAGAAGTTGTGCGCCCCGGTTCGTATCCTCTGACTCGCCCTACGACGGTGCTGGACGCGATCGCGGCTGGCGGCGGGTTTCGGGACTTCGCGAAGCGAAAGGACATTTATATCCTTCGCCGCGACGCCGCCGGGGCGGAGACACGTATTCGGTTTAACTACAAGGATGTGATCAAGGGCAAGCGGTTTGACGAGAACATCCAGCTGCAACCTAACGACACGGTTGTGGTGCCTTGAGACTTGTCGATGACGCTGCGAAATTGTTTACTTCTGGTATTGCTCGCGGTGACCCCGGCCTGGTCTCAGGTGAAGTCAGCCGGAGCCACCAGTACCTTCAATCCCGACGATGCCGACCTGATGCAACTTCCACCGTTGATCAATGCGAGGCCTTTTCCGGTTTTGACGGGGTCGGAAGTCACAACCAATTCCGTCAACCTGTTTTTGAGCGCGCAGCCGGCATACAACGATAACGTGCTTGTAGATTATGGAACCAAGCCGATCGGCAGCCCGACTTACTCAGTGCAATCGAACATGGCGATCGACAGAACGACGCCGCTTTTTCACGTAGATTTGGGGTATCTTCCAGGTTTCACGGTGTTCCAGCGGGTAAATGCCCGCAGCGCCGCATATCAAACCGTGGGTCTCCATTCCGAATACCGCGTAACTCCGCAAGTGACCGCGAGCATAAGCGACAGCTTCCACCAGAGTTCGGACGTGTTCGAACAGCTCGCGTCCCCCTCGGCGATCTCCGGTTCGGTCTCGGCGCCTCCGAATGACATCATTCCTCCGTTCGCGGACAGAATCAGGAACTCGGCCTCCGGAGAACTAACCGACCAGTATGCGCAAAATGCGATGGTCGGAGTTGGCGGCTCGACCAGCTTTCTCGAATTTCCGGACCCGGCGCAGGCGCCCGATCTTTATAACTCCGGCTCATGGGGAGGCTCGGGGTTTTTTAATCGCCGCCTGAACGGCACCCAGTACGCCGGAGCGATCTATCTGTACACGAAGATTCTGGAGTTTCCGCCAAGCGGAGTGATATTGGTTCATACGCAGAATTTCATGGCGTATTACAGTGCCCTTTTTCCCAGCGGTCTATCCATCTCGATCGCAGCCGGCCCGCAACGCTTCGATCTAACGGACGCTCCACTGCCGGCGTCCGCTTCGTGGACCCCGGCAGTGATGGGAAGCATAGCGTGGCAAACGGATCGCTTTAACGTTGCCGCGACCGGCTCGCGGATGGTGTCGGGCGGCGGCGGCCTGCTGGGAAACTACCAGACGAGCACAGTCCACGCTCTGACCCGGTGGCGAACCACACGATACGTATCGCTTCAGGCGGGAGTCAACTATACCTCGAGAAACAATGTGTCGCCTCTCTATGTGAGGGGCTTTCCGGGGGGTAGCTCTGTCAGCGGAATGGCCTCCTTGGGCAGGTCGCTGACCGAGCATATGGATGTGAAAGTAGGTTATGCTCGCGCACATTATGCGTACCCCGGGGTTGTCTCGCTTTCAGCCGATCCGAACGTCGATCGCGTATTCGCGTCCTTTACTTACAACTTCAAACATCCGTTAGGAAGGTAATCATGCCGGAAGATCCTGAATCTTCAGACGAACAGACGTCACAGGGATTTGACATCAAGCGCTATGTCGACGTTGTAAAGCGCCGGCATCTGTACTTTATTGGGCCGATGCTTGCGGGCTGGCTCTTAGTATGGGGTGTGAGCTGGGTGATGCCTCCGAGTTACACGTCGACGACGACAATTGTAGCGGACCAACCTACGGTCCCCAATCAGTATGTGACACCCAACGTTGGCGCGAGCCTGCAAGATCAACTGCAAAGTATCACGGCAAGAATTCTCAGCACTCCCCGGCTGCTCACAATTATCCAAAAGTTTAACCTCTACAAGGGACAGGGCGAAGGAGCGGAAGCGGAAGACGCCAAAGTCGATCTGATGCGAAAAGACATCGCCGTGGCGCTGGACACGACCTCCGATAAAAAGCAGATTACGGGGTTCACGGTCAGCTATTCGGCGCACAACCCGCAACTGGCGCAGCGGGTGACGAGCGAACTCAGCAATCTGTTCGTCGACGAGAATCAGAGAGATCGCCAGCAGGAGTCTGAGGACACGACCCGGTTCCTGCAAAATCAGTTGCAGAGCGCAGCCGCCAACCTTGCGCAACAGGACGCGGCGGTTCAGGCATTCGAATCGAAGCATCAGGGCGATCTGCCATCTCAGGAGCAGAGCAACATTCAGATTCTGAGTGGATTGCAGTCGCAGCTTCAAGGCGAACAGGACTCTCTGAACAGTGCGCAGCAGCAGCAGACGTATCTGCAGAGTCTGATTGCCCAATATCAGAATGTCAGCACACCCGGGAGCCTGCCAGCGAGCCTGTCTGCGGTCGACGCGCGGCTAACCACTCTTAACGCCAAGCTTTCCGAGCTCAGCGCCCAGTACACCGACGCATATCCCGATGTGCGCAACCTGAAGGCGGAGATTGCCGATACGCAGAAGTTGAAAGACACGCTCCTCGCCAGTTTGAAGACCCAGGACAAAGGAGCCCAGCCCGCGGCCACGGCTGCAGTGGGAGTGACAGCGAACGGCCAGCCGCAGGATCTGCCGCTGCTGCAACTGGAGGGCCAACTGCAATCTAACCGGGTGCAGATCGGCAACCGCCAGCAGGCGATTAAAGACTTGCAGGGCAGGATCAACCAATACCAGGAACGGCTGAACAGCGAGCCTGCGAGCGCCGAGGAGCTGGCCGACCTGACACGCGGCGAAGAGCAATCCCAGACTAATTACTCTAAACTGCTGGAGAAGGCCGATGATTCGGAGATGGCGACGAACATGGTGCAGCTACAGCAGGGCGAACGATTCACGATTCTGGATGCGGCGAGCCTGCCGGCGGCGCCGTCATCGCCGATACGGCTCAAACTCTGCGGAGTCGGAGTAGCCGCAGGATTAGTGCTTGGGCTGATCGTCATGTGCGGCATGGAATTTATGGACGATCGCATCTACAGGCAGGAGGAAATCAAGACGCTTCTTCCTGTATCGATCATTGCCGAGATTCCGGAAGTGCGGAATCCGGAGGAAATTCGCAGCCGCAAGAAGAAAGCAATCTTCGGATGGGCCGCGGCCGCAGTCGCGTTCGCCGTCATCCTGGCGGGTTCGGCGTTCACATTGCTTCACGGTTAGGCTTAATGCATGTATAACTCATTCTTCAAGCTCATGCGGAATCCTTTCGATCTTACGCCGGATCCCGCTTGCTTTGTCCCCACCGACCGGCACAACGAGGCGCTGGCTGCGCTTTATCACGGAGTGCGGCGGCACAAGGGGTTTGTTGTAGTGACCGGAGAGGTGGGTACGGGCAAGACCCTGCTCCTCAGGTGCCTGCTCGGACTCTTGAAAGACAGCAAGGATATTGCCTACGCGTACGTTTTTAATGGCAGGCTTTCCTCGACAGAG
>JBOGLX010000037.1:0-5037 GCA_050745765.1 Occallatibacter sp. | reverse complement strand
ATGCTGAAGCCTGCACTGGCTCGCGGCGGTCTGCGTGCCATCGGAGCGACCACGCTTAACGAGTACCGCAAGTACATCGAGAAGGATGCCGCGCTGGAACGGCGTTTTCAGGTGGTCTACGTCGGCGAGCCCAACGTCGAAGACACCATCGCCATCCTCCGCGGGTTGAAGGAGCGCTACGAGGCGCACCACAACGTGCGCATCAAGGACTCGGCCATCGTCGCCGCGGCCACGCTCTCGCACCGCTACATCTCCGACCGCTTCCTGCCCGACAAGGCCATCGACCTTGTCGACGAAGCCGCCGCCTCGCTGGCCATCCAGATCGGCTCCGTCCCGACGGAGATCGATCAACTGGAGCGCGAAGCCACGTCGCTCGAAATCGAACGCGCCGCGCTCAAGCGCGAGACCGATTCGAACAGTAAGGATCGGCTCGAAGAGGTGGAGCGCGAAGTAGCTGCACTGCGCGAGCAGATCACGGCTTTGCGCGCCCGTTGGACCACCGAGCGCGACGCCATCACGCGCATCGGCGACCTTAAAAAGCAAATCGAAGCGTTGCGTTTCGAGTCCGAGGAGCAGACCCGCAAGGGCCAGCTCGACCGCGCCGCGCAGATCCAGTACGGCGAGCTGCCCAAACTGGAATCCGAGTTGAAGAGACTGAATGCCGCGCAGGATGGCAGCGCGGGCGCGGCGCGCATGTTGAAGGAGGAAGTGGACGAGGAGGACATCGCCAAAATCGTCAGCAAGTGGACCGGCATTCCCGTCTCCAGGATGCTCGAAGGCGAAGTAAAGAAGCTGGTCCAGATGGAAGACCGCCTCCGCGACCGCGTCGTAGGCCAGGATGCGGCTTTGTCCGTCGTCGCCAACGCGATTCGCCGTTCGCGCGCCGGCTTGAGCGATCCCAGGCGCCCCAACGGTTCGTTCATTTTCCTCGGGCCCACAGGCGTGGGCAAAACCGAAACCGCCCGAGCTCTCGCCGAGTTCCTCTTTGACGACGAGCAGTCCATGGTGCGCATCGACATGAGCGAGTACATGGAGAAGCACGCTGTGGCGCGGCTCATCGGCGCACCCCCGGGGTACGTTGGCTACGACGAAGGCGGCCAACTCACCGAAGCCATTCGGAGGCGGCCCTACGCAGTCGTTCTCTTCGACGAAATCGAGAAAGCGCACCCCGATGTATTCAACGTTCTGCTGCAAGTAATGGATGACGGCCGACTGACCGACGCTAAAGGCCGCAGAGTGGACTTCAAGAACACGGTGCTCATCATGACCTCGAACCTGGGCGCGCAAATGCTCGCCGGCGAAGCGCTCAAGACGGAGCACGATCGCGACAGCAATCACAATTTTGAAATGGTGCGGGAGAGCGTGATGCGCATCCTGCGCGAACACTTCCGGCCGGAGTTCTTGAACCGCGTGGACGATATAGTCATCTTCCGCCCGCTCGGCGCGGCGCAGATGAGCCAGATTCTGGACCTGCGCCTGAACGAAGTGCGCAAGCTGCTTGAAGACCGTGCGATTTCACTCGAATTAACGGAATCGGCGCGGCAACTGATCCTGGCTTCGGGCTCCGATGCGGCTTACGGCGCGCGTCCGCTGAAGAGGGCGTTACAGCGCATGGTCCAGGACCCCCTGGCCATGAAGATCCTCGACGGCGAAGTGCTGCACGGCGCCCACGTAAGGATCGATGCCGACCGCAACTCCAACCAGTTGGTTTTTGAGCCGATGGGAAGGGAAGCGATGGCGTAACCTAATCCTGCCTACGCGGCCGCGTCTTTCTGCTCCGACTCCGCCTTGAGCAGCGCCTCGTGAATAATCATCTTCAGATAAGTCTGGTAGCGAAGCCCGCGCTTGGCAGCCTGCTCCCGCGCCTTGGCAATATCGTCAGGGTCGAGACGGATCGTCGTGGTCGGGGTAGGCGTTGCCTTCGACTCGGGGAAGGGAATTCCCTTTTCGGCAAACAGCCTGCGGATGCCGCCAGTGCGAAGGTGGCCCTCTCTCGCGGCCTTCTCAAATTCGTCGGCAATCAGTTCCTCATTGTCGTACCACCACTTAGCCTCTTCGGCCTCAGTTGCGAACTTTGGAATCTTCAAATCGCTTTTCGCAGCCTTAACTTCGCTCATAGCTCGCCCGCCTTTTTCCTCATGTAGAGAAGCCTGCTTCGAATAGATGGTTTGAAGGCCGTGACAACTCGCGTGCGCTCTTCCCGAAACGTAATCACGACCCGCAGAATCCGCCGGTCGCTGGTTTCTCCTACATACGACCAGCGGTCTTCGCCATCAGCTACCTCGAACCCGACTTCGATCGGCTCGCCAAGCATCACCTCTTCGGCTTCTTCGGGAGCAACATCATGCTCAGCGAGATGCAGAATGTTAGCGTCGTCCCAATCGAACAACTCATCGTCCATCGTTCGTCTTCCCCATTTTTCCAGGCAGGATGATTGTAGCTACAATGTAGTTATTTGGCAAGTCGGCGTCTCGTCTACTGCCGCAACTCCACCAGCGTCGCCCCTTGCCCGCCCTCATTTTGCGGCGCTTCCGCAACGGTAGCGACATGCGGGTGCGATTTCAAAAATTCGCGCACGCCCCGCCGCAAAATTCCCGCGCCGTGCCCGTGAATCACACGCACCCGCGGCAGCCCCGCAAGAAACGCTCGGTCAAGGTACTTTTCCAGTTCCTCGGTCGCTTCATCCACCGTTCGCCCGATCAGGTTGATCTCCATGCGCACGTCGGCGGTGTTGGCGCTCGAAACGGTGACGTGGACATTCTTGTGTTGCCGCGCCGCGGCAAGCGGATCGTGATTTTCCCGCCGCGCATCTTCTCCAGAAGGTGAAGGTGCGGAGCAGTCGTCGCGCTTGACGCGCATCTTGATTGGCCCGAGCCCAACTTCGAAGAGATCTTTCTCGATTTCGCGTTGCACTACTGCCACTTTGTTCATCGATTTGAGCAGCACCCGGTCGCCAGGCGCGATGTGGCGCAGCACGTGCGGCTGCGCGTTCTGGTCGCCTTGATCGGCGCCGGTGCGATGCGCCACGACCGTCTGGTTAAAGCTTTCCTGAAACTCGCGCCGCAGTCGCTGCATGCGCCGCTCAGCTTCTTTCGACAATTTCTGCTGCGCGGCGCGGTCTTCGATGGCGCGGACGTTCTCGCGCATCTGGAACTCGAAGTCCTTGAGCAGCGAAGCCAGCTTGCTCTCAAGTTCGCGCGTGCGATTGCGCATCTCCGTATCGCCTTCGCGCTGCAGACGCGAACGCTCCTGATTCAGCGCGTACTGCTGTTCGCGCGCGGACTTGCGTTCCACTTCAAGTTCGGCCAACTCTTTGTGCAGCCGATCGAGGAAGCGCGCGATGTCCGCCTGCTGCGAGCCCATTCTTTGCCGCGCCGCCGCGATGATGCTCGCGTTCAGCCCCAGCCTCTCCGCCGTCTGAATGCCGGCCGATGCGCCCGGCACGCCCAGCCGCAACTGATAATTCGGAACCAGCGTGACCTCATCCACGCCGGCCGCCGCGTTCAGCACGCCCGGGGTGTTGGCCGCATAGACCTTGAGCGAAGTGTGGTGCGTGGAGATCAGCGTCCACGCGCCGACAGCAAGAAAGTGGGCCGCCACAGCGACGGCCAGCGCCGCGCCCTCTTCAGGATCGGTCGACGATCCAAGCTCATCGAGCAGCACCAGCGATCGCGCGTCGGCCAGGCGCGCCAACCGATCGAGATTGACAATGTGCGCCGAGAACGTGGAAAGCTCGGCTTCGATAGACTGCGCGTCGCCAATGTCCGCGAGAAACGCGGTGAAGACAGGAAAACCGGCCGTCGCTGCCGGCACGGGAATTCCAGCCTGAGCCATCATTGCCAGCAGCGCCGTGGTTTTGAGCGTAACGGTTTTGCCGCCGGTGTTCGGCCCGCTGACGATAAGCTGGCGCGTCTCGGCGGTAAGTTCGAGAGTGAGTGGGACAACGTGCCCGCCGGGTGCGCGGAGATGCTTCTCGAGCAGCGGATGCCGCGCCTCACGCAGGCTGAGCCGATCTTGTCCAAAACCAGGCTCCACGCAGTGGAAGTCGCGAGCGAACCGCGCTCGCGCCAGCAAACTGTCCACCATCGCCAGTACCCGCGCGCCCTCGACAAGGCTTTGCGCGTAGCCGCCCACCTGCCGCGTAAGCGCCACGAAGATGCGGTGAATCTCGGCCTGTTCTTCTTCAATGAGCCGCACCAGTTCGTTGTTCTGCTCGATCGTTTCGAGCGGCTCCACGTAAACGGTCTGCCCTGAAGAACTGGCGCCGTGAATCACGCCCGAGACGCGCCGCTTGAGCTCGCTGCGCACAGGAATCACGAAGCGCTCGCCGCGAATGGTGATGAGGTCGTCCTGCGTGGCGCCTTCGCCGGCGAGTTTGCGCAAAGCCGTGCGCAGGCTCTCTTCAATCACCCGCTGCTGCCGCTCCTGCTCGCGCCGGATCCGATTCAACTCCGGCGAAGCATCGTCAGCCAGCGAACCATCGGGAAGAATCTTGCGCTCGATCGATTCGGCGAGCGGGCGCAAATTAGTGGCAAGCGCGGATGAGAGCTCTGCCAAGCCCGGCAATCTGCCCTCAAGCCGCGCGGGGGGCGACTGCATAAGCGCCTGCCAGGCAGCCACGTCGTGAGCCAGCCGCGCGATGGCCTGCAGCTCGGCAGCTTCAAGCGCCGCACCCTCGATCTGCGCTTTGGCAGCAAGTTGCGTCGGGTCGAGCAGTCCTCCGAGCGGAACCGAAACCTGCTCATCGAGCAGCAGCCGCACTTCGCCGGTGAGCTGATGCTGCCTGCCGATCCATTCCTCGTCGGCCGAGGGACGCAGCGCGAGAATTGTTTCTCGGCCTGCCGGAGACGCGGCAAAGCCGGCCAATAGCGCCAGCAGCGGCTCCCACTCGAGCGCCGCAAAATCGGCCTGTGCAACCGGCGACGGAATGGGATCGATCAACGCCATCGTCCACGCTTTATCGTACCTTCAGAGCGAAACCAGGGTTCCTGTGTCCTCTTTAGTTTCGTTCGGGCCGCTGGCCGCAGAACGGCCTTC
>JBOGLX010000036.1:0-1801 GCA_050745765.1 Occallatibacter sp. | reverse complement strand
CGACTGTGCGCCGCAAACCGGAAAGCCCGGCCCGGCTGAGGTGCTGCACCGAAATAGTCTTAACGAAGTCTGCTGCGCTTAGCCCGCCACGCACCCGCGCGGCCCCTCCCGTAGGCAGCACGTGGTTTCCCCCTGCGGCATAGTCCCCGGCCGCGACGGGGCTGTAGCCGCCGAGGAAGATAGCGCCGGCAGATTGCACGTGCACCAGATGGCCTATGGCGTCGTCGAGCAACGCCACGTGTTCCGGCGCCAGCCGGCTGGCCCACTCGACGGCCTCATCGAGCGACCGCGTCACGATAACGCCGCCCGAGCTTGAGAGAGCGGTCTCGGCGAGAGGCAGTTGCAACTCTGCGAGGATTCTCGAAACGCTCTTTTGAACCCGGCGAGCCAGTTCCATAGATGGCGTCACGAGAATCGCCGAAGCGTCCGGGTCATGCTCGGCCTGCGCGGCAAGGTCTGCCGCAATCCACTCCGGGCGCCCGCCCGAGCCCACAATGACAAGTTCCGTAGGTCCAGCAACAAAGTCAATCCCACAGGTGCCCGCCAGCAGCTTTTTCGCAGCAGCCACAAAGCGGTTGCCCGGCCCCACGATCTTATCAACGCGCGGCACGCTCTCCGTGCCGAAGGCGAATGCTGCGACGGCTTGGGCGCCGCCCAGGCGGAAAATTTTGCGAATACCCAGCAGGCCCGCTGTCGCAAGAACGGCGGCGGACGGGCGCGGGCTGGTGATGAAAATCTCGCGGACGCCGGCCACTTGCGCCGGAATCACGCTCATCAGGACGGTTGAAGGAAGGGGAAAGCGCCCGCCCGGAACGTAGCAGGCCACACGGTCGAGCGGACGGATGATTTGTCCCACCTTGACTCCGGCGCCCGTTCGAATCGTCCAGGTTGGCGGCAATTGACGCTGTGCGGTGGCGCGGATATTCTTCGCAGCCTGTTCGACCGCGTTGATGAATTCCCGGCCCATCTCGCGCCGGGCGCGCTCCACATCTTTCTCTGGCACCGTAAAGCCTGTTCTCGCCAAATCCGTCCGGTCAAGTTTCCGGCTGAGACGGACCAGAGCGCGGTCGCCGTCGCGGCAGACGGCCTGGATAATACGGCGGGCGATCTTTTCCGCCTCCGCTTCCCGGCTCTGCCGCGCCGCGAAGAGGCGGGCCATCGCCTTCCGGTCGTTGCTGCGAATAAGGGGTAGCATCAGAGCACAATTTTGTTCAGAGGGTATTCGACGATGCCTTGCGCATTTGCCGCCTTCAGCCGGGGAATGATCTCGCGAACGGTTCTTTCCTCGATAATCGTGTTCACCGCGACCCATTCCGGCTCGCTGAGGGCGGCGATGGTGGGTGTCTTCAAGGCGGGCAGGACGCCGAGCACTCTCTCCAGGTCGGCGCGCCGGACGTTCATCATCAGGCCGACTTTGCCGGCGGCATCGATGGCGCTTTTGAGAAGCATGACCAACGTTTCCATCTTGGCGCGCTTCGCGTGATCCTCCCAGGCCGCACGGTTGGCAATAAACTTCGTGTTCGACTCAAGAACGGTATCGACGATTCGAAGCCCGTTCGCCCGCAGCGAAGAGCCGGTCTCCGTAACCTCGACGATGGCGTCCGCCAAGACGGGTGGCTTCACCTCTGTCGCGCCCCAGGAGAATTCGACTTTCGCCTTGACGCCATTTTGCTCGAGGTACGCCTTGGTAACTTCAACAAGCTCGGTGGCTACGGTCTTGCCTTCCAGATCCTTTACGCGGCGGATTGACGAATGCTCAGGAGCGGCCAGGACCCAGCGGACTTTGCCGAGGGTCTGCTTG
>JBOGLX010000035.1:0-13496 GCA_050745765.1 Occallatibacter sp. | reverse complement strand
GCAACTTGGCCGCGTGGTCGGAACCGTTGTCTGCACAATGAAGGACGCAAATCTCCTCGGCCAAAAACTGCTTGTGGTCCAGCCGCTCGACCGAAACGGCAAATCCAAAGGCAAGCCGCTCGTGTCTGCCGCCCAATCCGCGGCCTCCACCATCCATATAGAAACCAGCGGCCTTACTTTCGACCAGAAGACCGGCGTGGCCTCCACCAGCCAGCACGTCGAGTTCTCCATGGCCAAGGGCCAGGGCAGCGCCATGGGCGCCATCTACGATTCGCAGCACGGCACACTTGTGTTCGATCGCGCCTTCGAGCTGACGGCAGCGCGCAACGGCCAGCCCGTCACCATTCACGCCCGGCACGCCGAGTTCGAGCGCGACGGCCGACTCTGCACGCTCCTCGACGCCACAACCGATTACCGTGGCCGCCAGGCCACGGCGGGTCTGGCAAAGGTCCTCTTCCGCGACGACGGCTCGGTCCGGCAACTCGACGCAGTCAACGGACTCGCGCTCTCAACCGCAACCGGCAGCCGGCTGTCCGCGCCCACCGGCACGCTCGAGTTCGACGCCCACAACCAGCCGCGCCACGGCGATCTTGAGGGTGGCGTCAAGATCGATTCGGTTGCCGCAGACCGGCAGTTGCACGGAACCGCGCCCAACGCCCTGCTCGACTTCTCGCCGGAGGGCGAATTGCGGCTGATCGAATTCAACCAGGGCGTGGAGATGCGCAGCGTGTCCAAAGCCAGCGCGGCCGGCGCAAAACCCGCTCCCTTGCACGTGACGCGCATCTGGCGCTCGCCCGTTGCCTTTATAACGTTTCGCAATGCGGGCCCCGGCCAGGTTGAGCCGGCCACGATTCACGGCTCGGGCGGCGTGGCGGTCACAACAGAGACGCAGAACGGCAACGCGACACCGGCGATCTCGCATCTTGCCGCCGATGAGGTCGCGGGCGATTTCGGGCCCGGCTCTCAAATCGCTTCCATGACCGGCGTGGGCCATGCGAGCATCGAACAGACCACGTCCGAGGGCACGCGCCAGACCGCAACCGGCGACCGGCTTGAAGCGCGCTTCTTGCCGGCTTCCGCGGTCCACGCTACATCGCCGCCTCAGCGCGGCGCACCCGCCGCCAGCCAACAGGCGGCCGCGGCGCAAATTCAATCGGCCATTCTTGAGGGCCACGTCGTGGTCGTTCGGCAATCCGCGCCCGAACTGACGTGGAAGCCGGGGCGGAAACCGGGCGCGCAGCCTCAGCCCCCCTTGCGCGCCACCGCCGGCCGCGCGGACTACGACGAAGCCGGCGAATGGCTGCACCTGACGGAAAGTCCGCGCATCGAAGACGGCGGCTTCGCGCTGACGGCGGAAAAAGTCGACATTTCGAAGCAGTCGGGTGAGGCCTTCGCCCACGGCGATGTCAAAGCGACGTGGACGGGTGGCGCCGCTCCGGAAACCAGCCGGCAGGGCAACTCGCAAAGCGGCGCCGCCAACGCAAGCGCCTTCACGCTCGGCGGCCAGGGCCCAGCGCATGCGGTCGCCGGCGAGGCGCAGTTCAACCAGGCCAGCGGCGAAGCCACCTTCCGCGGCCGCGTGCGCCTCTGGCAGCAGGCCAACTCCATCGCCGCCCCGGTCGTCGTCCTCGACCGCCAGCGTCAAACGCTCGTGGCCCGCAGCGCGAACCCCGCCGAACCGGTGCTCGCCGTTCTGCTCAGCGCAGGCGCAGCCGCCTCCACGCAGCCGGAGGCCGAACCGGTTTCCGCTCAGGATGTCGGCACGCGCGGCCGGCCGGCCCACCATTCGCAGACGCCCTCTGTCGTTCGCGTGCGCGGCGCGGAGTTCACCTACTCCGACCCCGAGCACAGAGCCGTCATGGTCGGCGGCGCGCTTGGCCCCGTGGTCGCCCAAACCGGCGGCGCAACCTGCACTGCGAATGAGGTCGTCCTCATTCTGAGCCCCCCCGCGAATCGCAGCGCCAACGAGCAAGCGCAAGGTCAGGTCGAGAACGCCGAAGGCCAAGTCGAGAAACTGACGGCCAGCGGCCGTGTGGTCGTCAGCTCTGAGGGCCGCCGCGGCACAGGCACGCAGTTGGTTTACACCGGCTCAACCGGCGACTACGTACTCACCGGAACCCCGTCCGCGCCGCCTCGCCTTACCGATCCCGCGCGCGGCTCGGTCACCGGTGAGGCTTTGATTTTCACGAGCCGCGGTGATAGCGTCAGTATCGAAGGCGGCGGCCGCGAAACTACCACTCAGACTACTGCGCCCAAGGTAAGCGCAAAGGAAAGCCAGCCACGTAGATGGAGACCCTGAGCGCCGAGGGAATCGGCAAGACCTACAAGAGAAGACAGGTTCTGCGCGGTGTGGACCTCAAGATCTCCCGCGGCGAAGTAGTCGGCCTGCTCGGCCCCAACGGCGCCGGAAAAACCACCTGCTTTTACATCATCGTTGGCCTCATCGCGCCAGACAACGGCCGGGTCATGGTCGACCAAACCGACATTACCCGCCTGCCCATGTACCTGCGCGCCCGCAACTTCGGCCTCAGCTACCTGCCCCAGGAGCCCTCGGTCTTCCGCAAGCTTACCGTCGAAGAAAACATCCTCGCCGTCCTCGAAGCGCAGCCCCTGAACAACCGCGAGCGCCGCACCCGCACCGAGCGCCTCATCGGCCAGCTCAACCTGGGCCACATCCGCGCCACCCGCGGCTACGCGCTCTCCGGCGGCGAAAGACGCCGCGTCGAAATCGCCCGCGCCCTTTGCATCCAGCCCAACTTCATCCTCCTCGACGAGCCCTTCAGCGGCATCGACCCCATCGCCGTCCTCGAACTGCAAAAGATCGTCTTCGATCTCAAAGCCGGCGGAATTGGTATCCTGATTACGGATCACAACGTACGCGAGACGCTGAGCGTAACCGATCGCGCCTACATTATTGCCGAAGGGCGCATCTTCCGCGCCGGAACGCCGCGCGAACTGGGGAACGACGTGGAAGTGAGGCGCGTCTACCTGGGGGAGGGTTTCTCGCTGGGCTGACGCGGGTTTCGCCGCTCTCTGCTGGAACCATGGCCAAACCCTCACGGCTGTGAATGAACTGTCAATTCCGTGGCCGAGGAAAGCTGGGACTTCCGTTTCGGACAGGAACTCCCGATGGTCGTTGCCCATTACGGAACGGTCGACTCGAAACGCGGCATTTTTCTCTCTAAGCGTTTTCTTACACGATTACACTCTCATTGAGTCAAAACAGGGAACGATTCCCATTTATGGCGCTGCTGCAACCAAAACTGAACCTCAAAGTCGCGCAACGCCAGGTCCTGACTCCGGGCCTGCTGCAGATGGTGAGCGTTCTTGCGCTCAATAAAGTCGAGCTCAAGGAGTTGATCGATGCCGAGATGGTGGAAAATCCCGTCCTGGAAGAAATTGACGAATCGGTGCCGATGCTCGATGAGATCGCCGGCCGCGAGGAGCGCCTCGAACGCCGCATCGAAGACCGCGGAGCCGAAGACCATCGCATCGAAGAACGCGGGATCGAGAACCGCGCCGCGGAGGAAGCCGTCGCCGCGCCCAAAGACGTATTCGCCGAGATCGATTTCGGATCGTACTTCCAGGACTACCTCGACCCCGGCTATCGCACGCAGCCGGAGTATGAAGAGAGCGAAAAGCCCTCGTTTGAAAACTTCCTTTCGCAGCCCACGACTTTGTCCGATCACCTGGCGTGGCAGTTGGGGGCTCTGAGCCTCGATCTCCATCTGCACGAGGCCGCCGAGCTCGTCGTCGGCAATCTCGACGAGGATGGCTACCTCGCGGCCAGCGAGGACGAGCTTGTCGATGCTTACAGCCAGTTCCTTGAGGAGGCGCCTGCCAATGGAACCGCGCATCCCGATCGGACCGGCGCCGTCGGCATCGTGCGCCGCGCCATCGAACTCGTCCGGCATCTCGATCCGGCCGGCGTGGGCGCGCGCGACCTGCGCGAGTGCCTAGCCATCCAGATCGCCGCCCAGCAGCAGGAGTTCATTTACCTCTACGGCGAGTACGAGCCGCAGCCGGAAAACGGCCCGCATGGCAGCTTCCGCGACGAGGCCGATGCCCGCCTCGAAGAGCGCCGCCGCGCCATGGAAGTGGCCGCGCTGATCGTCGATCGCCACCTGCCCCTCCTGCAGAAGCGCGACCTCAAAGACCTCGCGCACGCCGCCCAGATCGCGCCTGAAGATGCGCACGCCGGCGTCGAGTTCATCCGCACCCTCGACCCACGGCCGGGGCGCATGTACAACCGCGAGGAGACGCGGCTCATCGAGCCTGACGTGGTCTTCGTCAAGCGCGGCGGCGAGTGGGCCGTCTCCATGAACGAAGAGGACCTGCCCAGCCTCCGCCTCAGCCAGCGCTACCGCCGCATGCTGGTCTCTCAGAATACCGACAAAGAAGTCAAGGACTACGTCAAGGAGCGTTTCCGTTCCGCGCTGCAGTTGATGCGCAACATTGCCCAGAGGAAAAGCACCATCCTGCGGACTTGTGAGGTTATAGTTCGCCGCCAGCAGGAGTTTCTCGAACTCGGCGTCGAGGCCCTGCGCCCCATGATGATCAAGGAAGTGGCCGAAGAGATCGGCGTACACCCCTCCACGGTGAGCCGCGCCGTGGCCAACAAATACGCCCACACGCCCCAGGGCGTCATCGAGCTCCGCTTCTTCTTCTCCGAAGGCTCGAACGGCCCCGAAGGCGCGGACACGCCGCTGCTGGTCTTGAAGCGCAAGGTGCGCAAGTTCATCGAAGATGAAGACGCGCGCCACCCGCTCACCGACGACCAGTTAGCCGCCATGTTGCAGGCGCAGGGCATTCAACTTACCCGCCGCACCGTGGCCAAGTACCGTGAAGACATGAATATTCCCTCGACCCACCAGCGCCGCAAACGCGTATAGGCCAGGGTTCATTTGTCCGATTTAGTTTCGTCCGACGGCTTAAGGCAGCCTTCAATAGCCCTTAAGCGGGGCTAAAATGGCTTAAAAACGGATTTACTGTTTACTACTTGATAACCTGGCATATTTCGCAAGTAGCTCATTGCATGTTACTTACAATACACAAAGCACTGAAAATGGGGCGATTTTGCACCACCCAGTCCCCCCCTCCTTCAGGGAGGGTGCGGAAGCGGGGATTTTTCGAGATCGCGGCGCGTTCTCCTTCGCCAGCTGTCAGACTTTGGCGGGCTGCGCCACGCCCGGAGCCCTCTATACAAGAATTGTGCGCCAAAGGCGCATAATTATATGCAAAACGGGCGGGGAAGATTTTGCCGGCGTCTTCGGAATACACCGACTTCCTGGATCGCATCGTCTCGATGGCGGAGCCAGTGGAACTGCACTTCCGCTGGCGCCCGCGACTGAGCGATCCGAACGATGAGCTTGTTCTGGATGCCGCGGTGAACGGACAAGCCGGCGATGCGCTTCCAATCCTCCACTTGCCCACCACACCTCTCCCTCGTTAAAGTGACCTCAGCGCGGCATTTTTCGCGGGCCACCTCTTCCCGCCGCCCGCAAGCCGCGCGCATCTCGCTTTCCCAAAGGATCGCGCATGTCTTCGTTGCATGCTTCCGAAGTTGCCCAGCAGAACATCGACTCCACGCTCCGCGAGAACCGCGTCTTCCCCCCGCCGCCTGAGTTCAGCGGCAAAGCGTACTTCCAGAACATGGAGCAGTACGACGCTCTCTACAAGCAATCGATCGAGGACCCCGACACCTTCTGGGCCGGCACGGCGCGTGAACTGCACTGGTTCAAGCCTTGGAGCAAAGTTCTCGACTGGGACCTCCCCTGGGCAAAATGGTTCGTTGGCGGCAAACTCAATCTCTGCTACAACTGCGTCGATCGCCACGCGCTGAGCGAGCGCCGCGACAAAATCGCGATCCTCTGGGAGGGTGAGCCGGGCGAAATTCGCCGCCTCACCTACGCCGAGCTGCATGCCGAAGTGCAGAAATTCTCGAACGCGCTCAAGTCCCTCGGCATCAGGAAGGGCGACCGCGTGGCCATTTACATGGGCATGACGCCCGAGCTGGCTATCGCGCTGCTGGCCTGCGCGCGCATCGGCGCCGTCCACTCGGTCATCTTCGGCGGATTCGCGGCCCACGCCATCTCCGACCGCGTCAACGACTCCGCTTGCGTGGCCATCCTTACGCAGGACTCGAGTTATCGCCGCGGCAACGAGGTCCAGCTCAAGCGCACCGTGGACGAGGCGCTGCCCAACTGCCCCACCATCAAGCATGTGGTGGTATATGGACGCACCGGATCGCCGGTGACCATGGTTGAGGGCCGCGACCACTGGTGGCACGACCTGGTCGCCGACGCCGCGCCCGACTGCCCCGCCGAAGAGCTGGACTCCGAGGACCCGCTCTACATTCTTTACACCTCCGGCACAACCGGCAAGCCCAAGGGGCTGGTCCACACCACCGGCGGCTACGCCGTGCAGACTTACCTCACCACCAAGTACGTCTTCGACCTTCGCGACGA
This sequence comes from Occallatibacter sp., assembly GCA_050745765.1. Classification (GTDB taxonomy): domain Bacteria; phylum Acidobacteriota; class Terriglobia; order Terriglobales; family Acidobacteriaceae; genus Telmatobacter. Next base: position 7,029 of record JBOGLX010000035.1, on the reverse strand, counting down.
CGACATTTACTGGTGTACGGCCGACATCGGCTGGGTCACCGGCCATTCCTACGTCGTCTACGGCCCGCTCCAGAACGGCGCCACCGTCCTCATCTACGAGGGCGCGCCGAACTTCCCCGACTTCTCCCGCTTCTGGAAGATTGTCGACGACCACCGCGTCACTGTCTTCTACACCGCGCCCACGGCCATCCGCGCCTTCATCAAGTGGGGCGGTGAGTACGTAGAGAGGTACAAGCTCGATTCGCTGCGCCTGCTGGGCACGGTCGGCGAACCCATCAACCCTGAAGCCTGGATGTGGTATCGCGAGAAGATCGGCCACAACCGCTGCCCCATCGTGGACACCTGGTGGCAGACCGAAACCGGCGCCATCATGATTACACCGCTGCCCGGCGCCACGCCCACCAAACCCGGCTCGGCCACGCGGCCCTTCTTTGGCATCGAGCCCGAAGTCGTCACGCGTCCCGACGCCCGAGGCCATTTCGAGAAGGTTCCCGCCGGCCACGGGGGGCTGTTGGTCATTCGCAAACCGTGGCCCGCGATGGCCCGCACCGTCTACGGCGACCCCGAACGCTACCAAAAAACCTACTGGAGCGACGTGCCCGACTGCTACTTCACCGGCGACGGCGCGCGCCAGGACGCCGACGGCTACTTCTGGCTGATGGGCCGCGTAGACGACGTAATCAACGTCAGCGGTCACCGCCTCGGCACCATGGAAGTCGAGTCGGCGCTGGTCGCCCACCCCAAAGTAGCCGAAGCCGCTGTTGTCGGCAGGCCGGACGATCTAAAGGGGCAGGCGATCGCGGCGTTTGTGACGCTCGAAAGCGGGAACCAGCCTTCGAAAGAATTAAAGGATGAGCTGCGCAAATGGGTGGCGAAAGAGATCGGATCGCTCGCCCGCCCCGACGACATCCGCTTCACCGAAGCGCTGCCCAAGACGCGCAGCGGCAAAATCATGCGCCGCCTGCTGCGCGACCTAGCCACTCACGGCGAGATCAAGGGCGATACTACGACGCTCGAAGACTTCACCGTGATTGCCAAACTGCGCGAAGCCGAGGAGGGATGAGACGCGGGCGCCGTGCGAATCCAGTTTCTGAAAGATGGGATCTTCAATGCTCAATGACCCAATGGGATCGCTCACGTCGGGTTTTATCGGGCTCGTCTGGGGCGCTCTTGGCGTGATATATGCGAAGTATCTGGAAGTGGGTTCGCGTAGTCATCCGCGGACCTACCCGCATCCGCTCTGCAACTTCATCCGATTTGGATCGGCCATTGTGTTTCTTGGCGGCCTTTGCCTTATCGGCGCCAGCGGCTGGTTTCTGATGACCCACACCGCCGCGCCGCGGTAGTCTCGAAGCACCCTCCCGCTTCGACATCGAGGCGCAATCGATCAACGGTGCACTTTGGGCAGCCGAGGACCGCAGGTTGCCAGCCTAAACCCGTCAGCGTCGTTTCCGGCGTACAATCGAACCCACGGAGGCCAAACCCAATGGCCGCAACGGCAACTCCGATTTCGGTCGAAGAATATCTGCGGACCAGCACCGATCCGGACTGTGAGTACGTCAAGGGTGTTCTGGAGGAACGGCCCGTGGGTGAGTACGATCATTCGACCTGGCAGACGATCCTGGCTGGCTTTTTTAACGCGCGGCCGGCGGAGTGGCGGGTAAAGGCGCGCACGGAATTGCGCGTGCAAGTCGCGCCAGATAACTTCCGCGTTCCCGACGTAACCCTGCTCAGCCGCAACGCCCCGCGCGAGCAGATCGTCACCCATCCGCCGCTCGCCGTCTTCGAGATCCTATCGCCGGAAGACACGATGACTCGCATGTTGGAGAAACTGGCCGACTACGATTGCATGGGCATCGAGGCCATCTGGGTAATCGAGCCGAAAAAACAGCTCTACTACCGCTTTAGCGGCGGCCAGCTCACGCCCGGCGCTGTCTTCGAACTGCCCGGCAGCAATTTCAGCGTTCCCTTCGCTGAAATCGCCGCCCTGGCCGACTGAACTCACTTCCGGCCCCGAAGATCGCTTGAGTCCTGCTCAGAACCGGTAAACCACCCCAATGGTCCCGCGCGAGTTCCAGGTTCGGTGCGGCGAGTAGGCGTTCTCCGCCGAATTGTTGGCCAGCGAAAACGACGCTCCGATCCGGTCGCCGACGATGCGCAGCGCCAGGCGCTTGCTCAGGCTGGCCTGAATGCCGCCGCCAAATCCCCCGGAGAATGAAATCTTGGGCGTCTCGCTTTCGCCGCCCGTATGCTCGCCGCCCATCAGCCCGCGAAAAACTGCATCCACCGGGCCGTACAGGTTCACTCGGAATTGGGGCCCAAGCAGCACCGACTCAACCACCGGCTTGCCCGGATTCCCCTGGCTCGTCGCCCATTTGTACTCGTCGCCGATCGCGGTCATCCCAAAGTGCTTGCCAAAATCGCGGTCGATCGCCACCTGAAACCCTTGCAGCCCGTAGCGCGACTGGTTCACCTGGTTCAGCGAGGAGTAGCTGTACCCCACAAAGACCCCGTATTTGAGCGTGGGCGCGGGCGCCGCCGGCGGACCTGCCGGGGGTTCCGGCGCAACCTGGCACTGGGCTCCAAACGGCAGCAGTGCAGCCGCCGCCGCGGCCGCAATCCATAGCAAGAACGTCCTCTTCAAAATGAAAACTCTCCTCGACTCCGTACTTTGGCGCTCCTCTGGCTTCCGCACCGGCAACATTTCCCTTCAATGCCTGGCCGCGGAGTCCACGCCTTCCCTGTTTTCCGGTACGTTCATAGACTATCCTTTACCCCCCGCTTCCATGAAGGGGCGGCAAGTCTTCTCAAGCCGGGTTTGCCGGTGCTGTCAGTCAGACGGCCCCTGTGCTTGGAAGATAGCGGCGCGCGACACCGTCCCGGGTTAGGCGCAAAAACAAGGACGCGCCGAACCTGGGGCATCCGGCAATCGAATTCTCGCATTCGCTCACCCTTTGTCCAGGTACCAGGGAATGTTGATCACAATAATGCGCCGGTTGCCGCGCATCAGCAGGATCACCTTCAGCAGGTCGGCGCGCCGGTTGTGCAGAAGACCCTCCCACCAATGGCGCACCACCAGCTCCGGCACCAGCACACAGATTTTGTGGAACTGCGTCTCCCGCTCCACGGCGAGCACGTAATCCACCACCGGCTGCAAAATATAGCGGAACGGCGACTTGAGCATCACCAGCCGCGGCACGCACTTGCCCGCGGAGCGCAGCGGCGCAGCCACCATATCTTCCCACTGCTCGCAAAACGGATCGGTATCGCCCACGGTGAGCACGTGTACGCAGCGAATGTCGCTCGACATGGAGAGCGCAAACGCCAGCGCCTTCTCCGAGATCCGGCTCCAGCGGTCGATGGGCATTACCACGATCGGTTCGGTAATCTCGGCCAAAACCATGGGCCGCGACAAGTCGATCTCGCGCGCCACCTGCACATAGTGGCGCTTTACCGCGCGCATCGTCAGGATCATGATGACGACCAGCAGCGCCGTGATCCACGCGCCGTCAACAAACTTGGCCACCAGCACCACCAAAGTGGTAATGCCCGTGGCCACGGCGCCGAGGCCGTTGACGAACGTGCGCCCCGGCCTGCCCCCCTTGCGCCGCCAGTGCATCACCATGCCCGCCTGCGAAAGCGTGAAGGCCAGGAACGCGCCGACGGCGAACAGCGGGATCAAGCGGTCCGTCACGCCGCCAAAGATAATCAGCAGCAGCGCCGTCAGCCCCACCAGCACATAAATACCCCACGAGTAAAGCAGCCGGCGGCCGCGAATCAAAAACACGCGCGGCATGTAACTGTCCAGGGCGATGGCGCGCGTGAGGCGCGGAAAATCCGCAAATGCGGTGTTGGCCGAGAGAGCCAGCACCAGCAACACCGAGCCGATGGTGGTGTAGTAAAACCATCCCCGTCCCATCACCGCCCGCGTCAACATGGAGAGCACGCTCTCGTAGCCCGGCCCGTTGGGATTGGTCGCGCCAATCCCGTATGCGCGGCAAAGCAGCGCTATCCCCGCCAGCAGCACGGCCAGCAGCACGATGATGATGGTCAGCGTAGTCTTGGCGTTTTTGCGGGTGTCGTCGCGGAACGCCATCACCCCGTTGCTCACCGCCTCGACGCCCGTCATGGCCGTGCAGCCCGATGAAAACACCTTGAGCAGCAGCCAAAAGCTTACGGCCATGGTCGCCGCGGGCAGCGGGTGCAGCGGCGTCACCGGGTGTGGATGTCCCCCGCTCGTCAGCGCCCGCCACCCTCCCACCCCGATCACAACCAGAAGCGTGCCGGTGAACATGTACGTAGGAATCATGAATACCACGCCGGTGTCGCGCACCCCGCGCATGTTTACAAGGGTGAGAACGGCCAGCACGCCCAGGCACAGCTCCAGCGTGTGCGGCTGCAGCGAAGGCACGGCGGAGATGAGCGCACCCACGCCGGCCGAGATGCCTACAGCCGCGGTAAGAACGTAGTCGATCATCAGCGCCGCCGCGGCCAAGAGGCCCGCGCCCTCGCCCAGGTTCTCCGAGGCCACCGTGTAGGAGCCGCCGCCCTGCGGATAAGCCTCGATGGTCTGCCGGTAGCTGAAGTAAACGATCGTGAGCAGGCAGACGATGGCCGCGCTCACCGGCACAATGTAGTGAACGCCGGCCGCGCCCAGCGCGATGAGCAGCGTCAGCGCCGCTTCAGGCCCGTACGCCGCCGAGCTCAACGCGTCGAGCCCGAAGATAGGCACGCCGGCCAGCGGCCCGATCTGCTCCGCGCGCTGCTCGCTCGTCGCCAGCGGCCGCCCGAAAAGCATATTCAGGATGCTTGTTGCAAGCGCCATCGAGTGCTTTCCGGCAGCCGGAAACCGTCCCTGGGGAAGGCCGCCGTTGGCATTGTCTCACGGCGCGCAGGGGTCAGAGATCAGGGGTCAGAGATCAGAGATCAGGGATCAGGTACGGGCCGGCATTGCTCTGATTTACTGCTGTCTTGAAAGGGCATGGCTTTAGCCGTGCCGCAAACCGCAAAGAATGAATGAGGGCTTCAGCCCCGGAGGGATGCTTCTCGACTCACCGAACACCGCGTCCAGTTCAAGGCTTGTGCTCAGCCGCCGGCGCGCCTTTGCCTTTCGTCATTCCCAGCCCCTCGTCGATCGCCCCGAGCAGCGTTCCGCCGTAATCGTCCGCATAATCCCAAAACACCACCCCAGCCAGCTTGTGCTTGAGCACGTAGCCGCACTTCGCCGTCAGCGACTCCGGATCCTCGTAAGTGACAAAGATACGCTGCTCCGCGCTGTACAAATACGGACTTGATGCCGCCGAATCCCAGTACCGCGTGAATCCGTGCCCAATCAGCGTCTGCGCAATCGTGTTGTACGGCATTTCAGCACGCGGCGCCGCTTTGCCTCGCTCAAACAGTCCATGATTCGTGTCCGCCACACCGGCCCACGCCCGCCCATAAAACGGAACGCCCAGCACAATCTTTTCCGCCGGCACGCCAGCCTGCTCGAACGCGAGCACCGAACGGTTCGCCGACTCCTGCTTCGGGTCCCGCGGCGATTGAAACAGCGGCGCAAGGTTCCCGGTAATGTGGTCCTCGCCAGGGATGTAATAGTCGTAGGCCATCAGGTTCACGTCATCCACGAACCGCGCCGCCTCGCCCATCTCCGTGTCGCCGAGATACTCCTCCGAAGCCTCCGCCGCAATCGTCAAATAGAGCCTGCGGTGCGTCTTCGCCGACTCCCGGTCAAACCCCGCGCGCAGTTCCTTGAGCAGCAGCGTGAAATTCTGCTTGTCCTCTTTGCGGAAAACATGCCCCGCGCCAGCCTGCCCCGGAAATTCCCAGTCCACGTCGAGCCCGTCCAGATCGTAGCGCTCGATAAACGCGATCGCGCTCTCGACAAAAATCCTCCGGCTCCCCGCCGTCAGCGCCACGTCGGAAAATCCGCCCGACCACGACCACCCGCCCACTGAAGCCAGCACCGTGAGCGAGGGATTCTCGCGCCGCAGCGCCGTCAGCAAACCCAAGTTCTGCGCATCCTGCGCAAAGCCAACCACCATCCGCCCATTCTTGATATTGGCGAATGCGTAATTGATTCGCGTCAGCTTATATGGATCGATCTCACCCGGCTTCAACGCCGCTCCGTCGGGAAATACGTAAACCGCCACAATGGGCCTGGCAGCCGTAGCCGCAGACGCGGAAAAACCCGGCACGGCGAATGCCGCACCAAACAAGAGCAGGCAGATTCCGTGTGGAAGGCTCACCCAATCAGCGTAACAAGAATGCGCCGCGCCGCGTTCACCGCGCCTCAGACGCGCTGTCCGCCGGCAGTGTAAACAAAAACCGGCTTCCCTTCCCCGGCGTGCTCTCCGCCCAGATGCGCCCGCCGTACTGTTCCACAATGCTGCGGCAAAGCGCCAGCCCCAGCCCCGTCCGGCCCAGCGCCCGCGAGTCCGAAGCGTCGCCCTGCTCAAAACGCTCGAAGATCCGCTCCAGCTTCTCCACCGGAACGCCCCAACCCTGGTCTTCGACAATAAAACGCACCTCGTCCGATCCCGAATCCAGATCGTCTGACTCGGCGCCGGCCGGGACCGCACCAGTGGGCTGCGCCGCCAGCCGGATGGTCGTCTCGGCCGGCGAAAACTTGATGGCGTTGCTTACCAGCTCGTTCAGCACCCGCAGCACCCGCCTCGTCGACAAACACCGGCGTCGCCGCGGGCTCCCGCTGCCGCGTCGCCAGGCGCAGCGCCTCCTCGGCTTCGTGCTGTTCCGTCATGTCCATGCCGTGGTTGAGAACGAACGGCCGTCCGCCAGGCAGCGCCATGCGCCGGCTGCGGAAGGCAATGCGGCAGTAAATGCCGTCGCTGCGCCTGAGCGGCAGCGTTCCCTGCCACTCGTCTTTGGCTTCAAGCGTGCTTAAGCCTGAATTCCGAAGTTGAGCCTCAGATTCGATTCAATTTTGCTGATCTCGGGGGCCAAAGCTGGTCAAGTGGCAAGCGTAGGCTCCAACTTCGGCGAAGTTGGAAATTCTCACTGCAAGATGCTGTT
>JBOGLX010000034.1:0-12668 GCA_050745765.1 Occallatibacter sp. | reverse complement strand
ACTGGGTGCCCCAGGTCTCGATTTTGAGACCTGGGATGAGCGTTTGTAATATACCAAATCATGCGGTCAGAGAACTAGAGCCGCTGGATGAACGCCAAGGCCTCTTCCAACTGAGGAAACCGGGCCTCCTCCGCCTTGAACTCCCGGGAGTGGACGCAGCGGCGCAAGCCGCGCATCCGCACCGGGTGCTTCAGGTGCAGCATTTCGTGGTAGAGCAGGTATTCGATGGCGTAGCGCGGGCTTGACGGCCGGTCGAATACTCGGCTGACCACGATCGTGTTATGCGCGGCGTCGTAGTGCCCCAGCGCGCGCTTGGCGTGGTGTTCGCTCCAGGTCAGCTCCGGCCGGCCAAGCAACCCGCCAAAAAAGCGCATGTTAAGCGAATCGAAGACTTCGTCGAGGTGATAGTACCGGCCCTCCGGCCCCAGGTAGCGCTTGCTGCCGCGCGCCGTCCGGATTAGTTCCGTCTGGCGAGTAACCGCGGCGCTCGCCGCAAAGCGCTTGTAGCGCAGATTGCGCCCCGCTTCGACGGGCTTCTTGTACAATTTGGCCAGCAGGATGTGCGCGATGGCTCGGACGACCGTCTCCGGCGCGCCTTCAAGTAAGTCCGAGAGGCTTACCAGAATCCGCCCCTCGCGCAGCCGGATGGTCGTATTCAGCGAAGTAAAGCGCCGGAATCGCACCGCAATCGGCGGCATCGGCGCACGCGGCCGCAGCGCTCTCAACTCTTCCTGAAAAATAGAAACAAAATCGCAAATCACCACAGCGAGAATAGCAGCAGATAGGGACTAGGGACTAGGGACGTAGGGACTAAGAAGCAGCATGGACGCACTGCGAGCGAACCGCGCCCATGGGTCCGCATTCCTAGGCCATTTAAAAGGATCTCTCTGCCTGGCATTAGCGACGCAGTCTTTCTAGTCCCTAGTCCCTACGTCCCTAGTCCCTGCGGCATTCACTGCGGCCTTGGCATCACCCGCTGCTGCCCTGCCTGGTCCTTATGCTCCTTGAAATACGCTTCCTGATCCTTGGCGAGCTGCTTGGACTGGTCCGCCAGGTCGCTGCAACTATCGATGGCGTCGGTGCGCGAGAGATCGTAGCTCTGATCGTCGGCCAGGCCGTGCAGCATCGCCTGCCACTTCTGGATCGACTCGTTCAGAGGCTTCATCGCCTTGCGGATGTCGGCCTTGCGGTCGGAGTACATGTCCAGGTTCGAGCCCAACTCGTCCATAAGGTCGGCAAAGTCCTCAAGATCGTCGGACAAGTGCGCGCTGCGTGCCGGCGACGGCGGGCGCTTGGCCAGATTCTTGATGGCATCGGCGTGTTCATCGAGGAACTTGGTATAGAGCTCAACTCGCACCGGGGGGTCGATGCCGGCTTCGGCGATCTTCTCGGCCTGGGCTGGGGTGAGCGTGTCGGGCGTTTGGTGCTGCGCCGTCAGCGGCGCGGCAAGCAGCATCGCGGCGAGGGTCGAGGCGAGCCAGGGAAGTGTGCGCATCGGTCAATTCTCCAGCGCTTTCATTCAACCACGGCAGCCGGCGCCGGGGCAATCGGCCCCCGGCCAATGCTGATTGGAAAATGTCAAGAAAACATTAGCAGCCCGTGGCAGAATTCGCGATTTGAAAGGGCACGACTTTAGTCGTGCCGTAAAGCTGCCAAATCAGCGGGGCTTTAGCCCCTGAGGGATGTTTTCTTCGAGATTTTCGACTTTTGCCACGAGGCTGTCAGCTAACACGCCTCTATGAACAGAATGCAGACTTGCGCCGCGATGGATCGGCCCGCGCGCGCCCACTATTTACTGAAAACCTGCATCAGTGCCGCGGTCTGCGCCGCATTCACGTCGGCAATCGTCTGCTTGATCAGCGGGTGGTCCTGGTAGTCGCTCGAGTGCAGCAGCTCCGTCAGCCGGAACGCCGTGCGGCTCAACAGTATCTCCGCGTTCTTGAGCCGCTTGTCGTTGTCCGACACCGAAAGATGAATCTTGTGCGAAAGCGTCTGAATCTGTTTGAGCAGACCGGTGGCTTTGACCACGTTGCCGGCCTGGTATTGCCGCAGGCTGAGATCGGTCATTTCCTGCATCAGTTGGGCATAAAGGAAGCATTGCTCGCGCGGTTGCGCCTGGCTGGCCTTGGCGGCCAGCGCATCGATGGCTTGTTGGTCAAGCGGGTCGTCTGGAGCCGCGGCGGAACGCAACGGGACCACCGCCAGGCTGAGGGTCAGGAGCATCGCCATGGGAATCAAAGACCGCATCTGGGACCGCATCTGGAACCTCCGCGAATGCGGTTTCCTCGCCGTGCTGCGACTCTTCAAATCTCCGCGAGGGAAAGCAAACAGACTCTTGCGCCCTCGTTATTTATCGGCAGTCGCTGCATTGCCAGCAGGTACATCGCACTCATCTTCGCATCGTCGGCGATCTCACGGTCATTTTTCAAGCACCTGGAGACGTTGGCGTGCTTGCCACTCCTGATCTGGGAACTTGCCGGCGGCCGCTTCCAAAAAATGGTGATAATACGTTGCCGCCTCTACCTTTTGGTGCAGCGTATCGTAAGATGTGGCCCAAAGGAAGTAGGTCGATGCATTTTCTGGAAGATATTTTGATCTCATCGTAAGAGCATGTAGTGTAATCGATGGCTGACCCGTCTTTGAGGCCGTAAACGCCAGCCCGCTCCACCCCTCCGCGTTGGCCGGATCCAGGTCGGTCACCTTTTTAAAAACCTGAAACGCTTCGGCAAACTTCAGCTCCTCAACCAGGTTTTGCCCATGCGAAACCAGGAGATCCTCGTTGTCCGGGCTGGGCGCCAGCAACTGCGTATAGAGCTGGTCCGAAGCGGCGTACTGCCCGGCGTCGGAGAGCAACTGCGCCAGCATGCGCGTAATTCCGGGGTCGGTGGGATTGGCCTGGTGAAGCTTCTGGGTAAGCGGCAGGGCTTCGGGGTTGTCCTGCTCGGCCAGCACCAGCGCCAGTTGCGCGTTCATCGCCGGATCGTCCGGCGCACCCTTCAACCCCGCGCGCAGCACGGCTTCCGCTTCGCGATACTGCTTTTTCACAATCAGTAGATGCGCCAGTCCGGCGCTTGCCGCTTCGGATTGGGGGTCCTCGGCCAGCACGCGGCGATAGGCGGTCTCGGCCGCATCGTTCTGGCCGGCATCCTCGGCCAGATTAGCTGCAAGCAATGTGTCGTCTTCGGTTTCAGGCGAAAGCTTGAGCGCCTGCAAAAGGTCGTTCGAAGCTTCCGCCGCGTCGCCGGGGTTGCCGGGGCGCGGACGGTCGATCTGCGCCAGCGCGCGCCATGCACGAGCCTTCAGCGCCGGTCCGGCCGCGCCGGGATCGAGCGTCGTGGCCGCGGCCAGCTCCGTACGCGCCTCGGCGAACTTGCCTTGCCGCGCCAACAGCAGCCCCAGCGAAAGATGCGCCTCAAACGATTTGGGATCGGCCTCGATCGCTCGCCGGTAAAGCCCCGCCGCTACGTCCAGACGATTCTCCGCGTCGTTGGTAAAGCCCAGGTCGAACAGCGCGCGCGCATCGCCGGGGTGCGCGGCTACATACGGAGTCAAATCCGTGTCAACACTTTTCCAGTCGGACTTGGTAATTGCCGCCTCGGCGTTAAGTACTTGCTGGGATGCAGGCTGCGCCGCGGCCGGCGGATTTCCCGGAGCGGCACCGGGCGCCGTCCTCTGCGCAAACATGGGCGCGGGCCGTAACGCGAAGCTCAGAATCAGAACGAAAAATACACTGCGATGCACTGAATTCCTCATGGATAAGTTTAACGGTGCGGCGCTCCGACGCCGCATGACGGGCATCTGAAAGTTCGACGCTGCGGATCGAAGAACGGAACCGCCGCGGAGGGCGGCGGGATTCAATTTTTTCACCGTATTGTTCTTATAGGCGAGCGAGGGCGCGCTCGCGCCAACCGGTCCCGCAACTTTTTCGATTGGGCGGCTAACTCGCGCTGATACTATAAGATCGTTCGATGAGAACCGCCATTCCATGCAGCTAGGTCTCTGACCGTTGTTGGGTTTTGTTACCAAAGTGGCGGCTCTTGTATCTTACGGTACTGGGGCCTCCAAACAAAACAACTACGCGCAGAAACTTCGCATCTTATAATGAGAAGCAATGGCGGCTAGAACGCCGATTCTGGGGCACGCCTTTGTATCAAGGCTATCAGGCCACTCTTCGCGGGGTGAAAACCATGACATTGGGCACGATGCAACTTATTCCCTTGTCGTCTGCCTACCTTTGTCAAGATTGCAATTGTGTTGTGAATAATGCGAGGCAGTGTCCGGCTTGTGCTTCGGAAGCCCTGTTGGGGCTTGCTGGAGTGCTTGACCGGCAGACAAGACAAGAACCGGTATCGAGATACATGCAGTTACAGGAGGCATTAGCCGCCTGATTCCGATCGGCACGCCCAACGCGGTCCCGAGTTACGCGTGCCGCATAACTCAATCCTTAACGACTTAGCTCCCCCGGTGCCGCTCTAAGTGCAAAGTGTGCACTTAAAGCGGCTTTGTCTTTATTTTCCCGAGTAATTCCTTTTACCAGCCGAGCGCCGCGCCTGCCGCCGGGCGCATCCATAATGAAAGCAGGAGGATCAGCATGACCAAGGAATTTCAAAACCCGACAGAAGAGAAAGTGGAAGAGGAGACGGTCTCAAATCCTTCAGAGCAGGAACAAGTAGATCAGGTTGCCAACAAAGCGGCGGAGAAACCCCAAAAAGCGGCACACGAATTCGAAAAGACGGAGAAAGAATTCTCCATCTGATCGGCGCTCCCGAATATCCAGGCCTGACAGGTCGATAGATCGAACCGGAGGCCATCCCAATCCTTCGCGCGCACAGGTTCCCGCGGACAGGTCTTCGTCCGCGGGGTGGCCGAGCGAAGGGTGGGCGCATCTTTGTGCCAGTAGGCGTGTGAGTCAGCCGCAATTTGCCTTCCGCCTTATAATAGAAAATGGCCGATTGTGCTCCGAACCTCTCTATAAGGTTAGGGATGCGCCCGGCCAATTTCTCCTCCGGTGCCTTCCCTTTGAACGACGCCATCATCATCCGCGGTGCGCGGACGCACAACCTGAAGAACATTTCCTGCGAGATACCGCACGGCAAGCTAACCGTCATCAGCGGCGTGTCCGGCTCGGGAAAGAGTTCGCTCGCCTTCGACACCATCTATGCCGAAGGGCAGCGGCGCTACGTCGAATCGCTCTCCGCATACGCGCGGCAGTTTCTCGAGCGCATCGAAAAGCCCGACGCCGATCTGATCGACGGCCTGGCGCCGGCCATCGCCATCAAGCAGAAAAACTCCACGCGCAACCCGCGCTCCACCGTCGCCACGGCGACCGAGATTTACGACTACCTGCGCCTGCTCTACGCGCGCTGCGGAACCGTGCACTGCGTCTACTGCGACGGCCTGGTCAAACGCGATTCGATCGACGAAGTTGCCGGCGCCATCCTCGCCCTGGGCGAAGGTACGCGCTTGAATGCGCTCTTCCCGGTAGTGAGCGCAACACCCACACCCGAAACAGCGGCCAAGCCGCCCGCGCGCTCCGCGCGGAGCGGCGCCAAAGCCCGACCCGTCGCAACCGGCGGCGACTCACCGCACACCGAGACGCTGAAAGCCCGCCTTGCCGAACTGCGTTCCAGCGGTTTCAACCGCCTCTGGCAGCAGGGTAAAATCTTCGAGTTCTCAACCCCCGAATCCCTCCTCGATCTCGACTTCACCCTGCCCGTATTTGTTCTCTTGGACCGCATCGTGGTCAGCCCGGAAAATCGCCCGCGCATCGTCGATGCAACGGAGATCGCCTACCGCGAGGGCGGCGAGGCGATCTTCGAAGAGGCTCCGCGCAGTGAATCGCCGGAGCGCCGCCGCCTCCGCTTTTCCGGCGCTTACGAGTGCACCAACTGCCATCGCCCCGGCCGCGAGCCCGAGCCGCGCCTGTTCAGCTTCAACAATCCCTTCGGCGCCTGCCCGCGCTGCCAGGGCTTTGGCAACACCGTCGACTTCGACCTCAACCTCGTCATCCCCGACAAGAGCCTGAGCCTCAATCAGGGTGCCATCGACCCGTGGAACCGGCCAAAATACCGCAATTGGTTTGGGGAGCTGCGCAAACAGGCCGCGGACCTCGGCGTGCCCCTCGATGTGCCCTGGCGCGATCTGCCTGAGGAAGCGCGCGAAGCCGTGCTGCGCGGCAAGGGCGGATTTGCCGGAGTCTTCGGTTTCTTCGCGCAGATGGAGCGCAAGAAATACAAGCTCCACGTGCGCGTAATGCTTAGCAAGTATCGCGGCTACGCGGAGTGTCCCGACTGCCGCGGCCAGCGCCTGCGCGCCGAAGCCCGCTCCGTGCGCATCGGAAGCCAAGGCACTGGGGACAAAAACATCTGCCAGGTCGCGGCGCTCACCATCGCGCAGGCCAAAGTCTTCTTCGCCGCGCTCAAGCTCACGCCCATGCAGGAAGAGATCGCCGGGCCCATCCTCGAAGAAGTGCGCCAGCGCCTGAGCTTTCTCGACGCGGTCGGTCTCGAGTACCTCACGCTTGACCGCCTCGCCTCTACGCTGTCAGGCGGCGAGGCGCAGCGCATTCAACTGGCCACATCGCTCGGCTCGCGCCTCGTGGGCGCGCTCTACGTGCTCGACGAGCCGTCCATCGGCCTGCACACGCGCGACACCGCGCGCCTCATCCGCATCCTTGAAGAACTCCGCGATCTCGGCAACACCATCCTCGTCGTCGAGCACGACGCCGACGTGCTGCGCTCCGCCGATCACCTCCTCGATCTCGGCCCCGGCGCCGGCGAGTTCGGCGGCAAGCTGCTTGCAGAAGGAATTCTCGCCGAGATCGAAGCCAACCCCGCGTCGCTCACCGGCCGCTATCTCTCCGGCAAGCTCTCCATCCCTGTCCCCACGCGCCGCCGCGCTCCCGGACGCGAGCGCCTGGTGGTGCGTGGCGCCCGCGCCAACAACCTCCACGGCCTCAACGTGGAGATTCCCCTCGGCCTGCTGGTCGCCATCACCGGCGTCAGCGGCTCCGGCAAATCCACCTTGGTGCACCAGGTGCTTTATCGCGCCGTGGCGCGCGCGCTGGGCCAGGCTGACGGCAGCGACCCCGCAGGCGTCTTCACTTCGCTCTCCGGCGTCGAGCGCCTTAACGACGTGGTTCTCGTCGATCAAACCCCCATCGGCCGCACCCCGCGCTCCAATCCCATCACTTACATCAAAGCCTTCGACCTCGTCCGCGAACTGTTTGCAGCTCAGCCCGAGGCCAAGCGCCTCTCGCTCACCCCCGGCCATTTTTCCTTCAATGTCCCCGGCGGCCGCTGCAACACTTGCGAGGGCGACGGCACCGTCACCGTCGAAATGCAATTCCTCGCCGACGTCGAGCTGCCCTGCGAAGACTGCAACGGCACGCGCTACCAGGCCAAAATCCTCGACGTTCAATACAAAGGCAAAAACATCCACGAAGTACTGCAGATGACCGTGAAGGAAGCGCTGCGTTTCTTCTCCGGCCAGACCAAGCTCCTCGAAAAACTGGCCGTGCTCGACGAAATCGGCCTCGGCTACTTGCGCCTCGGACAGTCGGCCACCACGCTCTCCGGCGGCGAGGCGCAGCGCGTGAAACTGGCCGCGCATCTTGCGTCGGTGCGCGCGGCCAACGCAAACGCCAGGCCTTCGCAGGCCAGCCGCGTGCTCTACATCCTCGACGAGCCCACCACCGGCCTTCACTTCGACGACGTGTCCAAGCTGCTCACCGCACTGCGCAAGCTCATCGACGGCGGCGGCTCGCTCATCGTCATCGAGCACAACCTCGATGTGATCAAGAGCGCCGACTGGGTCATCGACCTTGGCCCCGAAGGCGGTGAAGGCGGCGGCCGTATCGTCGCCGAAGGCACGCCCGAAGAAGTCGCCGGCAGCCTTCATTCGCACACCGGCAGATGGCTGGCGCGCGTGCTATGAACTGGAAGTGGAGGCAGCCGCCTCATTCCGTGAAAAGCACCACCCCGCCCCGTGCAGCCAGCAGCTCTCGTCCTGCTCGTGCGCATCTGAGCGCAGCGATTTCACCTCGTCGCTGTGCCCGTGCCGAAGAGCCTCCGCCAGCCGCTGGCCCATCTCCGCATCGCGCGCCCCCTGAAACTCGATAAATCCTACGCCGCCATGCAGCCGCGCATCAAAGCGCGTCTCGCTCACGCGCGTAAGCTGCGCCATAATTCCCAATCCCTCATTCGCGGTCAGCGGAAACAGCAGCTTTCCTCCGGGCTTAACTGCATCAAGCCAGACCGCCGGCGGATGCGTGGCTCCGGCGCTGGCCACAATCGCATCGGCAGGCTTAAACGGCCCGTGCGTTCCGTCCGCGCACAGCACCGTCACCTGCGGCCATGGCGCCAGAGCCGCGCGCGCTCTCTCCGCCAGAGCCTCATCGATCTCGACGGCCACAACCCTTCCCTGCGCCCCGGCCAGCTCTGCCAGGATCGCCGTGTAGTATCCGGTTCCGCAGCCCAGGTGCAGCACATGGTCGCCCTCGCGCACGCCCAGGCGGTCGAAATAGTAGGCCCACAGGCTCGGCTGCCCGTTGTTGATGCGCTTGGTTTCGTCGAGCGCGATCAGCGTGTCGTGATAGACCTGCCTCGGGTCGCGATCTTCCGTTGTCCAGAACTCGCCCCACGTCTGGATGCGCCAGGGGCCGGGTCCCGCAAAGCGCTCGCGCGGCACCGTCGCAAAGGCGGCAAACAGCGCCGGCGAAGTCATGCGTGTCTTAAAACGAAGATCCTCCGCGTAGAAGCGCCGCGCGGCGGCAACGGGGTCAGGCGCCGATGATTCCATCGTCGAATCCACGCCATTATCTTAAGCCGGCGCGGCGGCCGCAGAGTGCGCCGCAGTCCCGCTACACCAGTATGACGAGCGGGCTGTACGGCGTAAGCTGCGTATCGGCAGTAAGCAAGTGCAATGGCTCGCTCATCGCCTGCGCGATCAGCAGGCGGTCAAAGGGATCTGCGTGGTGCATGGGCAGCCCGGCAACCAGCAGAGCGTGCTTGGAGTAGACAGGCAACTCTCTGAATCCGGCCGCTTCTATCTGATCCACGAGTTTCGCCGGGTCCACTGCCATCTTTCCCAGGCGGACTTTGATGGCCATTTCCCAAATCGAAGCCGAAGAAACAAAAATCGCTTCAGCCGCAAAGATTTGGTCCAGCGCTTTCCGTGAAAGACGCTCGCGTTCGTAATAGGACCAGTACAGGATGTGTGTGTCGAGCAGGAGGCGCATCAGCGGCCCTCGAACTGCGCCAGAATCTCGTCTGGCAGAGGAGCATCGAAGTCGTCCGCAATCCACCCCTGGCCCTCGAGAAGCCCCAGTGTGATTCGTGGCTTCTTTTCCTTCTTTAGGGCGGTGAGGCGCGCCACCGGCTTTCCATTGCGCGCAATAACGACGTCGTCTCCTGCGGCAGCCAAGTCGACCAGCCTGGACAATTGGGTTTTGGCTTGGTAGATGTTCACCGTTTGCATGGCGATTTTCCTTCGAATCAGACTAGGTCTAGTCTAGCATGACCTGGATTTGCCAGGAGAGTTCGCGCGCCCCATTTGCCACACCGAGCGCCGATTCGATAGAAAGGTGAAAGTGATTCTCGCGTGAACGTATACATCGGCCGCCCAGAGCCGGGGACGTTCGAAGCCAGGAGGGCAAGTCCACTTTGAGCATTCCTACTGGGCCGACAGGTTCCACCTCTCCGGCTTCGCCCAAAAAAGGCGCCAAGGCTCCGCTGATCCCCCACGGGCGCATGTTGCCCTTCGTCCTGGTGACCGCTCTCTTCTTCCTCTGGGCCGTTCCCAACAATCTCAACGACATTCTCATCAGCCAGTTCATGAAGTCGTTCCAGATCGACCGCCTGCAGGCAGGTTTTATCCAGTCGGCGTTCTACATGGGGTATTTTCTGCTGGCCATCCCTGCCGCGCAGTTGATGCGCCGTGCCGGCTACAAAGCCGGCATCCTGGTCGGCCTTGTCCTCTTTGGCTCCGGCTGCATTCTCTTCTGGCCCGCGGCCGTCCTCACCAAATATTCGTTCTTCCTTATCGCGCTCTTCGTCATCGCCAGCGGCCTCTCCTTTCTTGAAACGGCCTCCAGCCCCTTCATCATTCAGATCGGCGATCCGCGCACCGCCGAGCAGCGCATCAACTTCTCCCAGGCCTTCAATCCCCTCGGCGGCATCGCCGCCGGCATCATCGGCAGCATCTTCATCTTTTCCGGCCGGGAATTGAGCCCGGCTCAGATCGCCGCCAAGCAGGCAGCCCACACCTACCACGCCTATCTCCGCTCGGAAACTCTGCGCGTCGTCAATCCCTACCTGGTCATCGGCGCCGTGGTGCTGTTGTGGGCCGTCTTCATCGCCCTCACGCCGTTTCCCCACGCTGGCCTCGATTACTCGCGCGAGACCATGGCCAACGACACCTCCAAGCCGCTGCGCAAGCGAAAGCACTTCGTCTTCGCCGTCGTGGCCCAGTTCCTTTACGTCGGCGCCCAGGTTGGTATCTGGAGCTTCTTCATCGCCTATGCCAGGCATTTTACCGGCCTCACCCAGCGCGACGCCGGCTACTGGTACACCGCGTCACTGGCGGTCTTTACCGTGGGGCGGTTTGTTTCCACCTGGATCCTGCGCTTTGTCTCCGGGGCAAGGCTGCTCGGCGTCTACGCCACCCTGAGCGCCGCCATCTGCGCCACGGCCGTGTTCCGTCCCGGATGGCTCGGCATCGGCTGCTTCATCGCCGTCAACTTCTTGATGTCCATCATGTATCCCACCATCTTCGCTCTCGGCGTCGAAGGCCTCGGCCAGCGCACCAAGAGCGGAGCGGCCTTCATCGTCATGGCCATCGTCGGCGGCGCAGTGCTCACCCCGCTTATGGGCGCGGTCCCAGACATCGCACTCGCCTTTTTGGTCCCCACGGTGGCCTTCGTCGGAGTCGCCATCTACGCCTGGTTCCTCTCCAAACCCGAACCGGAAGAACTAGCCGCCGAAGCCGCATGAATCTCATCGAGGGCAAGGCTTAGTAACAGGGGTCTCCCATGCACACCTTTTTCGCAATCGGCATCGCTTCCTCCGGATTCACCCTCACCTTACCAGATGAATGCGCGGCAGGCTTGTCTTTCCGGTAAACTAGCTGCATGGCTGAGGTTCAGCGCAGAAAAACCCTAACTGTCTCGATCGGCCGGGTCCGCGTGGGCTGGGAAGTCCCGGTCGTAGTCCAGTCCATGACCAACACCGACACGGCCGACATTCCCGGCACTATTGATCAAGTTGCATCCCTCGCTCTCGCCGGCTCCGAGCTGGTCCGCGTCACCGTCAACAACGAAGCCGCCGCCGCCGCCGTTCCGCACATCGTCGAGGGCCTGGACAAGCGCGGGATCCGC
This sequence comes from Occallatibacter sp., assembly GCA_050745765.1. Classification (GTDB taxonomy): domain Bacteria; phylum Acidobacteriota; class Terriglobia; order Terriglobales; family Acidobacteriaceae; genus Telmatobacter. The sequence continues at coordinate 1,294 of JBOGLX010000034.1, read as the reverse complement.
GTGCCCATCATCGGCGACTTCCACTATAACGGCCACCTGCTGCTCAAAAAGTTCCCCGCCGCGGCCCGCGACCTCGCCAAGTACCGCATCAATCCCGGCAACGTTTCGATCGGCCGCAAAGACGACGACAACTTCCGCATCATGGTCGAGTGCGCCGTCGAGAATCACAAGCCCGTCCGCATCGGCGTCAACTGGGGCTCGCTCGATCAAGCGCTCCTCACCCGCATGATGGACGAAAACAGCCGCCGGCCCGATCCGCGGCCCGCCCGCGACGTGATGATGGAAGCCATGGTCGCCAGCGCCCTCAACTCCGCCGCCGCCGCCGAGCGCTACGGCCTCGGCCACGACATGATTATCCTGTCGGCCAAGGTCTCCGGCGTCCGCGACCTCATTGACGTTTACACCGCCCTCGCCGCCCGCTGCGACTACCCGCTCCATCTGGGTTTGACCGAAGCCGGCATGGGCACGAAAGGCTTGATCGCCTCGACCGCCGGCCTCGCGCCGCTGCTTCTGGCCGGCATCGGCGACACCATCCGCGTCTCGCTCACCCCCAAGCCCAACGGCGACCGCACCGAAGAGGTGCAAGCCGCGCAGCAAATCCTCCAGTCGCTTGGCATCCGCAGCTTCATGCCCCAGGTAACGAGCTGCCCCGGCTGCGGCCGGACAACGAGCACTTATTTCCAGGAACTCGCCGAGCAGATTCAGACTTACCTGCGCGCCTCCATGCCCGAGTGGCGCAAGAAGTACGCCGGCGTCGAAGAGCTCAAGCTGGCCGTCATGGGCTGCGTCGTCAACGGCCCCGGCGAGAGCAAGCACGCCAACCTCGGCATCAGTCTCCCCGGCACATTCGAGGAGCCCAAAGCCCCCGTTTACGTCGACGGCAAGCTCTACACCACCCTGCGCGGCGACACCATCGTGGCCGAGTTCAAGCAGATCCTCGACCGCTACGTCGAGTCCCACTACGGCCAGCGCACCAAGAGCGAGGAACTGCTCAGCGTGTAGCTCCGCCCGATTCCGCTATGCGAGGGAGATGGAATTCTACCGCCAGAAATAGATGGAACACGCCAGGATATCGGTAAAAGGCCTTCCCAAGGAGGACCACTTTATGCGGCGGGCTGGGATCTTTGGGCTTCAAGCTTCTGCAGTCGCTTGTCGAGTTCCATTAAACCTGAATTCCGAAGTTGAGCCTCAGATTCGATTCAATTTTGCTGATCTCGGGGGCCAAAGCTGGTCAAGTGGCAAGCGTAGGCTCCAACTTCGGCGAAGTTGGAAATTCTCACTGCAAGATGCTGTT
>JBOGLX010000033.1:0-24705 GCA_050745765.1 Occallatibacter sp. | reverse complement strand
GCGAGCGGTTTTCCGCCGTGGCGCGCTACTCGGGCGGCCACAACGCCGGCCATACCGTCATTATCGGCAAACAGAAGTTCGTGCTGCAGTTGATTCCTTGCGGCGTGCCCAGGCCGGAGTGCAAATGCGTGATCGGCAACGGCGTGGTGCTCGACCCGATCTATTTTCTGAGCGAGCTCGGGAAGGTGCGCGCGCTGGGCGTTAACCTCGATGGGCGGCTGTTTGTGTCGAACCGGGCGCAGGTGATTCTGCCCTATCACCGCATGATCGAGCTGGCCGCCGAGAGCGCGCCGGGGCGGCAGAAGATCGGCACCACCAGCAAGGGCATCGGGCCGGCCTACGAAGACAAAATGTCGCGCGGCGGGCTGCGCGTGGTGGACATGATGAACACCGCGCTCTTGAAGACGCATATCGAGGCCGCGTGCGCGGAGAAGAACGCCATCGCGCACGCGCTGTTCGGCACCGATCCGCTGGACCCGGAAAAGATGTACGACGAGTACGCGGCGGCGGCCGAGCAGATTCGTCCGCTGGTGGCCGACACCGGGCGGCTGCTCAACAAGATCCTGGCCGAGGGCGGCAGCGTGATGTTCGAGGGCGCGCAGGGCACCATGCTCGACATCGACCATGGAACCTATCCGTTTGTGACCTCATCTTCGGCCACGGCGGGCGGCGCGTCCACCGGGACGGGCGTGGGTCCGACGGCTATCGGTACCGTGATTTCGGTGACCAAGGCATACGTGACGCGCGTGGGCGAGGGGCCGTTCCCGACCGAGATTCACGACGCGGCGGGCGACGCGCTGCGCGCCCGCGGCAACGAATACGGCGCGGTCACCGGGCGGCCGCGGCGCTGCGGATGGCTCGATATTCCGCTGCTGCGCTACTCGAACCAGGTGAACGGGGCAGAGTGGCTGGTGATCACCAAGCTCGATGTGCTGGACGAACTGGCCGAGATTCCCGTCTGCACCGGCTACGAGATCGACGGCAAGATCACCGATGAGATTCCGGCCGACGTGCGCGGCCTGGAGGCCATCAGGCCGCACTACACCATGCTGAAGGGCTGGCGGGAGCCGACAAACGCCATCACGGAATTTGAGCGCCTGCCCAAAGCCGCGCGCGAGTACCTGCGCTTCCAGGAGCGGGAGAGCGGGGCGCGCATCGGCATGATCTCGACCGGCCCGGACCGGGGCCAGACCATGGTGCTGCCGGAGTTCGCCGAGGCGCTGGACGGATTGCACGCTTATGCTTGACCTCGTGGTAAAAGTCGAGATCTTCAAAAAAACCATCCCTCAGGGGCTAAAGCCCCAATGATTTGGCAGGCTTTATGGCACGACTAAAGTCGTGCCCTTTCAAAACACGGACCTTACGGCACGGCGAGAAAGCCAGCCGACGGCGGCGCCGTCCCTACGGGACTGGAGACATTCGGGGGACCAGCTACCCCACGCTGAAGCGCGGGGCTAGTAAACCCTGCGCCTACGGCGCGGTGATTCCGGCAGCTTCGGAAATGACCTGGTTTTCATTACCTTGGGTGGGCAGCAGGCCCATGGGGCACGAAGTGAGGTCGTGCCCTTTCAAAATATGATTTGTGCTACGAGCTGTTGACCTCGACGTAAATCCCTGAGAAGCGCCAGGGCGGCATGACCGCCGTGGCGCAAAGGAGCCGGAAACATGGTCAGTGTGCTGGTCCGCTTCAAATTCGCGCCCGAAGACCGCGAGGAGATCGCAGAAATCCTGCGCCAGCTCGCCGCGGAGTCTCGCCGCGAGCCGGGGGTCGAGGTCTTCATCCCCCATCAACTGCGGGACGATCCCGACACCGTTGTAATTTACGAGCAGTACCGCGACGAAAAGGCGGTTGCCGACCACCGGGCGACTGGGCACTTCAAGAAGTACGTCACGGACGGTCTTTACCCGAAGTTGCGGGAGCGGAACATCGAAAGCCTTACCGCTCTCGTTTGAGGGTCCGGATTCGTCCAACCCGTGCGTGAGCCGCGGCTCGCTTAACGCCGGCGCGCAGAGGAAGCGGTATGGGTGCGAGTGCGCCGCGTTGTTTTTGGCGCCGGGTTTTAGACGCGCGTAACCGCTGGAGTTACCGAAATTATGGAAGTTGCCCAAATTCGATTGACCTGCGCACCCGTTCAAAGCTACTATCCGTTACGCCAATGCAACGTTTCGCATCCAAACCTTCCATGACCGGTTGCGGCTTACGGGCCATTGCGCGAGCGGCTGCCTGGGCTGCGTTTCTGGCGGTTGGCACCGGCTCGCTGGTCGCCAAGACCCCTGCCGGGTTGGCCGCGCTGCAGTCGGCCAAGATGCCCAAGGACCAGCGGCACGAGAGCCGGCGCACCATCGATCAGCTTGAGCAAGACTGGCGCGATGCGGTTCTGAATCGCAATGCGAAAGAGATGAATATGCTGCTGGCCGACGATTACACGGCCATCACCCCCAACGGCACGCTGCAAACCAAGGGCGAGACGGTGAACAACCTGCTTTCCGGCCGGGCGCGTTTCACCACCCTCGAGGTCTCCGATCGCAGAGTGCGCTTTTACGGCAAAACGGCGGTGGTAACCTCCCGCGCCGACGTCCAGGGCACCACTCCCGAAGGACGGCTCTCCGGCAGTTATCGTTACACCCGCGTCTATGTGCAGGATTCCAGGGGGGAATGGAAGATCGTCAGTTTCGAGGCCAGCCGGATCCGTCCGCCGCTTGAGCAGCCATAACCCGATTCCCAGGGTTTGACCCCGGCAAAATCCTGGCAACTCGATGGTTGTGACCTAATCCTTAATGTATGGTCGCTTCAAAATTGTCTGGGTGAACGCGATCTGGCGCCGATTTGTACAAAATGAATATCAAGTTTGTTGCGGCGAAGGGCGCGGTGGGGATAAAATCGACCGGACTAAATCGACCGATTGAGAGACAGTAAAAATGACGCATGGGCTGAAGCTCACCTTTTATTTTCCAGCGGTTCGCGGTACGGCGAGAAAACCACCCGCCGGCGCACATCCCGAACCGCAGATACTTCGACTGCGCCGCTCGCAAAAGACGCGAGCGGCTCCGCTCAGGATGACAGAGTAGTTGGTTGTTTTTCGTTGTTTTGGGTGAGCCGGAGGCTCATGGGGACACGACTGAAAGCCTGCCCTGAGCTTGCCGAAGGGTCGTGCCCTGACACAGAACCAAAAAACGGTTCTTGATTCCTGGGGACCGATCCGGTTCTGACTCGTCCGCGGCCGCCGGTTCCGTCCCGCGCCGTCCGGCTAAAATCGAATCATGCCCGAGTTGCCCGAAGTGGAGACCATCGCCCGCGGTGTCCACGAGCGGGTACGCGGCGACCGCATCGTGGAAGCCTGGTTCGGCTCCCGCAGCGAACCCTTTAAGACCCCCGCACCCACCCAGGCCAGGAATCTCGCCGGCCGGTCCGTGCTGGCCGTGCACCGCTCGGGAAAGCACATTGTTTGCGAACTGGGTTCCGCGGCCAAACCCGTGCGCGGCCGGCGCAGTCCGACGCGGCGGGCCGACGGCGGCGGCGCGAAAGACACTCCGCCCGCGGCTCCGGAGGCTCAGTGGATCGTCCATCTGGGCATGACCGGGCGGCTGCTGGTGACCGCCGTCGATGCTCCCGTGGCTCCGCACACTCATGCCCGGCTGACCCTCGAGAGCGGACGCGAGCTGCGCTTTGTCGATCCGCGCCGGTTTGGGCGGCTCGCCTATCGCGACCTGCGCGGGGAACCGGGATTTCGCAGTCCCGGCGCCGACCCACTGGCCATTGCCGCCGCGGAATTTGCCGGCCTCTTTCGCGGGCGCAAACTCTCGATCAAGGCGGCGCTGCTCAACCAGAGCCTGCTGGCCGGGGTGGGCAACATCTACGCCGACGAGAGCCTCTTTCAGGCGCGCATCCGCCCCAGCCGCAGGGCGGGACGGCTGAGCAGGGCGGAGCTCGAACGCTTGCGCCTCGCCCTCAAAAGCGTTCTGGAGCACGCCATCCGGCTGGGAGGGTCTTCGGTCTCCGATTACGTCGACGCCGGCGGAGACCGCGGATTCTTTCAGCTCGAGCACTGCGTCTACCAGCGCACGGAGCTGCCCTGCCGCCGCTGCGAAACCCCTATCCGGCGCATTCTGATCGCTGGCCGGGGAACGCATTTTTGCCCGAGTTGCCAGCATTAGTTCTCTGTCCGCATGAACTTGTTCCGGTTTAGATCTGGCCATCCCAGGTTAGGCGCAAAAACAAAGACGCGCCGAACCTGGGGCACCCGGGATTTGGTACATCATAAGCGCCTCAGGAATCTGGGAGATATTTCAGCGGCCATCTATGCTTTTTAGGATTCCGCACTTCGCGGCCTACCAGATTCCAGAAGGTTTTGGAGGAAATAGTTGCTCAAGTAATTGAAAATAAATGAAAATCTAAACGGAACAAAGATTGCAGTCTGAGTAAGCGCCAGTGATCGAACAGGCTGCCGGGTCGACCGGCCGGTCTGAAGAAAAGCAGGCGCCCGGCATGAGCTTCCGCCCTTGAGGCGGGTCTCAAAAAAGATAAAAGCAAGCCGGGAATGCCTGTACGAGGTGAGGCGGCAACGACCGCAGGCCAGCTTAAAGCTGGGAGGCCAGTGACCAGCGCAAGACCGGGCGCCACTTCTCATGGAGTGGCGTTTCGTGCTTTTGGGGCATCTTCGGACTCACCTGCGGCCCACTCCCCCCAACTCCGGGACGGGCGGAGCTGCGATTTCGCTTCCCGTGAACCACAAAGGACACTTGCCAGCGGCTGCGCTTCGCTGTAGTATCAAATTTGCCTATCAAGCGGCTGACGCGCGCCTCCCAAAACGGGCAGCGCAAGCTCGCCGCCGAGCGAGGGAACTTCGCCGTTCATTCCATTCATGCTGATTGCGGCGAAAGCTCACATAGGAAGGGCATCACCTGAGGAAAGCTCGGGCCTCGGCACATAGACCCCGAAGAGGGAACGGTGTTTGCGCATGGCTCCTTGTCAGGACCGGCGTACGCGTCAATAATGCGGAGTTCGCGGGGCGGAGTTGGCAGGGCGAGCGTCGCCGAGTGGAGTTCGCAGCCTGGCGGCGCGTTGCCGGTGCTCGCGAAACCCGCCGGGGAAAGAGATCGTCGCGGCCAGGAGCGATGAATCGGGTCAAGCTCAAATCGGTCGAGGCTCAAGTCGGTTGAGGCCCCATTTTGGTTGAGATTTGTCGGGGCATTGCCGGGCGATTGCAGGCAAGGACGAAGACCGTGTCCAGCCTTGAGCGGCTTGGATGGCGAATCGAGCGAAGCGCCGGTTGAAAGAGGCTGCTCAAAGTATTTGCAGGAATGCGGAAAACCAGAGGAATGGGCCTGCGCGGCTTCCCAAACGCGCAGCACGGGCGGGGCGGAGCCGGCATTGCCGGTGAGAGCTGAACGGTCGCCTCGCCGGCGACGCCCAGGTTTCCGATCGAGAAGACGCATTCTCGCGGTATGAAAAAAAGCAGCAACAACAACGGACCAGAACGCACCAGGAAGTAAACACGCATGACGACAGAACCGACGCAGCCCCAGCCCGAACTGGGGCCCGCGCCTGACAACGGTCAGGTGCAGTCGCAAGGGCACCGGCGCCGCCGGCGCCGCCGCAAAAACAAGTCCAGCCAGCACGCCGGTCAGCCGCAGCAGGGTCAGGCGCAGCCGCAGGCTCAGGCGCAGGCTCCGCCCCAGCCCAAACCTGCGCCTGTGCAGCAGAACCAAGGCCGCAGAAAGAAGAAATTCTTCCAGAAGGCGCAGCCTGGGCAGCCGGGCAACAGCATGGCCGAGCGACAGGGCAAGCGCAAGGTTAAACAGAAGGGTCCGCGCGAGTTTGTCGGCCCCATGGACCACAGCTATCGCGCCGTGAACGGCAACGTGGCCGACGGCCCGCCCTCGACCATCCAGTTCATGAGCAATGGCTACGGCGGCGCTCACTACCAGGACGCCTTTGTGCCGCCTCAGCCCGCGGCCGTGCGCGCCGGCGCGCCCACGCGCATCTTCTGCTTTATCGAGGATCTCTTCCTGCAGGCCAAGATTCAGGAGAACGCCCGCAAACTGGGCATCAAGGTCGAATTCGTCAAGGGCGATAAGGACGTGGTGGCGCGCCTGAGCGAAGCGCCCGACGGCGAACGGCCCTCGCTGCTGGTCTTCGACCTGAACAACCTGAGCGCCAAGCCCATGTCGCTGATTCCCCGCTTCAAGACCAAGCTCAAAAAGGCGACCTCGATTATCGGCTTCCTCAACCACCTGCAGGGCGACCTGAAAATGAAGGCCATGGAAGCGGGCTGCGATACGGTGATGCCGCGCGCCGCCTTTTCGCAGAACCTGCCCAACCTGCTGCGCCGCTACGGCGTGGAAGACGAGGAAGAAGAGTACGCGCAGCCGCCGATGGGATAGAGGCAGGGAACAGGGAATAGGGAATAGGGAATAGGGAGTAGACAGGTCGCGCCGCAACGGCCATAAAATGGACGTGGGCTTTGGCCCCTGAGGGAAGTGATAGTTCCAAGTGCTATAGTACATATTGTTAGAATCCGCCATGCGAATCTTCAAGACGAAGTGGTTCGCGCGGTTTGCCCGGCGCGAAGGGGTCACCGACAAGAGCCTTCTTGAAGCGATCGAACGAGCCGAGCAGGGCCTGATCGACGCCGATTTAGGCGAGGGCCTTATCAAGCTGCGGATCGCAAGGCCAGGAGCGGGACGATCCGGCGGTTACCGCACGATCGTTGCCTATCGAGGCGCGCATCGAGCGATTTTCCTCTACGCGTTCGCGAAGAGCGAGCGGGAGATTGTTGGGCCCGATGAGATTGTCTCTTTCCGGCGGGCCGGAGGCTATTGGCTTTCCGTGGACGCTATGAAAATCAAAGAAGGTCTTGCGAACGGGGCAATACAGGAGGTTGACGATGGCCAGAAAGGTCAGTCGTATCGTCGAAGCAATTCTTGAGACAGCCGGCGATCTGCACCGTCTCGGCATGATGAACGACGAAGAGTATCGGACGATCACCGTTCGGCACCTGGGCGCTCAGCCGCTTCCCACCGCCAGGCCCATCAGCGGCAAAGAGATTCGCAAGATCAGGGAGAGCGCCAACCTGAGCCAGGCCGCCTTTGCCCGCTATCTCAATCTCACCTCGGGCTACATCTCGCAGTTAGAGCGAGGAACCAAACAACCCAAAGGCCCGGCGCTGGCGCTGCTCAACGTGATTCGGCGGAAGGGGTTTGAGGCGATACTGTAGCCGAGAACCGGATGCTGCGTCAGGACAGGCTCTTGCGACTTTTTCCTGTCGCAGGGGTGGGATGCCAAGACCGTTGGGCATAACATCTCTATACTTCACTCCAGAATCACCGCCGGTTCCGGCTCGTGGCCGCGCACCGTCAGCGTCACGGCTGCGCCCAGAATCAGCGCCCCGCCCAGCCACGCGAACCGTCCCAGGTGTTCGCCCAGCAGCTCCACTCCCAGCACCGAGCCCAGCGCCGGCTCAATGTTCAGGAAAACGCCCGCGCGCGAGGCCGGCACATGATGGATGCCCCAGTTCCACAAGAATGTGGTGGTGGCCGTGCAGGCCAGGCCGCTGATGGCGAGCGCCGTCCACGCCACGGCGCTCACGTGCCAGAACGGCATTGGCTGCACCTTCGCGTGCGTCCACGGCGAGAGCGCCCACGGCCCCAGCACCCACACGATCAGCATTCCCGTGCCGGCAAGGATGGTGTACGCGGTCACCACCGGCGGGCTGTGCGTCTCCATCAGTTTCTTGCTCAGCAAAATCCACGCCAGCGCAATGATGAGCGAGGCCAGGACCATCAGGTCGCCCTCGAGCGTTGGCTGCTCATAGCCCCCGTGGCCGTGCTTGCCGCCCAGCACCACCAGCGCCGCGCCTGCCGTCGATCCGCAGAGGGCCAGCCATCCGAACCAGTCCAATCGCTCGCCCGCAAAGATCGCCGCCGCCACCGCCAGCAGCACCGGCATGGAACCGACCATCAGCGATGCGTGGCTCACCGTGGTCCGCACCAGGCCCTGAAACTGCAGCAGAAACTGGATGGGAACGCCGAAGGCCGCCACCAGTAGCAGCGTCCGCGTCTCCGGCCAGGTGAGCCGCACGCGGTTGCGCAGAGCCACGGGCAGCATCCCCAGCGACGCGAACAGGAAGCGGTAGAGCACCATGTGCGGCACGCTCATCTCATTCAGCGCCAGCCGCCCGAAGTAGAATCCCGTGCCCCACAGCGTCCCGGCCAGCGCGCAGGCGCCGTAGCCGAGGAGCAAAACGCGCCTGTCTATAATCCGGTTGTTTGGGGTCGCGTTCGTCGGCGCTGCGTCCTTTACCATCTCGTCTCTACTCTCGCATATGTGCTCGGCAGCGGCGTTGCTGGGCATTGGCTTAGCTTGAGAAATCTATCCTCAGGGACTGAAGCCCCGTTGATTTTGCTGTGCTTATGTATCTAAAGAGCTTGCGGAAAAAGGGCCAAATTCGGCCTGGATAGCAGGGCAAGCGAGGCAGGGGCTGAAGCCCGTCCTTTGTTTTGTTGCGCTTGCGGCACGACTAAAGTCGTGCCCTGTTACAAAACCTGCTCGCATCGAGTTTTTTCCGCAAGCTGTAAAGCCCGTACCCTTCGAACTGACGCACTGCTCGCTTAGGTACGGGCTAAACAGGCTGCGGAAAAACGGGGACAGCGGGCGAATTTGCAGTTGAATCTTTCCTCAGGGGCTAAAGCCCGCCTTTATTTTCTTGCGCTTGCGGCACGACTGAAGTCGTGCCCTGTTACAAGACCTGCTCGCATCGAGTTTTTCCGCAAGCTGTAAAGCCCGTACCTTCGAACTGACGCACTGCCCGCCGCTGGCACGGAGAGCCGTGCATCGGCGAAAATATTTCTCGATGGCGAAGCGCGGTTCCCAGCCGATGCGATCAATCCGAACCAGCCGAACTAGCCGAACTAGCCGAACGGGCCGAGTGGGCCGAACTGGCCGAACTGGCCGAGCCAGCCGAAACGGCCGAGCGGGGCGAGCGGGCCTTTCGCTGGCCGCAGCCGCATTGCTGTGCATCGCGTGCTCTGCTCTTTTCGTGCTTTTCCCGCTGACGCCGGCCGCCCAGCCTTCGCAAAAGCTTTCCTCGCTCCCCAACGACCCTTCCGCCGTCAAACTGCCGCCGCTCAAAGACCACTTCCTCATCGATCATTTGCCGTTGAAGCCCGCCGCTCCGCTCCTCGCCACCATCCCGGTCGATCCGCTGGACTTCGCCGCCCCGAGCGCCGCCTATTTCGGCCTGGGCTATAGCTGGGTCTCGCTCCGCTTCCTCGACGAAAACCACCTGCTCTTCACCTTCCGTGTGCCGGGGCTCATCGTCCGTACGCCGGGCTCTAATGAAGGCGATGAGCGGCACATCCGCGCCGTGGTGCTCTCTTTGCCCTCCGGGGCAGTCACCGCCGAATCCATGTGGACCCTCCACGACCGGCAGCGCTACCTCTGGCTGCTCCGGGGCGGCCGCTTTCTGCTCCGCGACCGCAACACGCTCTATGAGGGCGATGCCTCGTTGCAGCTAAAGCCCGTGCTCCGCTTTCCCGGCCCGCTGCTCTGGGTCGAGCTCGACCCCACCCAGCAGCTCCTGGCGACTGACAGCCGCGAGCCCGCGGCCACCCCGGCAAAAGCCGGCGAAGTCTCGGGTCCCGTAACCGCCGCCGCCGTCGTCGCGCAGGACGGCGATTCGTCCGGCGGCAAGCCCGGCCTCGTCTTCCGCATCCTTCGCCGTGAATCCGGCCAGGTCATTGCCGTCAGCCGTGTGCGCGGCGAGGTCCATCTCCCCATCGGCGCCAACGGCTACCTCGACAGCGTTCGCGACGCAGGCTCGCACCAGAGCGCCGCAGGCTCGCAATGGACCGTCAACCTGAATTACTTCTCCGGCGGCACGTCGGAGCTCGGCCTGGTCGAATCCGAGTGCTCGCCCACCCTGGATTTCGTCTCGGCAAGAGAGCTGCTCGCCACCACCTGCAAGCGGGACGGCGGCTACCGCTTCACTGCTTTCTCCATCAATGGGCTGCCTCTCTGGCAGGATTCGACGTCCGGCTACACCGTGTGGCCCATTCTCAGCACGTCGCTCAACGGCTTGCGCATCGTGCGCGAAACCCTCGCCGTCACCCATCAGATCGGCGCCTACTGGGCGCTCGACCGCGGCGCCGTCAAGGCGCAGCGCGTCCGCGTCTTCGATGCCGCCGACGGCAACATGGCCTTCGAAGCAACGGTGGACCCCGTTCTCGACGCCGGCGGCAACGCCGCTATCTCGCCCTCCGGCCGCCGCGTGGCCATCCTCAACGCCGGCGCCATCCAGGTCTACGATCTTCCCGCCCCGCCGCCGCTTCCCAAAGCGGCCGATTCCTCGCCATGACGGGTATCTTTCCCGCTTTTGTTCTCATCAAATCTGTGTAAACTGGGCGCTGGGAGATTTTTATTGGCCACGGCTCTCGTCCAATACACCGCCGCGGCGGTTAGCGACTGCGGCCGCAAACGCTCGTCGAACGAAGATGCCTTCGGCTACTCCGTCAAGAACGGGGTGTACGTGCTCTGCGATGGGATGGGTGGCGCCGCCGCGGGCGAGGTGGCCAGCGCCCTGGCCGTCGAAGAATTCATGCACCGGCTCACGCATCGCACCGCGAATGCGGCCCTGCCCGCGCTGGCCGAGCAGGCGGTCGTCGAAGCCAACGAGGTCATCTATTACCGCGCCCAGCGCGACCGCAAGCTCAACGGCATGGGCACCACCTGCGTGGCTCTGGTCGTCGAGGAGCGCCGCGCGTGGGTTCTCAACGTCGGCGACAGCCGCTGTTACCGCCTCCGCAACGGCCGTCTCGAGCAGATCACCCTTGACCACTCCCTGGTCGACGAGCAGGTGCGCCTTGGCCGCATGACCCCCTCCGAAGCCCTGCAATCCCCGCTCCGCAACGTGATTACGCGAGCCCTGGGCACCCACACCGACGTTGCGCCCGACGTCTTCGACCTCGAAGCCGAACCCCGCGACCTCTTCCTGCTCTGCTCCGACGGCCTTACCCGCGAAATCGACGACTCGGTCATTCAGTCTACCCTTGCGCTCGATCTTCCCCTCAGCGAGCTCTGCAGCCGCCTCGTCGGCGCCGCCAATCAGGCCGGCGGCCACGACAACATCACCTGCCTCCTCGTCCGCGCCGCGTAACCTTCACTCGATCGGCTCAGCCTCAGTCTCCGCGCCCTCCTTCAACCGCTTCTTCGCAGCTTTCTTCTTCGCCGCCGGTTTTTTCTTCCTGGCCGCACTCGCCTCGACGTCCAAAAACGCCGCCCAGCGCAGCTCTAGAACCTCCGGCGCCCGCTTCGCCTTGGCGATCGCCAGATCCGCCATCTCACCCACGATCCACTCGAAATTGACCGGCCCCACGGAGTGCAAATCCGCATCCGGCGCCGGATTCATGAAGTCGATCGCATAAGGCACTGCGTTTTCGACCGCAAATTCGACCGTGTTCAAGTCGTACCCCAGCGCGCGGCACAACTTCAGCGCGTCCTGCTCCACGCGCTTCAGCAGCTTTTTGTCGCGGTGCGCCGCGCTCTCCGATCCGTCCCGCACATACCGCTCCGCGTGCGGGCGGCGCGGGTCGTAAGCCATAATGCGCACTTTCTTCTGCCCCACCACGTAGCAGCGAAAGTACTCCGTAAACTCGACTGCCTTCTGGTACATCATGCACAAATCGCGCGACTGGTCGTACGCACGGAAAAACTCATCGCGGTTGCGCACATGGTGCACGTCGCGCCACCCTCCGCCGTTCACCGGCTTCATAAATCCGTGCTCGCCCACGTACGCAAAAATCGCGTCCCAGTCCAGCGGATACTGGAGGTTGCGCATCGACTTGTCCTTCGTCCCCGGCGGCAGCCGCTTGTGCGGCAGGATCACCGTCGGAGGCACGGCCACGCCCAGCTTCGCGGCCAGCGTGTAGTTGAAAAACTTGTCGTCGGCCGACCACCAGAAGGGATTGTTGACGATCACTGTCCCGTTCAGCGCCGCATGTTTCAGCAACGCGCGATAGAACGGAATGTCGTGCGAGATGCGGTCGACGATCACCGCGTAGCGCGGCGCGCGATCGAGGTGCACGGCCCCCGTCTCCACAAACTCCGCCCGGATCCCGTCGATGTTGCGCGCGTTGATGTGCTCCACCAGCGCGCCGGGAAAGCTGTTCTCCATGCCGAACAGAACGCCGATCCTCTTCATGCCGCGTCGATCCTCCAGCAGGCGCAGCAATGCGCGCGGGACCGCCGCCATGCCTGCGCCTTCAGTTTACGCGAGATGATTTTGTTCGTATTACGGCAGTGAGCCGGATCGAAGAGCGATTCCGATCGCAGGGGCTAAGCGCCCATTGCGGCGATCCTGCGCAACTGGGCGAGATGATTCAGATCGTGCCCGGCAATGATCTCCACAATGGTCTGGAAGGTCATCGCGCCCCGCTCGGGGTGAAGGGCCGGCTTGTCCGCAGCCGCCGGCAGCGCCGCGCGGATCAGCCGCAGGTTCCATGCGCGCAGCGCGGAGAATGCCGCAAGCGCCGCGTCCGCCGGAATCCCCGCATAAGTCGCCGCCCACTTCTCCTGGTCGAAGGGCTGGATGGTGTGGTTATCCTCGGCCAGCGTCTGCCGCAGCCTGAAGCCGAAGGCCACATCGCAGTCGGCCAGGTGGCAGACGATCTCGGCCGCACTCCACTTTCCCGGCGCCGGCGGTGCGGCCACCCGCTCCGGCCCGATTGCGGCGAGCGCTGACTTAATCTCCCCTGGCGTTGCCGCCAGAATGTCCCCCACGGCCTGCCCATCCAGAAAACCATCGTACGGATTCTGCTCGCTCATCGCGCCTCCTCTTCGATCCCTATACTCTATTCCCTGTTCCCCAGGTCTCTAACAGGATGGTTTTGAACCTTTCGATCGCCAATCCCAGGTCCCAAAATCGGGGACCTGGGGCACCCTCGGTGGTGCAAGTTCAAATGGTCAAAGACCTGATCCCTATTCCTTACTCCCTACTCCCTACTCCCTATTCCCTGCTCCCTATTCCCTAGCCCCTTTTCCCTAGCCCCTGCTTCAATCGAACACCACCGTCTTATTTCCATAGCATAGAATGCGCCGGTCCAGGCGCCAACGCACGGCGCGCGAGAGCACCATCCGCTCCAGGTCGCGCCCGCGCGCCACCAGGTCCTCCACCTGGTCGCGGTGCGAGATGCGGGCCACGTCCTGCTCGATGATCGGCCCGTCGTCGAGCGCCTCGGTCACATAGTGGCTGGTGGCGCCGATCAGCTTCACGCCCCGCTCGTGCGCGGCGTGATAGGGCCGCGCGCCTGTGAACGCCGGCAGAAACGAGTGGTGTACGTTGATGATCGCCGCCGGATAGCGCGCGACAAAGCCGCCCGAAAGTATCTGCATATACCGCGCCAGCACCACCAGGTCGATGCGTTCGCGCCCGAGCAGCTCCAATTGCCGAGCCTCGGCCTCGGTGCGCGTCGCCGCCGTAACCGGCGTGTGCTCGAAGGGCACGCCGTAAAAGCCGGCCAGCTCCTCTGCCGCGCGGTGGTTCGAAACGATCAACGGAATCTCGCACTGGAGTTCGCCCGCGCGCCAGCGATAAAGCAGGTCGGCCATGCAGTGCAGATACTGCGAGCAGAAGAGCGCCACGCGCGGCTTCTCAGCCGTCGAGCTCAACGTCCAGTGCATCTGAAGCTCCGCGGCCATCGGCGCGAACGCGGCCCTGAATCCTTCGAGGTCGAATTCGTCCGAGACGCCGGATTGGTTCGCCGCGCCGTCCAGTTCCCATTCCACACGCATGAAAAACAGGCCCAGCTCCTGGTCGCGGTGCTGGTCGGCGTGGAGAATGTTTGCGCCCCACTCGTAGAGCAGGCCGGAGACGCGCGCAACCAGCCCCTTGCGGTCGGGGCAGTCGATTAGTAATACAGCGGAGTGCTTCATGTTTCTTTGAGATTAGAGCATGAGCTTTATAACCCCCAAAGCCGACCAGCGGGTTGGACCCACAGGCGATAGCGGAATATGCTATCATCGAATTGCGCGACAAGAGGAAACGGAATAGGATTCCCTTGCCATGAACAAAGCGCAGCAAGCCACGTTGGACGCTGTTTTTCGGCGCCCGACGAAGGCGGATATACGCTGGTCCGCAATTGAATCGCTGATTCGCGCCCTGGGCGGCGAAATCAGCCAGCGCGAAGGAAGCCGCGTTGCCGCACGGTTGAACGGGGTGACTGCCGTCTTTCACCGCCCGCATCCGCGGCCTGAAACAAAAAAAGGCGCGGTCGATGCGGTGCGCCAGTTTCTCGCCAACGCGGGGGTTAAACCATGATTGAATACAAGGGTTATACAGCCGGGCCCATCGACTTCGATCCGGAAGAAAGCACATTTTCGGGAACCGTCGCCGGGCTCAGGGACGTGATTCACTTCGAGGGAAGAACGGCCAAGGAGCTGGCGCGCGCCTTTCGCGAGAGCATCGACAGCTATCTTGAGTTCTGCGCCGAGCAGGGGCAGAAGCCCGACCGCCCGTTCAACGGGAAAATTCTGGTGCGCACGGAGCCGGAGTTGCACCGCAAAGCGGCTCTCCGCGCGGCGGTCGAAGGCGTGAGCTTGAGCCGTTGGATTTCGCGGCAGATCGAAAGTGCGCCATAGATCGGGCTACCGCTCTCCGAGCACCTCAATCCGCACTGCGCCCTCGGGAAAGACCGCTTGAATATCGAGCGTCCCTCCCATTGCTTCGATATAGCTGCGCAGCGTGCTCAGATACATATCGGTACGCTTTTCGAGCTTCGAGACGGCGCTCTGGTTCACGCCCAGCACCTGCGCCAGATTCGTCTGCGTCAACTGCCGCGCCGCGCGCAACTGCTCCAGCGGCATTTCGGCGAGCATCTTGCCGGCAAGCCGCTTCGACTCAGCCTGCGCCTCAGGGCTCATCTTCGCTCGCAGGTCGCTCCACTTCATGTAAGTTTTCATCAGTCGTGCTCCTACTTCCGCCCTGTTTCCTCGAGATACGCGTCGAATATCCGCTCGGCAACAGGGATGTTTTGTTCGTACCATCGGTCTTGCCCGGTTTTATTGCCTCCGAGCAATAGAACCGCATTTCGCGCGGGATCGAACGCATAGAGAACGCGATACGGTTCGCCGCGATGCTGGATTCGCAATTCGCGCAGTTTCCTGGACCCGACGATTGCCGAAGTGTGCGGGAACCCGAGCAACACGCCGACCGCTTCCAACATTCTCACGACTGCGTCTACGCTGATCTGCTCAGGAGCCGTAAGGCTATCCCACCAGGCGACGAACTCGTTGGTGACCACGACTTGCACTGGCGCGAAATTATTATTCCATAGAAAGGCTATTCCTTCAAGGGGATATTCTCGCTCCTCGCAAGTCGCGGAGATGCCTATGCCGCTCGACGCGCCCGCACAGCCGCAGCCAGTTCCCCCAGCAGCGCTCGCGTTTCCGCCCAGTCGATGCACCCATCCGTGATGCTCTGCCCGTAGACAAGATTGCTCAGCGGTTCGCCCGGCACAAGCTTCTGCGCGCCGGCCACAAGGTTACTCTCGATCATCGCGCCCATAATGCGCGAATCTCCGCCGGCAATCTGCGCGGCCACGTCGCGGCAGACAATCGCCTGCCGCTGGTGGTCCTTGCCGCTGTTTGCGTGGCTGAAGTCGATCATGATGCGCGGGGCAACGCCGGCCGCTTCCATCCGCGCCGCGGTGTCGGCTACGCACTCCGCCGTATAGTTCACCGTTTTGCGCCCGCCGCGCAAAATGATGTGGCAGTCGGGATTGCCTTTGGTCACAAAGATGGCCGACTGGCCGTGCTTGGTGTGGCCGAGAAACGTGTGCGAGTGCGCTGCCGACAGAATCGCATCAATCGCCACCTGCACGTCGCCGGAAGTCGCGTTCTTGAAGCCGACGGGGCACGAGACGCCCGAAACCAACTGCCGGTGGACCTGGCTCTCGGTGGTGCGCGCGCCGATCGCGCCCCAGCTCACCAGCCCGGCAATGTACTGCGGCGAAATCATGTCCAGGAACTCGGTTCCCGTAGGCACGCCCATCTCGGCCAGATCGAGCAAGAGGCGCCGGGCAAGACGCAATCCGTCGTTGATCTTGAACGACTGGTCGAGATACGGGTCGTTGATCAGCCCCTTCCAGCCGATCGTGGTCCGCGGCTTTTCGAAGTAGACGCGCATCGCGATGCGCAGGTCGGCGGAAAACTCGGCGATGGCCTCCTTGAGCAGCGCGCCGTACTCGCGCGCGGCCTTGGGATCGTGAATCGAGCAGGGGCCGGCGAGGACGAGCAGCCGCGGATCGCGCCCGGCGAGAATTTCGACGATCTCGTGGCGGGCGTTGAAGATGGTCTCCGAGGCGGCCTCGGTGACCGGCGACTCCTCTTCAAGAAAAACCGGCGGCAGGACGACCTTCGTCCATTGAATGCGGATGTCTTCGGTGGGATGGAACATGGCTCTGGTTGGGCACAACGCGGCGGCGCAAGGGCAATCGAGCCTGCGAAAGCGACGCGAGTCCTGTTACGAGCCTAGCAGCCCGCAGCCCGCGGTCAATGACCGCAGCCCGCAGCCGATGACCGCGCGCACCCCGGCCCCGCGCCGGCCGTTTGCCGCGCCAGGCCCACCGCCTAGGTCTCTGACAGGATGGTTTTGAACCTTTCGATTGCCGATCCCAGGTCCCAAAATCGGGGACCTGGGGCACCCCGGGGTGAAAGGTTCAGATGGTCGGAGACCTAGCGGGTTGCCAGCACGGCCGCGGCCGCTGCCGCGGCGCCGCCCACCACAATCGCCGAGATCAGCAGCGGAAAATGATGGCGGCGCACCGACCCTTCGCCAATATAGGTCTCGCCCTTCTCTACGCTTGCCACGTCGACATAGCGGTAGGTCTGGGCCGCGTTGGTGTCGGCGTTGGTCAGCGTGAACGACGTGGCGGAAAGCGCGCCCAGACTGCCCACGGTGCCTGAGCGGTCGCGAAAGACAACGCGCAGGTAAGTGCCTTCCCGGTAGTGGGCCAGTTTCTTTTCAATTTTGCGCGCGTGCTTTTGGATGTGCGCCTGCGATTCCGCACGGCAGAGCGGCGAGAACGCGGCGAACAGGCAGGTCAAAACAAGGATCGCGATCGGCTTACGGCTCGAAAACAGTTTCATAACGCCCTCCGAAGGACTTCTGAAAACCGCAAAAAGGTGGGGAAGCGAGCAGTTTTGCCTTGGTGCAGATGGGATAAACTTCCTCGGGAGCGTTCGCTGCGCAGCTCCGCGAGGTGAATCGCTTGAGCAGAGTGTACCGCACTTTTGGTTTGATGCTTCTTTGCGTCCCGGCAATGGTCTGCGCCCCCTCACGGAAAAGCCGAACCAGTACCACAGCCTGGAGGTGAAGATCGGCCGCGATCGCGTGAAGGCTCTTACGAATGCGGGCTATTACGACCAGCCGTAACGGCGCGCCGGAAAATCAGGCTCCTCGGCACGCTGAATTTAACCGGGGCGTAACGCCGCATTTCGGTGTAGCATGAGCGAATGACGCCATCTGAACCGGGTCCCAGGGCGGCTCGCAAACGCGCAGCCGGGAGATTGAGCGCCAGGGCGGCCAAGGAACTGGTCATTGTCACTGGAATCTCCGGCTCCGGCAAAGCCTCTGCGCTCAGGGCCTTCGAGGACCTTGGCTTTCATTCCGTCGACAATCTGCCCCTGGAGCTGATGCCCGACTTCGCCCAGTTGGTCAGCAAGTCCGCCGAGGTGGAGCGCGCCGCCATCGCGGTGGACGTGCGCGAAGGCCCCACCCTCGACCGCCTGCCCGAGATTCTCAAAGGCGTAAGAAAACTGCTGCCCAGCCGCGTGGTCTTCCTCGACGCCCAGGATGCGGTGCTGGTGCGCCGCTACTCGGAAACGCGCCGGCCCCACCCCCTCGGCAAGTCCGAGACCGTCTGGCGTTCGATCGTCGAAGAACGGCAGCTCCTCGACCCCATCCGCAACGTGGCCGACACGCTCATCGACACCTCGAACTTCAACGTGCACGAACTGCGCGCCCACATTCAGGAGCGTTTCGGCCAACAGGACGGCTCTGCGCGCATGTTGGTTACCTGTCTCAGCTTCGCCTTCAAAAACGGCGTGCCCCTTGACGCCGACATGGTCCTCGACGTCCGCTTCCTGCCCAATCCCCACTTCGTCCCGAAGTTCCGCAAGTTGACCGGCCTCGACCCCAAAGTCGCCGCCTTCGTGCGCAAGTTCCCCCAGACAAAGGAATTCCTGCAGCGCGTAACCGGGCTGATGCTTTATCTCCTGCCGCATTACGTAAAAGAAGGCAAGAGCTACCTGACGGTCGCCTTCGGCTGCACCGGCGGCCAGCACCGCAGCGTGATGATGGCCGAAGAGATGGCTCAAGCGCTCAAGCAGGCGGGCTACCAGGTAAAAGCCGTCCACCGCGACGTGCCGCGCAGTTAGCAGACCGGCCGCGGGCAGACCGGCCGCGATGAACCGGATCGAATGCCTGCCTCACGACAAACGAGTGATTCCGGGGAAGCCGTCGAATCCTCGATCGAAGCTCAAGATTCTCTCGATACCGCGGATTTGCATCACGGCCAGGTGTACCGCATCTCGCGCCGACAAGCCCTTCCGGCCCAGCACAATCTCCCGTGCTCGTTCAACTGCCGCCCGGTCCACCGAAATCACTTCATCGACGACTCCAAGCAGAGCATCGAACGCCGGCTGAATGGCATCCGGACGCGCGATGGAAACATAACGGTGAAGGATTTCCTGCAGCACTTCCGCATCGGTCACGAGACGCTCCTGGCCGGCCACCAACTCCTCCAACCAACGCCTGGCGCCCGTCTTATGGGGATGGGGAGCGCCCACCAGATACATAGGGATGTTCGAGTCGACAAAGATCACGGCTGCATGCCCGACGTGTAGCCCTGCTCGATCTCTTCGAGCATACGGTCGATATCGGCGGTTGGGAATTCCATGCGCGCCGCCGCTCGAATGACGTCGAGCTTGGACGCGGCCTCGCGGCCGGGCTCGCTTCTGCGCACCTGCACCAGGGCCTGCCGTACCCATTCGGCAATGGACATGCGGCGCAACCGCGCCGCGCGTTGGATATCGCGATATTCAGGGTCTTGAACGATCACCTGCAGCCGCTTAGCCATATCATGAGTGTATTTGACTCATCTTGATGAGTCAAGTCTTTGGGGTGAGCCCCTCGGGTCAGAAAGCTTGTATTTTGACGGTTCGCCGTTGGTTGGGAAATGGTGCTCAATTTGTTGGTTCTGCGTCAGACTGGACCAGAGATGATGGCGGCCAAAGCCGGACTTTCACCGCAGGCTCTTACGGGACTTTGGATAGGTGCGTATGAAGATGGGGCGGATGCTCCTGGCGGAACGTCCGCCCCAATGCTTCTTCCTATACGTTATTTGCGACCAGGTCCCTGGCCGCATGAATTTGTTCCGGTTTAGATCTGAGCTATCCCAGGTTAGGCGCAAAAACAAAGACGCGCCGAACCTGGGGCACCCAGGATTTGGTACATCATCAGGCGGTCAGAGGACTAGCGAACGCCGACGCTTCTTTCTATAAGTCGCTTGCGACTTATGAGCGCCGACGCTTCTTCCGATAAGTCACTTACGACTTAAGAACGTTGGGCGCTTCTTTCTATAAGTCATTCGCGACTTATGAACGCCAGGCGTTTCTTCCTATAAGTCGTTTGCGAGTTAGGAACGCGGGGCGCGTCAGCGAGCGGCGGCGGCGTGCATGCTCTCCTTTCTTTGCGCGGAAACGTTGGCGGGCGCGCCTTCGAGCGCCTGCAGGAGTTGCGTGGCGATGGGCGTGCCGAGGCCGGTGACCGGGTCCCAGCCGTAGGTTGCGGCATGGACGCCGTTGCTGCCCATGACGATGTCGCGGAAGGCGCGCTGGCGGTCGATCGAGTAGAGCTGCGGGTTGATGAAGCCCAGGCGGCGGTTGAGCTTCTGGTTGAGGAGCACCACTAAGCCGGCCCAGAACGGGGCCGCGGCGCTGGTGCCGCCGACTACTTCGTGCTGGCCGTCGACCAGGATGTGGCAGCCGGTTTCAGGGTCGGCGTTCGAGGCGACGTCGGGCACGCCGCGGCCGTTTTCGCGGGCTACGCCGGACTGCCACGCTGGCCGCGAAAAGACGGCGCTGTAGCCGCCGCCGGTGATGCCGCTTTGGGTGCCTCCGTTCCACGCGGTTTCATTGCGGACGTTGCCGTCGGCGGCGAGCAGGCGGGTGCCTCCGCAGGCCAGCACGTGCGGGCAGGAGGCGGGAAAGTCCACGTGGTTATTGCCGTTGACGATGCCGCCGTCGAAGCCGTTATCGCCGGCGGCTACGGCGATGGTGATGCCGAGCAGCGCGGCTTCCTGGGCCACCTGGTCGAAGTTATGCATCGACTGCGCGGTCCAACTGGATTCGGGGCAGCCCCAGCCGATGGCGAGCACGCTGGGCTTGTGGAGCTGGTCGTGAACGGCGGTGCTGACGGCGTCCTGGAAGCCGCGGGCGGTGTTGGGCGCAAAGTAGACGGCGATTTGCGCCTCCTGCGCGATGGCGCCGGCCATCTCGATGTCGAGCATGACCTGGCCGTCGGCGCCGTGCGGGGTTTGCGGCCGGTTGTTGCCGTAATTGACCTGGACGCTCTTGACGTCGGGCGGTTTGAGGCCCAGCAACTGGAAGTAATCGCGGATGTCGCTGGGGCGATAGCCGCCGCCCAGCTCGATGAAGGCGATGGTCTGGCCGGCGCCTGTCGAGTCGTGCGGAAATCCGTAGAGGCGAGCCAACTGCGTGGGCGTGTAGCCGATGCTGGAGGCGCGCGTGCCGAAGGCGCGGTTGCGGTTGCGGTAGCGCAGGCGCGGCTGGGCCACGGGGCGGTCGTCGAGGCCGAAGACGCCGGAGACGAACGGGGCGTAGTCCTCGGACAACTGCAGGGGGCCGTTGTAGCTGCGATAACTGCCGTCTTCGTACTCGAACTCGGTGAGCTCGATGGAGAAAGCCTTCTCCATGGCGGCGGCGGTGGCGGCGAGAGTGACGGTGCGGCGCAGGACTTCGTCGCCCCGCTCGAGCACCTGCAGGTTGTACTCGCGGGCGAACTGGCGGATCTTGTCCACATGGGCGGGATCGGCGCCGTAGTTCCTGGCGAAGTCGTTGTGGTTCATGGTCTGAATTTCCTCGCCGGCGGGCGGCAAGGGCTTGCGGTTCTTGAGGACCACGGAAAGCTCGACGATCTGGTGGGGATCGCTGGGGCCGATGGCGCGTGCGCCGGGCAGCGAGATTTGTTCGGTGCTCTTGAGGGGGATCTTTTTGGAATTCGACATGTTCAGCTCCTTTGAAGGAATTTGGGTTGGGTCTGTCAATCGATTGCTGGCGAAGCGTGGGGACCGGCGAGGCGTGGCTCCGCCGCGGGCAAGATAGCCCGTGACAGAAGCGCAGGGACTTACCGGCGCGTCATCCTTTATCTATCGGACGCGAGAGAAAATCGACACGCTTTCGAATTCGAGCGTCCAGGAGTTACCTGGGCTGTTCGCAAGTTACTAGGTGTGCTGGCGCGAAACTAAGTGGCTGTTTCACGAGCAGGACTGCGAACCAAAGGCGACGATCGAAAGCGCGGGCCTGATGCGCTTCTTTAATGCGTAGACCCGCACTCGTTCACGGCGCATTGAATGCGCCGGACGATCATGCTGCAATTCTTGCGAGCGATCTATCGCCGAAAAGCCTCGATAAGTTGGAGTCTTAAGTCCGCGGATTGAGCGCGGACGAAAACTGCCGTTGCTCTATCTAATTCCGAGCCGGCGCCGTGCTGATTGCACTCACCTCGGAGGTGTCTGGTTCATTGGACCGGCGCCGCGCCAGATTCGGTAGCGGGCGAGGCGCGCTAAATGTGCGATGCCAGACATAACCGCACTCTGGGAGTTACTATACTCCGAATCTCCGTGGAGACAAACGGCGAGCTTTTTTATTTTTTGGATCGCACGAATGTTTATTTCTTGGTGAATGTCCAGTCTCATTTTCCCAGTCACGTTCCCGGTCACGCCATGGCCGGCAGCGTGGGGATCGCGCCGTGCTGCCTGGCCTCGGCGACGACGGCGTCAAGGCGATCGAGGACCTCGGCGATGGTCATGGTGTAGACTTCGCGGCGGGCGTCGTCGCCCTGCTCGATTAACTGTTTGAGATAAAGGCCGGCGATCTGCGCGGCCAACTGGTCGGTGATGACTTTGCCGCTGCGCTTCTTCTGCTCGACCCAGGCGGCGCAGGGCAGGGCGATCCACATGGGGCGGCCGTTTACGTCGAAGCGCACGTCGACGGCGTCGGCGTGGCGGGTGGCGATGGCCACGATGGTGGCTTTCCAGCGGCAGTGCAGGTCTTCGCCGCTCCAGCGGTCGGTGACGTGAAAGTCCTCGTACATGTTTTCAGCCTAGCGCTCGGGGCGCGCGCGGGGCAAGCGCGGTGGACTGCCAACTTGGCGCGCTGATAGACTAGTAAGGATGCGGTTGCAGCGCCTCCACCTGTTGGGACCCGCCTGCAAGTCTACCGACGAAGGACTCGAAGAAACCCCGTGGATACACAGACACGTCATGCCCTCAAGGGGGACAAGTTTGCACAGGCCGCCGCGAGCGGCGTCAACTGGTTTAGCGGCCATCGCAGCGGAGCGATGCGCGCGTCGATAACGGCGGGCGTCGTTTTGGTTTTGGCTGTGGGCGGATTGATTTACTGGAACATCGAAAACTCCAGGGCGGGCTCGGCGCTGGGCGCGGCGCTGGACATTTATACGGCGCAATTGTCGGAGCCGGGGACTCCGCCGGAGAGTGGGACCTATCGCACGACGGCTGATCGCGACAAGGCGGCGAATAAGGCCTTCGTGGCGGCGGCGCGGCAGTATGGCTGGCTGCCCGAGGGCGCGAAGGCGCGCTACTTTGCGGGCATCACGGACGAGGACCTGGACCAGAACGCATCGGCGGAGAGCGAGCTGAAGGCGGCGGCCGGCTCGTGGAACCGAAATCTCTCCAACCTGGCCAAGCTGGCGCTTGCCGGGCTCTATCACCAGACGGGCCGCGACCCCCAGGCTATCGCACTCTATAACGCTCTGGCGGCCAAGCCGTCGGAGACGGTGTCGGCCGCGGTTGCCGACCTGGACCTGGGCGACCTGTATTCCGCCGAAGGCAAGCAGCAACAGGCGCGGATGACGTGGGCCAAGGTGCGCGATATGGACAAGGATGGAGCGGCCGGCGAGATCGCGGCGCAGAAATTGAGCGGGAAACAGTAGAGTGCGTTTTCGCGAGGATCGTCCTTCCCAGGTCTAGAGCGGTTCCAGAGGTCGTGACAGTGATCAGTGGTCAGTGGTCAGTGGTCGGCGACTATCGGCCGTTTAGAGTTGTTGTACCCGCCTGTCGTCGCATCCCACCCATGCGACAGAAAAGAGTCGCATGGATGGGGCACAGGGCTTTGCGTGCGGCGACCACGGATGGGGCGCCGAGACTGGCGCTGGCACGAATGGCTGAAGCGCTTCGCCTCGCCGAGCATTTTTCATCTTGCCTGCGTCTGATGTGCTATGAGCAGCACCAGCCAGGCAATCTACGCAGGTTGGATGGAGATACCGAACAGCGCGGCGGACGAGCGGCTCCGCTCAGAGGCGGAGCAAGAAGAGCTTGCCCTTCTGGTCGGCGAGTACGCCTCGACACTTTATCGCGTGGCCTTTTCGGTGCTGCGCAATCCGGCCGACGCCGAAGACGCGGTTCAGGAGGCGTTCGTTCGGGTTTTGCGCCATCGCGACACGCTCGGCGAGGTGCGCGACCGCCGAGTCTGGCTTATCCGCATCGTATGGAACATAGTGCTGGACCGGAAGCGGCGCGCCAAGACCCGTCCGGAGACCGACGACGTGGCGGAACTGGCGCGGGTGCTTCCTTCGAACGGTCTGTCGGCGGAGCAGCTTGCCGCGGCCGCGCAGCACCACGCGCGGGTTCTGGCCTGCGTGGAGCAACTGCCCGCCAAAGAGCGCCAGGTGCTTCTGCTTTCGGCGTTCGAGGAGCTGACCAGCGTGGAGATTGCCGATGTGCTGGGGATCACCGAGTCGAGTGTGCGGTCGCGGCTGTTTCGCGCGCGCAATTTGATGGCCGGCCTGCTCAATCATGCGAGGAGTTCGCGATGAATTCGCAAGGCGAAAATCCGCTTGCCGCTCAAAATGCGCTTGCCGCTCAAAATCCGGTTGCCGCTGCGGGCGTCGATTTCAAAATTCCGGGCGGCGCGAATGACGAATTTGAAGAGACATTGCGCCTGATGGCAAAGATTCCGTCGCCGGCGGGGCTTGAGGATCGTGTGCTTGCGGGCGTGGCGGCGGCTCCACGCGGGGGCCGTGTGCTGGCGTGGCGCGGAGCCCTGCGCGGGCAGCGGAGCTGGAGGCGCAGCGCGGCCGCGGCTGCCATTGTGCTGGTGGTGGGCGGCGGCGGGTGGGGCGTCTATTCGCATGTGGAGCAAGAGCAGGCGGCGCGGGTGGTTTCGATGCCGGCGCGCGTGGCGCAGCCGGCCGGGTTTTCGAGCGCGGGCGTGGTAAGGGCGCCGCGGACGATTCCGGGTCCGGCGATCAAGAGTCCGGCAGTGAGACAGAAGGCAAAGGCTGCGGTTGCGAAGAGCAAAGCGGCCACGAAAGCCCGCCGCCGGCGCGCACGTGCGGCGGGTGGGCGCAAACACGCCGTGGCGGCGCGGCCGGCCGCGCCGCAGAGCAAGTA
>JBOGLX010000032.1:0-28129 GCA_050745765.1 Occallatibacter sp. | reverse complement strand
AATCACGCCAAGGCTGATGTAGTCCGTGATCCGCGCCCCGGCAGGAAGTTCGGCAACCGTTCGCGCCAACGCAGCCTCCTGTACCTCTTCTATAGAATGCCACAAAATTCGTTAAGTGAACAGTATTAGAGCTCATCTGGAGATCTCACGCGCCGACTGTTGAAGGAAAGACTCTGCGGGCAAAAATATAACTAGAAAAGCCGTCTTATTCGCCTATCGCCTATCGACCGAAGAGATGAAGGGCAATCAGCTCCGCGTGTATTTGTCGGCCATAGCCTACACGCTGGTCGAAGCGCTCCGGCGGCTGGCGCTCAAGAGCACCGAGTGGGCCGAGGCCCAGGTGGATACGATCCGGCTCAAGCAATTCCAGAGTAGGTGTGTCGCAAAGACATCGCAATCGGTGCATCTCTTCTCATGGTGTAGAGTCAAGAAACTGAAAAATCGGGTGCCCACCCTTGCCGCGTCTTTAGTTTTTGCGCCTAGGGTGGGCCGGCGCCTCACTCTATAGCAAATGCTGCTTTAAGCCGTTTGAAGACCGTTCCACGGCCAGCGACCCGAACGAAATTAAAGAGGAAACTGGAACCCTGGTTTCGCTCTGAAAGGCCGGCTCCGCGCCGTCACTTCCACTGCAAGGCCTCTGCGTCCCGCAAGATAGAATCGAATCATGATCAAAGGGTTCTCCTTTCCTCGCCCCGCCGGAAGCGCGGCTGCATACGAACGTCTTAGCGCCTTTTTTTCGGCGCTGGGATTCGAGCACGGCAATGGATGGAGCGAGGACGGCAGTCAGGGAGCGTCTTTTCTGGCCCCGCTCGGCAATCTCGAATTTGTTCTTGGCCAAATGGCCTCGGCAGGCGAGGTGCTGGTTGAAGTGACGGCGCTCGACGCCCTGCACCAGGCCGCGGAGGCGTGGCTGCGCGCGCAGGGCGGGGAAGCGGCGGCGGCGCGGCTCTCGCCGATCGCGGAAACGCGCTGGAAGTCGCGTATCTTTACTGTCGAGCCTGAGCCGGGATTTCCGTTCAGCTTCTGGGCGTGGACCGATCCGCTCAAGGGCAAGCCGGTCGCCCTCGAAGGCGATCTCTCCGCCGCGGGCATGAAGTTCGCCATCGTCGTCGCCCGCTGGAACGCCGTCATCACCGAGCGCCTGCTCGAAGGCGCCCTCGACGCTTTGCTGCGCAGCGGCGCAAAACGCTCGGACATCGACGTGGTCCGCGTTCCCGGCGCGTGGGAGATTCCGGCCGCGGCGCGCACTCTGGCCAACGCGGCCCAAGTGGACGCCATCGTGACCATCGGCTGCCTGCTGCGCGGCGAGACTACCCACTACGAAGCCATCTACAACGAAGTGGCGCGCGGCATCGGCCAGTCGCAGCAGGAGACTGGCATTCCGCACAGCTTCGGCGTGCTCACCTGCGAGAGCCTCGAGCAGGCCCTCGACCGCGCCGGCGTAAAGGCCGGCAACAAAGGATTCGAAGCCGCCACGGCGGCCATCGAAATGGTGAGCCTCAAGCGCAAGCTCGGTGAAGGCGAGCAACAAGGCGGCCGGGAAGGCGGCCGGGCTTGACCGCTTCGGGGCGCCGCAAATCCCGCGAGCTGGCCATGCAAATGCTTTTTCAGGCCGACATCGGCCGCCAGACCCCCGAAGAGGTCCGCGCTACCTTCTGGAAAGCCGGCGACGAGGTCGCGCCCGAGGTGCGCGGCTTTGCCGAAGATCTGTTCCGCTCCGCCGTCGAGCGCCGCGAAAAGATCGACGAGCTCATCGCCCTGCACTCCAAACACTGGCGCATCGAACGCATGTCCGCCGTAGATCGCAACCTGCTGCGCATGGCCGTCGGCGAGATGCTCGCCTTCAAAGGCACGCCCTTTCCGATCGTCATCAATGAGGCGCTCGAAATCGGCCGCCGCTACTCCTCGCCCGAATCCATCAACTTCCTCAACGGCGTCCTCGATTCGATCGCGCGCAGCCTGATCGGCAAGTGATGCCCACCGCGCAACGGCGCCCCGTCATTTCTGCTTGACATCAGCCCCCTCCTCAAGCAGACTTGTTACGCTCACCCGATCTAAGGAAGCACGATCGCACAACAACACTTTCTCCGACGGAACCTTCCCGTTGATGCGTTGATTTCCGGAATTCACAGAATCCAGATCGGCCACGAGATCAATCGCAAGAACAATCCCGGAATAAGTCGCCCGGAATAAGTAGAGGACTTCGCCCATGCGATCTCTTTCCGTCGCCGTTTTTCTCCTCCTGGCCTCCGCCTCTCATGCGCAGGGCATCGCCAATCCCTGCCCCGGCGCGCAGCCGGTCCCGGCGCAGCTGCGTCTCCCTGCGGCCATGCCGGCCGGTGAGCCGGTGGAGCTCGAGAAGCGGATGCTCGCTTATCTCAGTACTCTCGATTACAGAAACCTCGGCTGGTGCAAGGACAAGTGGGTGCGCGACACCGGCCCGTACATCGGCACAAACGGCTATATCGTGCATCCGCCTGTCCATATCTACTACTCGCCCGGGGTGTCCAATTGGCTGCTCAACGGCCGCCACGGCGACATTCCCGATGGCGCGGTCATCATCAAGGAGCAGTTTGCTCCCGCTCCCGCCGCACGTTATCGCGATATTCCCTTGAAAGATCTCGGATGCTCCAACGACTGGACAATCATGATCCGAAACTCGAAGGCTTCCCTCGACGGATGGTTCTGGGCCGAGTTATGGAATGGAAGCATGAACTTCAACAACCCCTATCAATATCCGAACGCCGGCTACGGATTGTATTGCCTGCGCTGCCACGCCTCCGCCGAGAGCGATCTCACCTTCTCAGCGCTAAATAATGTGCAGGGCGCGCCCGGATGGCCGCTGCAGTATCGCGTCGACAACAGTTGGAGGATCACCCCAGCCTCCATTCCGCCCAAGGCCTGCGGCCAGGGAATAGGGCTTATCGATTACCTCGAGATAACCAGCAAACTAACTGCCGCGAAAAGTCCTCAGCGCCGGGAAGAAGCTATCTCGCCCCTCGACTTTCCTTCGCACGAAAAGAACGCCGCGCTCGAGGAAGACGTCAAGGCGCTCCATCTCGCCTCTATCTCAATTCCTGCATCGATCCAGGAGATGCCGCCCGAGACTTTCGACGATGTTCTTGCCCCACCGAAGAGCACGCCCCCCGGCAACTCCCCGGAGTTTGTAAGTTCGTCCCAGTGCCTCGCCTGCCATAGCGGCCTGACCGGCTCGTCCGTCGGCCCCACCATGGTTCTCACTTCCAAAACGACGCCGTCCACCACCGTAAACGTCTCGCCCTACGGCGAGTGGCGATGGTCGCCGATGGGCCTGGCGGGCCGCGACCCCGTCTTCTATTCGCAACTCGACAGCGAAATTGCGCCGCTCGGCCCGCACGCCGAAAAACAGCGCGTAATCGACATCTGCATGACCTGCCACGGAGCCATGGGCAAGAGAGCCTTCGCCGCGGAACATCCGGGCGAAGACTTCAAAGTCGACTTTGTTTACGACACCGATCCCCGCACCGTCGGATTCAAGTACGGCGGCCTGGCCCGGGACGGCATCAGTTGCGAAATCTGCCACCGCATGGAAGCGCCCAAGAACTCAAGCCTGAGTTACTTTCTCGAACATCATATCAACGGTGTCTTCGATCTAACTCCGCCCGGCGAGTTACATGGACCTTTCAAAGACAACGAAATTACCACTTATCAGATGCTGACCGGCCTGAACGTCAAGCCGACGTACAACAGCTATATTCAGTCCGCGCAGATGTGCGGCACCTGCCACACCATCGTGCTGCCGGTACTCGATAGCGATAAGCCCGGCGAGACTTCGGTGGAACAGGACACTTATGTCGAGTGGCTCAACAGCGCATACCGCGACGAATACGGCTCGGTCGGCGCCACCCCGAAGACCTGCCAGGACTGCCACATGCCGTCCGGCGACGTTAATCCGCGCGCGCAAATCGACGTCCCGACCATCCAGGATAGGATGGCCATCGTCGAAGACCTGACTTATCCAGTTACCGACCACTTAGCCACGCCTAGCGATCTGAATGTCCGATACCGCGAAACAGGCTACGTGCGCCACGAGTTACTGGGAATGAACGGATTTCTCCTGGAAATGTTCATGCACCCGCTCGACCAGAACCAGAACAACGAGATTCTCGGCGTGCGGCTCTCCGACTACATGACGGGCCTGACCACCGATCTTCAGGACGCTTCGGACAACCTTGTGCAGCAAGCGCGCACCATCACGGCCACAGTCGCCATCAGCAAGTGGGAGATTGAGAAAGATAAGCTGATCGTCGAAGTCACTGTGACCAACAAGACAGGGCATCGCTTCCCCAGCGGTGTCGGCTTTCGCCGCGCCTTCCTCGACCTGCAGGCGACCATGAACGGCAAGCCGTTCTTCAACTCCGGCGCCACCAACCAGATGGGCGAAATCGTAGACTTCGCCGGCCATGTTCTGCCCACGGAGTTTTTTGAGGACGGCCAATACCAGCCACACTTCGACCGAACCAATCCTATCCGCAGAAGCGATCAGGTGCAGATCTACGAAGAGCTCATCCAGGACCACGACCACCACTTCACGACCGGCTTCACGCGCCGCGACTACAACATTAAAGACAACCGCCTGCTGCCCATTGGCTGGTCGCTGCACGGACCGCCGGGCCTGGAGATTCCCGAGGAATTCCTCGAAGCGACTCGTCCCGTTGGCCGGGCTCTCCATGACCCGATTTATCTGGCCGGCAAAGGCGAATCGATTGTGCGTTACGAGATTCCGCTTCCCCAGTGTGCGAACGCCGGAAATATTCACGCCCAGGTGGGCCTCTACTCCCAGACCATGCCACCCTACTTCCTCGCGGAGCGCTACCGGACCAAGACACCGGCCACGGCGCGCCTTGAGTATCTCAAGAACAATCTGGACACGCTATCGGGCACCGATTATGCCGGCTGGAAACTCCTCATTGCTTCCGCAGCCAGGCGACGGCTGCGCAAGCGCCGCTGAAGAAAAGCTCGGGGAAACGAAAGGGCCGTAGTTTGCTTCTGGAGCGAGCGGCAACATGAGAGCCGGGCTTACTTCTTCCGGGCTGCCCGTTGAGCGCGCGCCGCGCTGTTGGCCGCCACCGCTGCGCGAATCAGTTGCCTGAAGGCGGCTTCGTCGATACGATCCCCTTCGTGCACGTCGATCGCGCGCCGCACGTTTCCTTCCAGGCTCGAATTGAAGAGCTTCTTCGGGTCTTCGATCGAGGCTCCGCGAGCGAACGTAAGCTTCACGGCCTGCTTGTATGTTTCCCCTGTGCAGACAATGCCGTCATGGGACCAGACGGGGGTGCCGGGCGACGCAGGCTTCGCCCATTTCCACTCTTCCTCAATGCCGGGGTCGGCCTCGTGGATGAGCTGACGGAGAGCTGCGAGCGTCTCCCCTCGCCAGTCGCCAAGCTCCTTGATCTTTGCGTCGATCGATGCAGAGGCAGATTCCACGGGATTGCTCCTTTCCTATCGAGCTCCCACTCTCGCACTTAATTTAGCTGTGTTCAACCCAACCCGCAACCTTCCCAAGTCGTGATCAGGCGGCCGCCGGCGCGGGCCCGGTTACCAACCCTTCAGTTGCGTTACCTGAATCAGATTGCCGCAGGTGTCGTTCAGCATGGCGATCTTTGAGGCGGTCACGTCCGTTGGCGGCATGGTGAACTCGGCACCGCTCGCTTTCATGCGCTCGTAATCGGCCTGCACGTCGGCGGTGAAGAACATTGCCGCGGGCTGGCCCTGCTGGAATATGGCCTTTTGATAAGCTTCGGCTGCCCGGTTGTTGTTGAGCGCCAGTTGCAGCTCCGTGCCGTCCGGGTCCTCTGCCGAGGCCACGGTAAGCCAGCGATATGGCCCCTGGCTGAAGTCGGATTTCTTTTGGAAGCCCAGCACTTCTGTATAGAAGCGCAGGGCCTTCTCCTGGTCATCGACGTACACGCTTGTTACTTTGATCTTCATCTCGTTTCTCCGCCTTTCCGGCCCTCTCAAGGTCCTGATCCCTTATCACTGCCCCGTGGTGCTCCCTCAGAAGATTTCTCGCTGGTAGACCCCGACGATCTGTCCTTCGGCAAGTATGTGCCCGCGCATCGCGGCCTCCAATTGCGCCCGTGTAGCGCCTGCGGGCAGCGTAACGTTTACATCCAGCGCATAAACCTCAAAGAAATAGCGATGGGCACGCCCTGGCGGCGGGCATGGCCCGTCGTAACCCACACTCCGGAAGCCGTTGACGCCTTCTTCCGACCCGCGCGGCATCGCATTTTCCGTCGATGCGCCCCGCGCAAGAACGCGAACGTCCGCCGGAATCCGGTACGCCAGCCAGTGCGTGAAATCGATCGATGCGTCCGGGTCGTGCACCACCAGCGCAAAGCTCCTGGTTCCCGCCGGAGCCGCGCGCCACTCAAGGCTCGGCGAAATGTCTTCGCCATCGCAGGTGAACTGGCGCGGAATTGTGTCCAGATTTGAAAAACTCGAGCTGGTGACGGCCAGCGGCGTCTTCGCATTGCCGTCGGCCTCCACACGCCACAGCGGGAAGGCCGCAAGAAGGCAAAATGCCGGAATCATCAGGAAGCTGGCAGAGCGCCTTCGGCGCCGGTCGCGCGCAGCCTTGCCGGCTTCAAAATTCCCTGCCCCGGAATCCCTTGCGTCAAAATTCATGTTTCGTCTCCGAAACTCCGCAGCCTAGAGTAGTTCTCCAATTGCTGTAGGGCAAGACCATGACAGCTACCTTGCTCTTTCATCGAGAAAAGACCGCCTCGAACGGCGCCGGAAATGCCACATGGAAGCTCGAGAGCCGCCTTCCCTGCTCCAGCAAACTCAAATGTTCAAAATAATAGGGCATTGACCGTCACCCCGCCTACTCAAATGGGGAATAATTCAGTATTGGGATGGGATTCTGATACAGAAGGATTGTCATCGCGGCTCGCGGCACAACAAGCCGGAGAGATTTTTTGGAGGCGTCTGCTCTTTCCGGCGCGACGCGCGGAGCGCCTCAAGAATCCGCAACTGCCGCACCCAAGACCTCCGTGCCCCGTTCCTTCGACAAGCTCAGGACAGGCTCGTCTGCGCCGGCGCGCCTAAGACGGGCGCAGTCCCTCTCGCGCGCCTCACGATCACGCCCCATCTATCTTTAGCTCCGCGCCACGCTTCTCTCCGGTGCCGCTGTTCGGCTTTGCGCTTTCGTTCCCGGCATCGCCATTCCGCCCCGCGTCAACCCTGCGGCCGTCCCCGAGCCGACTGTTTACTGCGAAAGTCCCACGGATACGTCCAGGGAGACGGTGTTAGGTTGGTAATAGAAATCATCTTGTGGGTCGATCGCTTCCACAGCAATGAAACCTGCATCGCCGGCGGCAAACGGCGCCTTAAAACCGGACGCCGAACACGTTGCGGTAGCCCGGTACGGGGTGCTATGCGTCACTGCCGGAGAGAATACACACGCTGCACCCGGCACGGCAGAAACTGTTCCGCGAGAGTACTTGTACAGTTGCGCGCTAACTGTCACGGCGGCCAAGGGCTCGAGAACGACTTCCTCCAGGCTCATGGTTCCGCTCATGTGGGTCAGCAGAACGGCTGTGGGCAATGTCTGCATGACTCCAGTAAAACCGCTGCCAATCACAGGCAAGCCGTCCGATAATGTGACTCCGTTGATCGGGCTCGACAGGTAACCCTGCAGCGGCAACAACGAGACGGTCAGCGGAGAGCCTGCGGAGTCGGTTTGGACCACGGCTGCACTGCCAGTGGTGCCGTCGCCCACGCCCGAAAGGAAGATAGTGCCCGCTCCCGCCGCGCCCGTGGGGCCGGTTGGCCCGGTGTTGCCCTGCGCTCCCATGTCGCCTTGCGCGCCCGTCGCGCCGGTCAGTCCGGCAGGCCCCGCCGGGCCAATCGGTCCCTGCGCTCCGGTTGCGCCGGTCACTCCAGCCGGGCCAACGGCTGCCCAGGTTACGAAGTGCTCGCCCGCGTTGCAGGCCGCGCTCGACGCGACGATGCGGACCGCGCCCGTAGTATTGTCAACGCAGCTATCGATCGTAGCGGTGGTCGGCCCGGCCATGGCCACCGTTCCCGTCAGCAGCAGCGGAACTGTGAGTGCCAAAATCTTCACACAACGCATTGAAACCTCCTTGACTTGCCTGGCTGGACTTGCCTGGTGAATTGCTCGGTGGATGGTTCGAAGTATCTCGTAAATTGGCCCCTTAGGGACCGTGGAGCAACGCATCGACGTCTACGCGCAGTCCGCAGCTCACCATCTGGATGCCGGGAAGGAAGCCGGATGGAACCGGCTCAAAGCGGATCGCCAGGCCGATCTCGCGCAGAAAGGCGAAGATCCGGGCGAGTGCGTCTTCACGGCTTATCCCGGCGCCGTTCGGAAGGGCAATGCGGGGCTCGATGTTCGACTCTGAGGCTGCGATGGACGGCGGCCTCCACTCCATCTCGTACGACATTTCGTCGCCCGATACGCGCAGGAAGCCGAGGCGCTCATAGAGGCGCAGAGCGGGGTTGTTTTTGAGCACGTGCAGTCGCAACACGACGGACTCGAGCGCGGCCAGGTGTTGAATCTGGCGAATGGCCCACGCGCCAACGCCACGGTTCCGATACCCGGGCAGGACGGCGAGGTCGATGCAGTGGTAGCAGTCTGTCTGCCGATCGACCAGACTTCTCCCCACAGGGGTGCCATCTTCGAGGCAAAGGATCGTATCCATCGCCTCCGGGTAGTTCTGGGAGTAGGATTGCCTGCGGGCGCGGTACTGCATGTCGACAAGCATCTCCGCCTGCGCCGCCGGCACTCCGGCGGCGGCAAACTCGGCCCGCTTGTCAGCGGCGAACAGCTCGAACAGCAGCGCTTCGTCGTCCGCGCATGCGGGACGCAGTTTAAGCGCCGATAAACTCTGAGCCGCCGCCACCTCGCCTCCAACTCGAAGAGGTAGTGCGCGCCGGCAGCCATGACCGACGGCGCGCAAACTTAGCTCCGCGAGGGGAATATGCCCTGCAGCGCGATGATGAAGTTCACGCACAGCACAGGCTGGATGTTGTTGTGCGGCTGGCTGCCTCCGGCCAGCGAGATGGTGCCCGGCGCAAGCGTCCCCGTCGGGCCGGTGGTCACGAAGTTCGGTGGGCCAAAGACTGGCTCGCGCCCCGGCGTCGTAGTGTTTTGCGCCAGAGTGTTGTTGGTGGGGTTGGTGAGGGTGCCTGCTGCGTTGCTGACGCCGACCGTGTGATTGTGCGACGGCATCTGGCTGGTGATGAGCGTCACGTTTTCCGTACCTGTCTGCTCGCCTATCGTATACGGGCTCAGGCCCGCTCCCTGACCCTGGTGCACCGGAACGCGGCTCTGCAAGTCCGGCAGTTGAAAGGTGGTTTGGCCGTTGCCGCCGTAATACGTGCCCAGGAGCGAGAACAGGGCGGTGTATTGCTGAATCGGCAGCGTTTGTCCGTTACACAGCGCCCATCCCATCGGCGCAAAGTTGAAGCCCACCATCCTTATTTCCCCAATAAATGGCTCCGACATCGAAATCCTCCTCGTGTTGGTCCTGCGTGAATTCTCGCGCCGCGGTGCAAGCCGCCCGCGGAGTGCCGATTTCAGCCGATCTGGGGAAAATAATCATTTGCTGCAACTCTCGATTCCGGGACTTTAGAGCCGGGTGCGAGTGCCCGCAAGCGGGCAATCGCTACGGCCGTCTTGAGTCCCCGGATCGTTTACATCCGCTTGCGCGCTCTCTGCCGGCTGCTCAAAAGCTTCCTCGCCCGTCCGGCTCCGGCGATCGCAAATCCGCTTCAGTTCTTCCCGTTACTGGCACCTGAGCTGAACTGCGTACTCAACGACCGGGCTGGTGCCGCTGTCATTCGCCTCGTTCAAATAGAGAGACAGCGTGTCCCCCGCGCTGACGCTGACTGTGTTCGTGGTGTCGCTGCAGCTTCCCGTGGCGCCCACGGTATCGGCTATCGAGCCTGTTGTGCATGTTAGGCTCGTTGCGCTTGGCGTAGCCGACCCTGTGCCGTGGTAGACCGTAATGGTGGACGTTTCCGCCGAACTCCCGGTTTCGATCACCAAGGCTGCAAAATTAAGCTGTGCCAGGGTGCACGAAAGCGGTACAACCACTTCAGTCTGACTGGCTGACGTGCCCGATGGTTCGAATGTGATAGCGGTCTGGCCGTTATTCAGGTAAGTCACTTCCGGCGAAAAATAAAGATGGTTGCCATCGTCGAGCGTATTGCTGAACTGCGCGTCGAACGCGAAGAACGTGGTTGAGAGCGTGCCCGCCGGGCCGGCCGCTCCGGCAGGCCCCGTGTTACCCTGCGGTCCCAGCTCGCCCATCGCTCCAGTCGCGCCGGTTGCGCCGGCTGGCCCGGTTGTGCCTGTGGCTCCGGCCACGCCCGGCGCACCTGTGGCTCCCGTCGCGCCCGCTACCCCGGCTGGCCCGGCTGGACCTGTGTTGCCCATTGCGCCCGCTACTCCGGCCGGACCTGTGTTGCCCATTGGTCCCGCTGCCCCGGCTGGACCGGCTGGGCCTGTGTTGCCCATTGGTCCCGCTGCACCTGCTGGCCCGGTCGCGCCAGGGGCCCCGTTTGCGCCGGGCGCACCAGGCGCCCCATTCGCTCCCTTTGCCCCAGTCGCGCCCATTGCCCCAGTCGCGCCCATAGGTCCGGCTGCGCCGGGTAATCCCGTCGCTCCGGTAGCGCCCTTAGCTCCGGCCGGGCCAACGGCTGCCCACGTTACGAAGTGTTGTCCCGCGGGGCAGGCCGTTCCCGGCGCGACGATGCGCACCGCGCCCGTAGTATTGTTGACGCAGCTATCGATGGTAGCGGCCGTAGGCCCGGCCATGGCCACCGTTCCCGTCAGCAGCAACATTGAAACGCCGATTGCCGAAATCTTCAGAGAGTGCATTGAATCCTCCTGGAATTGCCCGTTAAATTGCTCGGGGATGGTTCGACCTCGGTCGGTCTCGCCGGCCCTGCTTCGTGTTTTCGCCGTGCCCCATTCGTCCCAGGGCAGCGCGGAAGTGCTCCCGCTGCCGCGATCCGGCAGGGCGCCCGCCGGGTTATGGGTAAATTCCGTTTACGCAGATCAGGTATTGCGTGTCGTTGGGCGCCGCCGATCTCAGATCCGGCAGCGCGAAGTTGGTTTCGCCGTTTCCCCCATAGCTGATGCCGATCAGCGAGAACAGCGCCGTATTTTGCTGGATCGACAGGAGCTGTCCGTCCGCCGGAGTATAGTTGTCCGGATATCGGGTCGAGGCATTGAGAATAATGCTGCCGATCGTACACTCCGCCCCGTTCCCGCCCGAATTTGAGAAACTGACCGAGTTCGAGCCGAAGATGCCGACGGTGCCGGAGGGTCCGGTTGCTCCCGTCGCCCCCCGCGGCCCGATGTTGCCCTGAGGACCCAGGTTGCCCATCGCTCCGGTTGGGCCCGCTGCGCCGGCTGGGCCCGTGGGTCCGAGTGGCCCCTGCGCACCCGTTGCTCCCTTTGCACCCGCGGCGCCGGTTGCTCCGACTGCTCCGGTCTGCCCGGTAGGTCCAGCCGGACCAATCAGGCCCATCGGTCCCTGCGGTCCGGTAGCGCCAGTGGATCCGGCCGGGCCAACGGCCGCCCACGTTACGAAGTGTTGTCCCGCGGGGCAGGCCGTGCCCGGCGCGACGATGCGCACCGCGCCCGTAGTATTGTTGACGCAGCTATCGATGGTAGCGGTGGTCGGCCCGGCTAGGGCCACCGTTCCCGTCAGCAGCAGCGGAACTGTGAGTGCCAAAATCTTCAGTGAATGCATTGAAACCTCCTGGAATTGCCTGGTGAATTGCCCGGTGGATGGCTCAAACGTCTTCTATCCTGGCCCCGTCGGGACCGTAGAGTTGCGTTTACCTCTATGCCGGCTCCAGCAGTCCGCTTCTCCGCGCCGGTTTGGAACAAGGCTGCGGAAAAGGCGGCTCCGATCTACTGGCAAACGAAGCTCGCCAGTATACGGGCGCTGTCGAAGTCCGAGGGATTGGTGAAGTTGCCCACTTCGAGGATCAGATCGCCCAGATAGGTGCCGGCAATGAATGGCTGCGTAGCGGACGTCGAGCAAGAGACCGGCTCCCCGTAATTCGCCGCGACGGTGCAACTGAGGGCAGTATAGGAAAGGGTCACGAAGTCGTCGAATGCTGCGGGGGTCATGATCGTGACGGTTGCCTGCGAACCGTTCCGGGCGCCATAGACGGTCACGTTGAAATGGGACGCCGTGCAAGTCTGAGGCACTTGAAGGACAACCGACTCGCCAACCGACTCGGGAGATGAAGCGCCGCTGTAGCCCACGGCCGTGCTGAGGCCGCTGGCAGGGCCTATTCCGGCGTCCATCACAGTACTGGGCAGGGCCATGTTGGCCGACCACACCTGACCTCCGGCAGCGCCGGCCGGGCCGGCCTGGCCCGTTGCCCCGGTGTTGCCCGCCGATCCCATGAGGCCCTGCGAACCGGTCGCGCCGGTCGGTCCGGCCGGGCCAACGGCCGCCCAGGTTACGAAGTGCTCCTTCGAGAGGTTGCAGGCCGCACTCGACGCGACGATGCGCACCGCGCCCGTAGAATTGTTGACGCAGCTATCGATCGTAGTGGCCGCCGGCCCGGCCATGGCCTCCGTTCCCGTCAGCAGCATTGAGGCGCCGATCGCCAAAATCTTCACACAACGCATCGAAACCTCCTGGAATTGCCTGGTGAGTTGCCCGTGGACGGTCGGAATATCCGGTAGAGTGGTTTCCGCGTGTCCGTAGAATTACGCGCTTATCCCTCTGCCAGATCCGAGAGTCGGCTTCCCCGCGCCGGCCCGGACCAAGGCCGCGCAATTGCCGGCTCCTGAATCGCCAACACATTTCTTTTCTTGAAGAAGACCGCCATCAAGCAGCCGACCGCGGCCAGCAGCAGGTACATCCACGGCGCGCCGCCCTCGGGCACTTCTGTGGCGCTGAAGCTGCCAGAGTCGAAGTATCCGTTGTTCTCCTCGAATGCGTAAGGATAGGTGGTTCCGAAAAAGTCGGAATAATAGAGGTCTAGCTCGGTTCCGCCTACGTCGAAGAGCAGGCCGTCGAAATCCAACTCTGGGTTTTGTTGCGGGGCAAGCTCATCGTCATAGCCGAAATAGCCGCTTGGGGAAATGGCGCTACCGCTGGGGTTGTAATTGGCGATCAGGCTCCCGGTTCCCGTCACCGGCGTAGCGGACCCTCCGAAGAGGTTGGTTCCGTCGATGGTGACGGTTCCGTCGGTGATCAAGAACATGCCGGCGCCGTTCCCATTGCCGGTCAGGGTGCCGCTGCCGAAGATGCCGAAATCGGGTGCGCTGAAAGTGAAAGTAAAATTGTTCTGCGCTCTTGCGCACGGGGAAATCGCAAAAGCCGTTCCGACTGCGAGGAACACGAGCAGTAGCTTCTTCATAAATGCCGCTCCTGATTTATGGGCGATTCGTGCCCATGGTTAAGTGGTGCAATTCGATACGCGTCCGTGTGGCGAGCCGCATCGATTCAACTGCCATCGCGCAAAAGACCCCGGTTCACCGGCGCTCGGTGACGCACACACGCCACCCCTCAGCCGCCAGGACTCGGCTGTCACACTTGCATTGAGGGCGCGCAGTCAAGCGCTACCCGCGTGTAGTTTGGAATCTTTCTCGAATCTACACCGCTCAAGATTGAGGTGAAATCACGCGCTACCCAAAAGTCGAAGTAAAGGAAGTGGTAAACGCCAGTGAAGCTGACTACTTCTTATATGCGAAGCCCCAATCGATATGCAAGAGAATTCTTTGTGATTTTTCTCGGCATCTGGCCCGCGGGAGTTGAATTCGCGCATTTTGGTGGGCGCAATCGATGACTTTTGTAATGTTGCGGTGTTCTACGCCGCTTTCCCGAAGCGTTCTGCCGCTCGCCCTGTCCAAGCCTCCGCGAAACTGGCAGAATATCTCGTAGTAGCGGACAGCTTGAAAACTTCTTCTGGGTCGAGGAGAGCGGAGGCGCGCGGTGTTTCGGTCAAGGCACGCATTGCGGCAAGCGTTGTGGTTCGGCGCCATCGTTCTGGCGGTCTGCGCCGTCTATTCAAACTCCTTTCATAATTCGTTCCACTTCGACGACTCCCACACCATCGTCGAAAACCCCTATATCCGCAGCCTGCGCAATATACCCCGCTTCTTTACCGACGCCACGACCTTCAGCGTCCTGCCTTCCAACCGCACCTATCGGCCCATCGTCAGCGCCTCGCTGGCCCTGGACTACGCGCTCGGCCGCGGCTACAACCCGTTCTGGTTCCATCTCTCCACGTTCATCGTGTACCTGCTGCAACTGGCCGTCATGGTTGTGCTCTTTACCGCCATCCTGAGCGCGGCGCGGCCGGAGCCTGAGTTCGCCGCGGCCAACCGTTATGTATCTCTGCTCGCCGTGGCCTGGTACGGCCTGCATCCGGCCATGGCCGAGACGATCAACTACATCATCCAGCGCGGCGACATCTACTGCGCCATCGGCGTCGTCGCGGCTCTCGCACTCTATACGCGCCGACCGGCCTTGAGAAAGACCGGTCTTTACCTGCTGCCGCTCGTCTTTGCCCTGCTCAGCAAGCCGCCCGCGGTGGTTTTTCCGCTGCTGCTCTTTATGTACGCCGCAATGTTTGAGCAGGCGGGCGAGGCCGGAAGTAAACTGCGCTACGGCCGCGCCGCCTTCGCAGCGCTGCCGTCGCTCGCCGTATGCGCCGGGATCATCGCGTTCGAGGCCAAAATGACGCCGAAGTCGTTTACGCCGTCGACGGTTTCGGCCTTCTCTTATTGCATAACCCAGCCGTTTGTTCTCATGCGCTACTTCGGGACGCTCTTTCTGCCCATCCACCTCAACGTGGACACGGACCTGCGGCCGTTCGCGTCGCTCAACGGCGAAGCCCTCGTCGGCTTCGTCTTTGTGGCGCTGCTTGTCGCCGCCGCGTGGTTCGCTGCGCGCTCGCGAGAATTGCGGCCCATCGCCTTCGGCCTGCTCTGGTTCCTCATCGCGTCGCTGCCCACTTCTCTCTATCGCCTGTCCGAGGTCGAGAACGACCATCGCATGTACCTGCCCTTCGTGGGCCTGGTGCTTGCCGTCGTGTGGGCGGCTTATCTGGCCATCGGCAGGCTCGCCGCCGGCAGCAGCCGCATGGCGGTGTGGCGCGCGGCAGCGGCCGGCGCCTTTCTGCTGCTCGCCGCCTACGCTTACGGCGCGCACATGCGCAACCGCGTTTGGCGCACGGAAGAGTCGCTCTGGCACGACGACGTGCAGAAGTGCCCGCACAACGGCCGCGGCTGGATGAACTACGGCCTCACGCAAATGGCGAAGGGCGCGTACCCGGCGGCCCTCGATTGTTTCGAGCGCGCTCTTCTCTACACGCCCAACTATCCCACGCTCGAAATCAATCTCGGCATCGTCAACGCCGCAATGAACCGCCCGGCACAATCCGTGCAGCACTTCGAGCGCGCCATTGCGCTTGCTCCCGCCGATGCCCAGACGCATTTTTATTACGGCCGATGGCTCTACCGGACCGGCCGCGTCGCCGACGCCCTGCGGCAGCTTCAACTGGCCGTTCGCTTGAATCCTTCGCGGCTGGATGCGCGCGACCTGCTCGCCTCGGCCTACGAGTCAGTGGGCGATGAGGCTGAAGCGCGCTCGACGGCCGCGGCCACGCTGCAGCTTGCGCCCACCGACGCCGCGGCCCGGGTAGTCCTCACGCATCCCGCCGCACAAAGCGTAGACAGCTTGATCAACGCGTCGCTCTACCAGTACCAGAACGGCAACTATGCCGGATGCATGGCCTCGGCGCGGCAGGCCCTCAAGCTCGATCCGAACTCCGCGCTCGCCTACAACAACATCGGCGCCGCCTACGCGGGCCTGGGACAATGGGACCAGGCAATCGAAAATGAACGCGAAGCTTTGCGCATCGAGCCCGGCTTCACGCTGGCAAAGAACAGCCTGGCCCTCTACACGCGCGAAAAATCCGGCGCCGCGGCCGGCCAGTCCGCAAACAGGACGGCCGAAGATTGGCTGAACGTCTCTCTGCGCGATAATCAGGCCGGACAATACAAGAAGAGCATCGCGGACGCGCGCCAGGCCCTGCGCCTGCGCCCCAACTACGCCGAGGCGTATAACAATATTGCCGCCGCCTACGATTCCATGCACAACTGGGATCAGGCCATCGCCGCCGCGCAAATGGCGGTGCGCCTCAAACCCGATTTCCAGCTCGCCCGCAACAACCTAGCCTGGGCGCAGTCGCAAAAAAAACTCCAGGCCCGATAAACTCCGACCCTATTTGGCCGGCTCTATTCAGGAAAGGTCAGAGCATGTTCGTCGAGATACCCGCCTCGCGCTTGCGGAGTGGCGCTACGGAAAGCAACCGCATGCCGAAGCTCTATTACCACCCCAACTGGCTGGCGCGTAAATTCTTCTGGGAGCGGCTGCGCGTGCTCCATCGTTATCTCTCGCAATATCCCGTGCGCAGAGACTCGTGCCTGGACTTCGGC
Organism: Occallatibacter sp.; assembly: GCA_050745765.1. Classification (GTDB taxonomy): domain Bacteria; phylum Acidobacteriota; class Terriglobia; order Terriglobales; family Acidobacteriaceae; genus Telmatobacter. The sequence goes on along the minus strand of JBOGLX010000032.1, from coordinate 11,643 downwards.
TGCGGCAGCGGCGTCTTTCTCCCCACTCTGGCCTCGGAGTTCAAATCGGTCACCGGCGTCGATATCGAGACCGCGGAGGCCCAAAAAATTCTTGCATACTACAAGCCGTCGAACGTCTCATTGGTCAATACCGACATATACACCACCACCGAATTTGGCCCCGGGATGTTCGATGTGGTCACGGCCCCCGACGTCCTCGAACACTTCAAAGAGCTCGGGACGCCGGTTGCGCGGATTCGCTCCTGGCTCAAGTCCGATGGGTTTCTCTTTACCTCGCTGCCTACCGAAAACGCATTTACGCGCGCCACGCGCATCGCCGGAAAATACCAGAAACCGTGGGACCACTACCATACCGGTTACCAGGTGGAAGAATTCCTCTCGGCAAACGGCTTCCACAGAATCAGAAGATCCCTGCTCTCTCCGCTCTTTCCGCTCTATCTCATCAGTGTGTGGCGGAAGGCCTGACCGCCGCCGCGGCTCTCTACTCGCGGACAAGTTCGCCTTTATCCGCGAATACAAACGTCCTTTGCACAGAGAAGCTGACCAGCGAAAGCGATGTCTCGACGACAATCTTGATGACCACAATGTTCCAGCCAAGCAAATGGGAAAGTCCGCGGATCGCGCTATAGCAAATGATCGCGAGTACCGCTGCCAGCAGGTAATAACGCCATAACGAGCCTTTGATCGGGTCGGCGCGGTGAAACACAAGGCTGCGATTCAGCGCAAAGTTGATCAATGAATTGACCCGTCCGGCAATCACCGCAATCAGCAAATTTTTCGTGATCCAGAACGCGACGCAGAATCCCGCCAGGTCCAGCCCGGCCGAGAACAATGACGACGCATAGAAACGCAGCAGCACAAAGTAAACACGCATCGAATCCAGCACGGGATTGAACGACGAGGAGCGGTTGTTGTCGATATAAATGGTGGAGATGGGCGTTTCGAGCGGCGGATTTCCCTGGCGGCAAAGGTAGCCGAGCACGGTCATCTCGTACTCGTAGCGCTCGCCGGGCAGCGCCATCAGCGCCGGCAGCAGGGCCGCGGGAAAGGCGCGCAGTCCAGTCTGCGTATCGCTGACGCGGCAGCCGCTGACAAAGTGGAAGACGGATCGCGTCAGGCCATTCCCGAAGCGGCTGCGCAGCGGCGTCTCGCGGCCAAAGCGCCGGAAACCCAGTTGAGCGCGGCCCGGCGCGGCCAGCAGCGCGTTCGCCACGCGCAGAATATCTTCGGCCGAGTGCTGCCCGTCCGCGTCCGCCGTCACCAGCCCTGCAAATTGGGGAAATGAATTCAGAAAATAATTGATGCCGGTCTTGAGTGCGCGGCCCTTGCCCAGATTCACCGCATGGCGCACCAGATGCACCCTGTCGATCCGCGAGAGCGCGGCAAAAGCCGCCTTGTCGTCTTCAGGGCTGCCATCGTCCACAACCACGATCACCCCCGCTCCCCTTTCGACGAGCGCGTGAATCAGCGGATCGAGCGCCGGCTCATGACGCCGCGCCGGAATGAGCACGGCGATGCTGGAAATGGACGGGGGCAGGTTCACTTTGTTTGCTTGCAGGTCCCATGTTACTCCGCTGCCACTGGTCACGGCCTTCAGGCCGTCAACGCGGCACGCAGCCGCTTCACCGCGCCCGGAACCTGGTCGATTGAGGTGCTGCCAAAACCAAGGACCAGCCCTTGCCTGGGCGCCCGTCCCATATAGTAGGACGACAAAGGCATCATCCAAAGCTGTTGACGGCCTGCCCTGTCCGCGATTTCCCGGTCATCAAAGCCGTCGGGCAGCATCGCCACCAGGTGCATTCCCGCTTCCGTTCCACACACCTCCAGCATGTCTCCGAATTCGGCCCGAAGGCATTCAATCAGCGCCGCGCGCCGCTCCCCGTAAAGCTGCCGCATCCTTCGAATATGCCTCCCGAAGTGTCCAAGCTCGATGAAATCCGCAAGCACTTCTTGAAACAGGTAGGGGGGGAATATATCCATGGCAAAACGCATCGCCGCAAAGCGCGGAACCAGATCGCTTGGAATCACAATATATCCAATGCGTATGGATGGAAACAGAACCTTGCTGAAGGTTCCCACGTAGATCACGCGGGAGTTCGCGTCCAGGCCCTGCAAACAAGCAATTGGTTTGCTTTCGTAGCGGTATTCGCTGTCGTAATCGTCCTCGATAATCCAGGCCCCGGCGCTCTGCGCCCAATTCAGCAGGTGCAGACGGCGTGTGGCGCTCATAGTCGAACCCAGCGGAAACTGGTGTGAAGGAGTTACCATCGCCGCGCGCGCCCGAACGCCCAGCTTGCTCGCGTAAGCGATGTCCATCCCGTCGTGGTCCACCGGCACGGGCACGACCTGGCATCCCGAGATTTCGAGCGCCGTCCGCGCCAGCCGATAGCCGGGCTCCTCAAAAAATACGGCGCTTCCCGGATCCATCAGCACGCGGGCGGTAAGATCCAGAGCCTGCTGCGATCCGGAAACCACCATGACCTGCTCCGGATCGCACTTTACCCCTCGCGCCGTGCGCAGGTAGGCGCACAATTCCCGCCGCAGCCGCGTAGAGCCGAAGGGCGCAATCTGATGAATGCTGGAAGGCGGGTTCCGGCTATGCCGCATCAAAAGCTTTGACCATATCCCAAACGGAAACTCGTCCAAAGCCGGCTGATGCACGTTAAACGCCCCCCATCCCCGTAACGTCGGACTATCCGTAAACGCAGGGAATATCGTCGTGCGCTGCGCAACGGGACGCGGCCCTGAAGAAGCATTGCCGGACGAGCCGGGACCTCGATTCACAGACGTCATTTGCTCGGGAAGCGTGCGCGAAACATACGTCCCCGATCCCGTCTGGCTCTCAAAGTACCCTTCTGCCAGGAGCTGATCATAGGCATAGAGCACGGGGAAACGGGAAATGCGAATATCTGCGGCCAGCTTCCGGCTCGATGGAATCCGCTGGCCGGGACTTAAATCGCCGCGAAGGATGGCTGCACGATATCCGTCGTAAACTTGCTTGTGCAAAGGTGTCGCCGAGTTGCGGTCGATCGAGATCAAAGGAGAGATCCCGGCGAGGGAGTTCTTCATTCCCATATCTTAGCGGCACACTCCGCGACGGAATGTCTGAATGTCCACCGATTCGAAACGCTGGCCGAAACAGAACAGCTTATCGAAGGCTGTGCTACACCAACGCTTCCACAGTTACAAATTGCCGTGCAGGCCAATCCCATGCGGGAGCTCCGCGAGGAATAACCGACGCGCATCGGTGGAATATTGCGGCAGATGATCTGGATATCTCCGCGGCCGCTCTGGGGCGATGCGATGTTCAGTTATTTACCCGTCGAAACAGGCGGCGTCTTCGGCGCATGGTTGGGATTTATCTTGTCCATGACCGCCGCGTCGGCAGACTGAGTGAGGTTTTTCGCCTTATCTAACTCAGCGATTGCCTGCTCTCTATTGCCCATTTCCCTGTAAAGGCGCCCCAGCCGCCAATGTACATTCACGTCGGCAGGCGCGAGCTTCTCCGCGGCCAGCATCTCCTCTAAGGCTTGGTTCCGGCGGCCCGCATCCGCATCGATGATGCCCAGATCCAGATAGGCCAGTTCGATTCCGGGATCTATGCGGATAGCCTTTTCAAGCAGCGGAGCGGCCATTTCAGGATGGCTCAAACGGATATCGCAGTCTCCCAGATAAGTCAACGCCTGGGCGTGGCCGGGGTTCAAGTCCAGCTCGGCCCGGAACTCGGCGGCAGCTTCGGGGTACTGCTGCTGGGTCCACAGCAGGTAACCGAGGCCAAAGTGAACGTCGGGCATCTTAGGGTCCGCCCGCACGGCGGCGCGGAACTGCTGAATAGCGCCATAAGTGTCCTTCGTCGCATCGAGGGCTTCTCCAGCGAGCATATCGGCCTCGGCCGATTCCGGGTTTATCTGGAGGATGGCGCGGTAGGTGTCCATGACGCTCTGGTACTGTTTGGACCATAAGTAGCTGTGCGCCAGGGCCAGCAGCAGCTCCAGGTTCCTGGGATCGCGCTCCGAGGCGCTTTTCAGATACGGCGCCGCCTGGGCGTACTCGGCCAGTCCGTAGTGCGCCATCCCGATAAGGACGGTGAGGCGCAGATTGTCCGGCGAGGGTGCGGGCGTCTCTTTGAGCAGAGGCTGGAACTCTTGAATCGCGCCCTTCAGGTCGCCCTCTTTGAAAAGCGCAAGCCCCAGGTTGAGGCGCAGAGCCGGAATAGCAGGTCCTATGGCTAAAGCTTTCCGATAGTCGGCCGCAGCTTCTTCGTAATGCTGCTGCCGCGCTTCGAGGACTCCAAGGTGTGCGTAAGGCTCAGGATCGGAGGGATGCGATTTCAGCATGGCGCGCCACGCTTGCTCGGCCTGCGCGTCCCTGCCCTGCCGCTCCAGCAGAAGTGCTTGGTCCCGCGGCCCGTCCGGCGAGGAGGCCGTCTGCCCGCGCACCACCCCCGCGGCCAACCCAAGGATCATCCCGAGATGAACGGCCCGCATCACGCCCACTTATCCCTTTGTATTTCCATTATCGCCTTCCCAGCCGCCGCCTTACAGGGCGATGAAATGAAAAAGGCGCGGCGGGAAGACCCGCCGCGCCTCGGTTGAAGGGTTACGTTAGAAGTTGAACTTGCCGGCCAGCTCGAGATTGCGCGGATCCTGGGCGCCTGTGATCTGGCCAAAGTTGCCCGAGCCCAGTGAGGTGCTTACCGCGTTCCACTCGGTGTGGTTGAAGGTGTTGAACGACTCGAATCGCAGTTGGAAGTTCACCCGCTCGGTCACCGCGAACGTCTTGTAAAGCGCGGTCGAGAAGTTCACCTCGCCGGGACCCACAATCGTGTCCCTCCTGGAGTTGCCGAAGCCGAGATTCGTGCCGCCCTCCCAGGAAGGAGTGGGGACCGACCAGACGCCGGTATTGAAGAAATCGTGCTCTTTCTTCGGATAGGTCATCTTTGCGCTTACGTTGGGACGGTTGGTGTAGCCTCCGCCCAGACCGACAGGATCGAACCCGCCGCTCAGGGACATTCCCGGGACCGCGGGCACGCCGGATTCGTCGATGGCCGTTCCGGCGATTGACCAGCCGCCGGCGACGGCCTTCAACACGGCCTCCGAGTGATTGAAGAAAGGCATGTTGTACACGTAGTTGATGCTCAGCATCTGGCGGCGGTCGTAAGATCCGGAGCCTTTGTCGTACTTCAGGTTCCAGGGATCGCTGACTCCGTCGAGGTCGCCGCTGGTGATGTCGATTTCGTGCGACCAGGTGTAATCGACTTCACCGCTGAGCCCCCAGCGGTTCTGCACGCGCACGCCGGTCTGGAAGCCATTGTAGTTACCGTTGGTGGTGTTTTCTTCCTGGGTGATTCCGGCAAAGCCGGGATACTCGCGGAAGGCGTTGAAACCGCCGGCCTGACCGAAGCCGGCGGCGCATGCCGCGTTGTCGGCGAAGCCGGTGGCGACGCCGCTCACCGTCTGACTGGCATTCTGTCCATTGCCGGAAATACAGCGGGAATCGAGGCTGACCGGCGACCCGTTGAAGGTCTCCGTGACCGATCCCACGCCGCCCGGCACCATGTTGTTGATTTGCCGCTCGATGTTCTGATGCCACGCGAGGTTGCCGACATACTGGACGATCCATATCATCGCGGGAGCAAGCTGGTGCTGCACGCCGAGGCTATACTGGGCCACGGCCGGAGCCGGATATTTGCTGGCCATATCGGTCATGCCGCCGGCGAAGATCAGGTCGTTGGGCCCGATGGCCGCGCCGGTGTCCCATCTCGTCCCTGGGGTGCTGAAGTAGTCGCTGCCCAGGTTGAGCGAGGGGTCGAAGGGCAGGCTGGCCGCGGCGTTGTAGATGTCGTTGCCCTGCATGCGCTCGTAGAAGGTTCCGATGCCCCCGCGGAGCACCGTCTTGCCGTTTCCGAAAATATCCTCGGAGAAGCCGAGACGAGGCTGAATGGTGGCGTAGTCGTTGGTAACCAGGCCGCGCGGAACGCCGTTCTGGCCGGCCAGATCGATGCCGTTGGCGTAGGACGGGATGCCGAGGTAGGTGTAGAGGTCCGGGCTGGCAGCATCGATGTTTCCGCCCGCATCGAACATGGGCGCATCGCCCGTTCCGGCCAGGTAGTGCTCCGGGTTGAAGTTGCCGACCAGGTTGTTGCGTTCCCAGGCATGCGGCAGGGCATCCCAGCGGACGCCGAGCTGCAGAGACAGCTGGGGAGTCACGTGCCAGTTATCCATGGCGTAGATGGATGGGGTGTTATTGACGTAGTGGCGGATGGGCGCCGACTGCGCCTGGCTGTAGGAGTTGGCGATCCCGAGCAGCATATCCATGATGCCGTCGCCGGAAAATGCGCTGAAGCCGTAGTCGCCCTGCGCGTCTCCATAGAGCATCTGGTTCTTGGTGTAGTGGTTGAGGCTGAAGCCGAACTTCATATCGTGCTTGCCCCTGGTGTAGGAGACGTCGATCCGAGGCTCGTAGTCGAGCGCGGCGTTGTGGTAGGGCTCGGTGGCGGTGTCTTCCGACGTGTTATACGGCGCGCCGAAGCCGGAAATGCCCGGCCATATCTTGCGGCCGACGGTGTAGGCGCTGACCACCGGCGCAACGCTCCACCCGGACGGCAGGAAGGTGTTGGCGCTGGGGGTGATGTTGATCTCGTTGGCGTCGTAGTTGATGCTGGCTTCGACCAGCAGGCTGGGGTTGATGGTCCCGCTCAGCTTGATGGCCGCGCTGTTGGCCGGGTTGGAGAGGTTCGAGGTCAGCGTATTGTAGTTGCACCCGCACCATCCCAATTCCGGTTGTCCATAGTCCTGGGTCACGCTGTCGTGAATCCAGTGACCGAGGATCCGCCACTTGTCGTTGAAATTGTGGTCGATGCGCACGATGTCGTCGCGGATGTCGATGGGCAGCCCGATGGTTGCCGACGAATAGTCGTTGCCTGTGGTGGGTTTGGGCAGGATGCCGGCGTTAAGGTATAACACCGCGTTGGGATCGAACAGGCTGTGCGGAATGGTGTTATTGGGGAACGGCTGTCCGGGGACCAGGCCCAAGGGCGCCAGCTTGGTCAAGTAGTATTGGGAACTTGTGGACACTTTCGGAACCACGAGCTGATTGGTGGGTTTGAACTTCGGCGCCACGTACACCAGATCGGTGCCGGCCGTGGGGATGTCCGCCGGATCGAGGGTGGGATTGTCAGAGCTGGTCGGGCTGGTGAGCTTGCGCCACTCTTCGTTCCAGAAGAAGAACGTCTTATTGCGGCCGGTATTGTAGACATGCGGGATCATCACCGGGCCGCCGATGTTGAAGCCGTAGAGGTTGTAGTGCGTCGGGGGGCGCTGCCCAAACGGGGTGCTCTGCTTGTTGTTCCAGGTGTTGGCGTTGTAGTCGGTGTTGCGGTTGAACTCCCACAACTCCCCGTGGAATGTCTTCGTGCCGCTCTTGAGCGAAAGGCTCATGGTGGCGCCGGAGGAGATACCGTAATCCGGAGGATAGTTCGAACTCATGGTGGTGAACTGGGAAATGCCCTCCATGGAGGGCATGATGGCCATGCCGCCGGCGCCGCCGCGGTCGTCCGACTCGCCGCCGTCAATCAGCCAGATATTATGGCTCTCGCGCAGTCCGTTGATGCTGATGGCGAAGCTGGCGGCCACCGAGGAGGGCGTGTTGCTGGCCGGCAGTTCGGAACTTACGCCCATGCCCAGCGCGGCAAGAGCCACAAAGTTGTGGTTCTCCGTCGCAATCTGACTGAGCTGTTGGGTGGTGATCAGCGAGCTGACCACGTTGGAGTCGGTTTGAATGGTCAGAGCGTCGGCCGTGACGGTGACCGTCTGGTCCGCGGCACCGACCGCCAGGGGCACGGCGACGTGAAAGGTTCCAGAAACGTTGACGACAATGTTGGTCTTCACGAAGGTCTTGAAGCCTCTCGCCGTCGCCTTCAGGGTATAGAAAGCCGGGTTCAGGCCATTGAAGTCGAAAAGTCCGGCTGAATCGCTTACCGTATTGCTGATGAAGCCGTTAGCCTGGTTGGTGAGCGTAATGCTCGCTCCGGGGACTACGGCTCCGGTTGAGTCTGTAACGATGCCCGTCAACTCCGAGTTGGCTTGCGCAACTGCTCCCGCGCAGCACAAAACGAAAATCAGCGGCAACAGTAGGAACCAGTGTTTCGCGTCTCTCATGTGACCTTCCTTTTCAAGGTTGGAACGGGTTGTGCATCTCGCGCTGCTGCCCAACCGGCCGTGAGTGAGCCGACTGCCGCGCAGCATGGACTTGCCCGGCTTTTGGTGCTTGGAATCGACCGGCAATATCTGGCCTTACCTCTGGAAACGTCAACTTCAAGGAGAACCCATGCGCTTTCCCCCCTCCTCAATCCTCCGAGCCTGCCTGCGCGCCCCTGACCCTGCCTACGAGCACTCGCCGCCGGCAAAGATTTGCGGGGCGGCCCGGCGCAATGCAAAAACCGGCGAGATCGGCGGGTCCGTTCCTTCACTCCTGTCTCAATCCCTGCCGCGCGCCTTGCGGAATCTGCTCAATCGTTTTAGTAGAATGCGGCGCAGAACCCCTTAGATTTCAAGGAAGAAGCGCTCTCATCCTGCCGGGGGAGGCGAATCCCTCCCATTTGAATGAAAAAATTACCCAACTTTTGGAGCCGGCACACATTAAAAACCAGGAAAAGGAGGATTGTCAAGAGGAATTTTCTACTCAAACGTTTTAGCAAGGAAGAGACGGCTGGCGCTCCGGTTCAGCTACGGCCATGGGTCCGGGGCCGGGGCCTTGAGAAACGGCGCCGGCAATGGCTGAATGCTGCCAACCATACCAGAGTCATGCTGCCGGCAGGTGGCCTGGAGTTTATGAGATGGGCTTCGCAGGCTGCGGAAAAACTCTTGACGGAGGGAGGCAGGGGTTTCAACCCCCGCATAAAGCCCGCTGAATCAATGGGGCTTCAGCCCCGGATGGGCTTTTCGGCGGAAAATTCGCTCGTATCTCGCTCTTTTTACGCAACCCGTTCGGGCCGGTAAAGACGGCTCGAACGGTTCCGCGAATGTCTGCCAAAGCGTTGGCCCCCGCTGGTCCTTTGGCGAACAGCCTCGCAACGTTTTTCGAAGAGGAATCAGGCGGGTTGACGGGACTTGAAGCGCAAAGCCAAGCCAACCGATGCCGCCCCCAGCAGGAGGTACAGCAGCGCTGCGCCGCCCTCCGGAACCGGAACCATGTTCTCGGTCGTGGTGAGAGTGCAACTAGAACAGGGAGAAATGTCCGCTCCAGCGAGATTCCATGAGGCGCCGACATTCGTGTCGCCGAAGACAGTAGCGCCGCCCGGTTCAAAATACAGAGCCCCATAGGCAACCGCGGCCGAATCCGATGCGAAGGTCTGCGTTCCGATCTGAGCCCAGAAGGAATCCGGCTCGATAAAGTCGAAGGCGAGGAGATCGCTGCTGGAATCCGAATACTCGAGAGTCAGTTCGGTTATTGCACCTATTACATTCAATTCGTAAGCGCCGCTAAAGGCGGTCCCGACGAAGGACCCGCCGGGGAGCGGCGAACCGATAGAGCTATAGCTATCAAGGACGACGTTCGCAGGGGCGGTCGGAGAGGTCATGTCGAACTGCGCCGTGGGCGTTGTCTCCATGCCGCCCGAAATCGTCGGCATGGTGATGACGTAGCTCCAGCTGCATATTTCGGACTTGGGGCAGGTGCTGCCGGCGTAAGCACGAACCACCGCAAGCGAGCAGAGGAGGCCAAGAAGCGAAGCGGCAAGAGAACCAATCCTAATCGTCATCGGGAAGCCCTCCAATAAGAACGGCATCAGCCCTGCGGCGCTGCCCCAGGGGTGGTTTTCGGAGAACTTCTGCATTTCCAGCGACATCCCCGAACGTTACCGCTGGAGCAACTCACGGTGCCCTTCAAAGGGCTGACTTACTTTACCGCAATGCCGAAGCTTGTCAAGAGCAAGACTGATAATATCTGCGCTCTGTTGCGAGTATTTGCAACCTGGCGCGATCGAACGGCGTTTATGCAGGAATAGCGCCCTGATCGTTCGATCTTTGACCCAGGAAGGCGCGGATCCCGATAACCCAAATGACTGGCAGCTTAGGCTGCGGAAAAAACTCAATTCGGAGGGAGGCGGGGGTTTCAACCCCCGCATAAGCCGCATAGAATCAAGGGGGCTTCACAGCTGGCGGAAAAACTCCGTTTGGGCAGAGTTTTGTGTCAGGGCACGACTTCAGTCGTGCCGAAGATACTCATTTTAAAGACTCGGGCTTTAGCCCCTGCCTCGCTTGCCCTGCGATTCACGCCGAATTTGGCCCTTTTTCCGCAAGCTCTTCAGCCCCGGAGGGGTTTCGACCGGCAATTCGCCCTGAGTTTGCCCTCTTTCCGCAGCCTGTTTTTGACCAATTGCACTTGTCTTGGTTCAGGTGCCCCGGATCATGCTCTGAGGCCGGCGGAAAAAGGCTCGGTCTCGACCCCGGGATTGACGATCGACGGGTCGAAATCACCCGGCCTTAGAACGGGCGGATCGGCCGTTGGGCGGGCAGGTTGACTCGCGGACCACTAACTCGGGCTGCACCAGCAGCTCCTGTGCAACGTCTTCCGTTCCGCGAATCCGCTGGAGCAGGATGCGGGCGGCCGATGCGCCCATCTGATAAAGCGGCTGGCGGACGGTGGTCAGGCTGGGATTGTAAAAGGACGCAGTTTGAATGTCGTCGAAGCCCACCACGGAAATGTCCTCGGGCACGCGCAATCCAAGGTCCCGAATGGCGCGTATGGCGCCGAAGGCGGCGATATCGTCGTAGCAGATCATGGCCGTAAAAGAGGCCTTGCGACTGAGCAATTCGCGCGCGGGCTCGAACCCAAGCTCCGGCGTGGAAACGCGCAGCTTGAGCTGCACGGTCAACTCGGGCCGCACCGCGATGCCCAGTTCTTTGGCTACGGTCTTCAGGCATTTCCAGCGGTCGTCGGCGTCGGAGCTGTGGCTGCCGCCGCGCATAAAGGCGATCTCCCGGTGGCCAAGCTGGTGCAGATGCTGCAAGACGAGTTCCGCCGCCCGCTGCTGGTTCAGCACCACGTTGGTGACTCCCGGAATGTGGCGATGGGCGGCTATGGCGACGGCCGGCAGTTGGAAGCTGCGCTTGAGCACCGTGTCGATCAGAATGAATCCCTCCACCGAGCGCTCCATCAACATGCGCGGATACTCATCAATCAAGTCGGGTTTGCGGCGGTGGCTGGCGGTGAGGTAAAAGTAGCCTTCCTCGAGGAGGGATTCTTCGACGCCGGTGAGCACCTGGGTGGTGTAGCTGTCGCTCAATTCGGGGACGAGGACGCCGATGGAAAACGTTTTCCGCCGGCGCAGCGAGCGGGCATAAAAACTGGGCCGGTAGTCGAACTGGGCGGCCGCTGCCTTCACCCGCTCCCGCGTCCGATTAGGGATGGCGCTCACGCCGGGCGCGTTATTCAATACCAGCGAGATGGTGGCCGGCGACAAGTCAAGATATTCGCCCAGAACCCGCAGGCTCACCGGCTCTCCCGGCTGCGGCTCGCGCTTTGGATTGGTTTTCTTCGCCATCGCTCTTTGTTGTAACACGTTGCGGAGCCCGTAAAATGCCCCTCTAGTGTAGTGTCCAACAAATAGATGGACAACTAAGAACGAGCGGCGTTATCTTT